>JAIYCD010000130.1 GCA_027488195.1 Acetobacteraceae bacterium | reverse complement strand
GTTGCGCCAAGCCGGTGGCGAAGGCGGCGGAGCTGGTGGTCTTGCCCACGCCCCCCTTGCCCGATGTGACGACGATCACCTGCGCCATGCTGTTGTTCCTTCGTGAATGGAAATCCGGCCTCAGCCGAAAGGGTCGAATCGCAATTGCTCGCCATCGAGGCGCACCTGCACCCCGCGGCCGATGGAGGCGGGGGTCAGCCCCTCGCGCACCGCGTAGAAACCGGAGATGGCCACCAGCTCCGGGTCGAAATTCTGGGCGAAGATGCGCGCCTCGCCATCCTCCGACGCGCCGGCCAGCGCCCGGCCGCGGAGTGCGCCATAGATGTGGATGTTGCCATCGGCCAGCACCTCGGCCCCCGCATTGACCGAGCCCACGATGATGAGGTCGCTCCCCTCGGCATAGATGCGTTGGCCCGCGCGGATGTTCTGCGTCACCACCATGCTGCGCGCGGCAGGGGCGGGGCGCGGCGGCTCGGGCGCCATGGCGACGGGGGGGGCGGCCACGGGCGAGGGCGCTTCCACCTCCGTCTCGCGCTGGCCGGCCGGGCGCAGCGTGGGCAGGCCGGCGCCAGCGGCGGCGGCGCGCAGCAATTGCGGCCCGCCCACCACGCCGATCGGCAGGATCTCGAGCGCGCGAAGGCCCGCGACGAGCGCCGGGAAATCCACCTGCTCGCCGCCCAGGTCATCCAGGCTGATGGCGATGGGGGCGTAGCGCAGGAAGCCGGGCGCTTTCCGGAACTGATCCCCCAGCGCGGGCAGCACCGCCTGGACATCGCCCGTCAGCAACCGCAGCGTCAGCAGGCTGTAGTTGCTGCCGCGCAGGCGGAAGGTCTCGGTGATCGAGCCAGAATTGGGCTGAACGGGCCTCGCTTCGGCGGTCATGGGGTCCAAGGGTTTCCCGGGCAACAAGGTGAAGCCCGTGTGATAGCCGCCCCCGAGCCGCCAGCGAAGCCCCAACTGGGGGAGGAGGAGTGGAATCCGCGCCGAATCCGCCGCATGCTGCCCGGATGCCAGAGACATTGATCCTCGCCGAGCCGTTCCGCGCCCTGTTCTACGCCCCCTATTACCTGGCGGAGGCGCGCGGCGCCTTCACCAGGGCCGGGCTGGATCTGCGGATGGAGACCGCCGGCACCCCCACCCTCGCCGCCGAGGCCGTGCTGGAAGGCCGCGCCGACCTCGCCTGGAGCGGGCCGATGCGCGTCATGCAGCACCGCGCGGCGGACCCGGCCTCTCCGCTCACGGCCTTTTGCGCCGTCATCATGCGCGACCCCTTCCTCATCGTGGGGCGTTCCTCGCGGGAGGGGCTGCATCTGGCCGAACTCAACGGCTTCCGCCTGGGCCTGGTGACGGAGGTCCCCACGCCCGTCTGGTGCCTGGCCGATGCCGTGGCGCGGGCCGGCGGCCGCAAGGTGAAGGACCGCGCGGGCGGCACCATGGCGGAGAACGTCGCCTCGCTGCTGGACGGCAAGCTCGACGCCATCCAGGTCTTCGAGCCCTTCGCCTCGCAGGTGGAGGAGGCGGGCGGCGCCGTCTGGTTCAGCCAGGCCAGCACCGGGCCCATGGCCTATAGCTCGCTCTACAGCACGACCGCGACTCTGACGGCCCGGCGCGAGGCGATGCGCGGCATGGTGCGCGCCCTGGCCGAGACGCTGCGCTGGATCGAGACCGCGAGCCCGGCCGAGATCGCCACCCTGCTGGAAGCCCGCTTCCCCGATCTGCCCCATGCGACGCGGGAGCGGGCGGTGGCGCGCTACCAGGAATCGGGCCTCTGGACCGATGGGCCGCACATGCCGCGCGCGGCCTTCCAGGCGCTGGGCGAGGCGATGATCCGCGCCGGCGCCCTGCCGCATATTCCGGATTTCGACCTCTGCGTGGATGAGGCGGTGGTGACGGAGGCGCTGTCGTGAGGACGCCACCCGGCATGCGGGCCGATTATCGGTGGTTCCTCTCCATGCCCACGCGCTGGATGGACAATGACATCTACGGCCACATGAACAACGTGCAGCACTACAGCTTCTTCGACACGCTGGTGGCGCGGTTCCTGCTGGCGCATGGCGTGCTGGACCTGGGCACGAGCGAGCATGTCGGCCTCGTCGTCGAGACCGGCTGCCGCTATCATGCCCCGCTGGCCTTCCCGGATGAGATCACGGGCGGGCTGCGCGTCACGCGGCTCGGTACCTCCTCCATCACCTATGCGCTGGCGCTGTTCCGCAATGACGATGAGCAGGCGGCGGCGGAGGGGCATTTCACGCATGTCTATGTGAAGCGCGCCGCGCAATCCGAGACGGTGCCGCTGCCCGCCGCACTCCGCGCCGCCGGGGAAGCGGTGCGGGTGTGAACCCGCTGGCGGACCGGCGCCTGCTCGTCGCCTGTCCGCTGCTGGGGCTGCTGGCGGGCGCCCTGCTCTGGTGGGTGGGCGGGCGGCCTGAGATCGCGCTCGCCATGGGCACGCTGCCCGTCCTGGTCCTGCTGGTGGCCGAGATGATCCGCAGCCTGCGCCAGGGCGGCTTCGGCCTCGATCTGATCGCCGCCCTCGCCATGGCGGCGGGCCTCGCGATGGGCGAGCCGCTGGCGGCCTGCATCGTGGCCCTGATGTATGCGGGCGGGCAGTATCTGGAAGACTACGCCCATCGCCGCGCGGGCGCCGAGATGACGGCGCTGCTGGCCCGCCAGCCCCGCACCGCGCTGCGGCATGATGACGGTGCGCTGACCGAAATCCCCATCGAGGACATCGCGGTGGGCGACCTGCTGCTGATCCGCCGGGGCGCGGTGCTGCCGGTGGATGGCACCCTCGCCTCGCCGCTGGCCCAGCTCGACACGGCGGCGCTGACCGGCGAGCCCATGCCGGTGCGCGTCGCGCAGGGCGAGGCGATGCTCTCGGGCTGCGCCAATGCGGGCGATGCCTTCGACCTCCGTGCCACCACGGATGCGGCGGCCAGCACCTATGCCGGCATCGTGCGGATGGTGCAGGCGGCGGCCGATAGCCGGGCACCCATGGCGCGGCTGGCCGACCAATGGTCATTGGGCTTCCTGGCCCTCACCCTGGCCCTGGCAGGCGCCGCCTGGGCGCTGACCGGCGAAGCGCAGCGGGCGCTGGCCGTGCTGGTCATCGCCACCCCCTGCCCGCTCATCCTCGCAGTACCCGTCGCGCTGCTGGCGGGGCTTTCACGCACGGCGAAGCTCGGCGTGCTGGTGAAATCGGCCGCGGTGCTGGAGGCGATGGCGCGGATTCGCGTGCTGGTCATCGACAAGACCGGGACGATCACGGCGGGCGCGCCCGCGCTGGTGGCGATGACCGGTCCCGAGGAGGCGCTGCGCCTCGCCGCCTCGCTCGACCAGGCCTCGGAGCACCCCATCGCCCGCGCCCTGGTCGCCGCCGCCCGCGCCCGCGGCCTGGCACTGAGCGTGCCAGAGGAGGTGCACGAGGTGCCGGGTGAGGGGCTGACCGGCCTGGTCGAGGGCCGGCGCGTCGCGGTGGGCGGGCCGAACTGGGTGGCCGAGATGACGGGCGCGCCGGCCCTGCCGGTCGGCCCGGTGCCGGAGGGGGCGATGCGCTGCGCCGTGGCGCTGGATGGCACGCAGGCCGCCACCCTTGTCTTCGCCGACCAGCTTCGCCCGGATGCGGTCACGACCATCGCGACGCTGCGCGCGCAGGGGATCGGGCGCATCATCCTCGCCTCGGGCGATGCCGCGGCCCCGGTGCGTGCGGCGGGGGCGGCCATCGGCGCCGATGCGGCGCATGCGCGGCAAGCGCCAGCCGACAAGGTGGCGCTGGTGGCGGCCGCGCGCGCGTATGGCCCGGTGCTGATGCTGGGCGATGGCTTGAACGACGCGCCGGCGCTCGCCGCCGCCGATGTCGGCGTCGCCATTGCCACCAAGGGCGCGGCGGCGGCCGAGGCGGCGGATGCGGTGCTGCTGGTGGACGGGCTCAGGCACCTGGCCGGCACGCTGGGCGCCGCCCGGCGCGCGCGGGCGATCGCGCTGCAATCGGTCACCATCGGCATCGGCCTTTCCAGCCTCGGCATGGTGCTGGCGGCCTTCGGGTATCTGAGCCCCGTGCAGGGCGCACTGATCCAGGAGGCCATTGACGTCGCGGTGATTCTCAATGCCCTTCGCGCCCTGACGGATTGACCCCCAGGGAGCACGACATGCCCGAATTGAAGCGCCTCGCCATTCTCGACGACTACCAGGACGTGACCCTCTCCATGGGCCCCTGGGACCGCCTGCCGGGCCTCGAGAAGACCGTGTTTCGCGACACCATCGCCGACCGGGAAGCGCTGGTGCAGCGCCTCGCGCCCTTCGATGCGATCCTCGCGATGCGCGAGCGCACGCCCTTCCCCCGCGCGCTGATCGAGCGCCTGCCCAACCTCAAGCTGCTGATCACGACGGGCGAGCGCAACCGCGGCATCGACGCCGAGGCCTGCGCCGAGCGCGGCATCGTCTTCTCCGGCACGCCCAGCTTCGGCGCGCCGACGGTGGACCTGACCTGGGGCCTGATCCTCTCGCTGGCGCGGCGCATCCCCGAGCAGGTGTCAGCACTTCATGCGGGCGGGTGGCAGACGGCGTTGGGTGTCGGCCTCGAAGGCCGCACCCTGGGCGTGGTGGGGCTGGGCAAGCTCGGCACCAAGGTCGCGAAGGTGGGCCAGGCGCTCGGCATGAAGGTCATCGCCTGGAGCACCAACCTGAAGGCCGAGGCCGCCGCCGCCGTGGGCGCCACCCGCGTGGAGAAGCATGAACTCTTCGCGCAGGCCGATGTGGTGACGCTGCACCTCATCCTTTCCGACCGCTCGCGCGGCATCGTGGGCGCGGCCGAGCTTGCCGCCATGAAGCCGGGGGCGATGCTGATGAACACCTCGCGCGGGCCGCTGGTGGACCAGCCTTCGCTGCTGGAGGCGCTGCATGCGGGCCGCATCCGGGCCGGCATCGACGTCTATGACATCGAGCCGCTGCCCTCCGACCACCCGCTGCTGAAGGCGCCGAACACGGTGCTGACGCCGCATCTGGGCTACGTCACCGAGGAGAATTACCGCAGCTACTTCCAAGGCGCAGTGGAAGCGATCGAGGCTTTCCAGGCGGGCGCACCCATCCGCGTGATCACGGGCTGAGGCGCTGCCTCCCGCATGGGCGCATTGCCCGTGCGAGAGGCAATTCCCTGCTGGCCGGGGGCAGAGCAGCCGGGAATCGGCCTTGCCCCGCCCACTCCCCCGGCCAAAAACCGCTCCCGTCACGAATCAAATGGGAGCGCCCAACATGAGCCTTCATCGCCGCACGCTGCTGGCCGCCTCTGCCGCCACGCTCGCCGCGCCCGCCATCGTCGCCGCGCAGGGCACGCGCGTCCGCATGGGCGCGCTGCGCCTGATCCACTCCATCACCCCCTTCTTCTATGACCGCTTCATGCCCGAGGGCATGACCATCGAGGTCATCCCCTTCGAGAGCCCGACCGAGGGCAAGAACGCCGTCGTCACGCGCTCCGTCGATTTCGGCGCCTTCGGCATCGCGGCCGGCATCCTGGGTGCCGCGGCGCGCGAGCCCGTGACCGTCATCGGCTCCTGCTTCGACAAGGGCATGGCCGTGGTGGCGCGCCGGGATGGCCCGATCAACACACTGACCGACCTGCGTGGCCGCCGCGTGGGCATCTGGCCCGGTTCGACGCAGGAGGTCTTCATCCGCGAGCGGCTGCGCATGGAGGGGATGAACATCCGCGACATCACCAGCGTGCGCGTGAGTTTTTCCGAAATGCACGCCGCCCTCGCCCGTGGCGACATCGACGCCTATGTCGGCGCCGAGCCAGGCCCGGGGATCAGCCAGGTGACCGGCATCGGCAAGGTGGTGGAATTCCCCTATTCCACGCCGATGGGCACGCTGAACATGATCTTCGGCACGCATTTCGAGACGACGCAGCGCAATGCGGCGCTCTGCGCCACCATGCTGGGTGTGCATCGCCGTGCTTCGGAATTCGCCTCGGCCAACCGGTCGGCCGCGATCGAGATGGCGGTGCAGCGCCTGGGCATGCAGCGCCCGGCGCTTGAGATCAGCATCGAGAATGTCGAGCTCAACTGGCGCATGACGCCGCTCATGGTCGAGCGCAGCCGCACCTACGCCCAGCACATGCTGGAGCTGCAGCAGATCCGCGCGCTGCCCGACTTCAACACCTTCTTCAACACCCGCTTCTCGGACGAGCTGGCGCGCACGGCGTGAGCACGCAATCCGGCCTGGGCGGCGCGCGCGGGCTTCTGCTCGCCCTCTGCGCGCCGCTGCTCTTCCTCGCCTTCTGGCATTTCTCCACGACGGGGCGGGCCTTCAGCCTCATCCCGCCGCCACTGGATGTCGGCATCCAGCTCTGGGACCTCGCCTTCGGCGGTGTCTGGGACGATCTCTATTCGCGCACGCTGCTGGAGCACGCGGTGGCGAGCGTCAGCCGCGTCTATGGCGGCTTCGCGCTGGCCGCCGCCCTTGCCTTGCCGCTGGGCATGATGATCGGGCGCATCTGGCTGGTGCGCGCGCTGCTCGACCCGACGCTGCAATTGATGCGGCCGATTCCGGTGACGGCCTGGCTGCCGCTCGCCATGATCGTCTTCGGCATCGGGCCGCGCTCGGCCTTCTTCCTGGTGTTCCTCGGCGCCTTCTACCCGATCCTGGTGAACACCATCTTCGGGGTGCGCAACGTGGAGCCGCGCCTGTTCGAGGCGGCGCGCATGCTGGGCACCTCGCCTTCCGCGCTGTTCTGGTAGGTGGTGCTGCCGGCCGCGCTGCCCGCGATCTTCACGGGGCTGCGCCTCGGCCTCGGCTTTGCCTGGGTGGTGATCGTGGTGGGCGAGATGACGGGCGTGCAGACCGGGCCGGGCGCCATCACCATGGAGGCGCGGCAGCTCTCCCGCACCGAGATCGTCATCAGCGGCATGATCACCATCGGGCTGCTGGGCTACCTCTCGGACTACGTGGTGCAACTGATCGGCAAGCGCCTGCTGCGCTGGAGTCCGCAACATGGCGGCTGAACCGCTCAACATCCTCGACATCACGCATGTCACGAAGCGCTTCGATTTCCAGGGTCAGCCCATCGTGGCGCTGGAGGATGCGACGCTCTCCATCCGCAAGGGCGAATTCGTCTGCCTGATCGGGCCCTCCGGCTGCGGCAAGTCCACACTGCTGCGCATGATCGGCGGCTTCGAGCGGCCCAGCGAAGGCAAGCTCGACATGTGGGGCAAGCCGATCGGCGATCCGGGGCCGGAT
>JAIYCD010000046.1 GCA_027488195.1 Acetobacteraceae bacterium | reverse complement strand
GGCAGCCGGGCCAAGGCGCGCATGCCGCGCAGCCTGATCCTGGAGCCGACGCGTGAGCTCGCCCTCCAGGTGGCCGAGCAATTCGTGAAATACGGCAAGTACCTCAACCTGAACCACGCGCTGCTGATCGGCGGCGAGAGCATGAACGACCAGCGCGACGTGCTGGAAAAAGGCGTGGACGTGCTGATCGCCACGCCCGGCCGCCTGCTCGACCTGTTCGATCGCGGCCGCATCCTCATGGCCGATTGCAAGCTGCTGGTGATCGACGAAGCCGACCGCATGCTGGACATGGGCTTCATCCCCGATGTCGAGCGGATCGTGCAGATCATTCCGAAACTGCGGCAGACGCTGTTCTTCTCGGCCACCATGGCGCCCGAGATCCGCCGCCTCAGCGATGCCTTCCTGAGCAACCCCAAGACCATCACCGTCTCCCGCCCCGCCACGGTGGCCACGACGATCACGACCGGCGTGCTCTACGTGCAGGACCGCGACAAGCGCGAGGCGCTGCGCCGCCTGATCCGGCGCGAGCAGGTGCAGAACGCGCTGATCTTCTGCAACCGCAAGATCGAGGTGGACATCCTCTACAAGTCGCTCAAGCGGCACGGCTTCTCGGTCGGCGCGCTGCATGGCGACATGGACCAGTCCGCCCGCTTCGCCACGCTGAACGCCTTCAAGGCCAATGAAATCCGGCTGCTGGTCTGCTCCGACGTGGCCGCGCGCGGCCTCGACATCGGCGGCCTCAGCCACGTCTTCAACTTCGACGTGCCCTTCCACTCCGAGGATTACGTCCACCGCATCGGCCGCACGGGCCGCGCGGGGCGCGAGGGCCATGCCTACACCATCGCGACGGCGGATGACGGGAAGCTGGTCCAGGCGATCGAGAAGCTGACCGGTGCCGCGATCCCGCGCATGGAGGTGGACGGCCTGGATGTCGTGTCCGAGGCCGAGATCGCCGAGGCGGCGACACGCCGGCGCGGCCGAGGCGGTGCCCGCCCGGCTGGCCGGCCGGAGCCCAGCCGTGGTGGCCGTGATCGTGGTGAAGGCCGGGGTGAGGGCAAGGGTCGTGGTGACGCCAGGGGCCGTGCCCCGCGCCGCGATGCCGAGGATGCCGTCTTGGCCGACGTCGAGGAGGTGGCGCCCCGCGCCGCCGAGCCGCGCGAGGATCGCCCTCGTCGCGACGACCGCCCGCGCCGCGACCGTGCCGATGCCGGCGCGCCCCGCCCGCCGCGCGACGAGGCTCCCCGCCCGCGCCGCGACGAGGCTCCGCGCCCGCGCCGCGACGACTCGCCCCGCGCGCGTGACCGCGACGACTCGCCCCGCGCGCGTGACCGCGACGACTCGCCCCGCGCGCGTGACCGCGACGACATGGGCCCCTCGGTCCGCGGCTTCGGCGACAGCATCCCCGCCTTCATGCTGATCCCCATCCCGCGCCCGAAGCGCCCGGCCCCTGAGGCGGTGGCGGCCGAGACGGTGGCGGCCGACCAGCCCGCCGAGACGCCGGCCGAGGTCACCGCCCCCGAGGGGACCGAGGCCGCCGCCTGACGCGCCTCGCGCCCCATGCCGGGCGCGCGGGCGGGTCTGCTGGGTTGCGACGATCGCATAGGCGGTGTTTGCGCCTATTTCGCCGCTGAATGGGAGGCTTGCGCGGGCCATGGCCCTGCCCAATTGAGGCGTGTTAAAGCCAGCGCGCCAGCACCGCCGGAAGGAAGAAGCACATGAACGTCGTCTCGCCCGCCATCAAATCCTCCAAGCCCGCGCCCTTCCAGTGGGACGACGCCTTCCTGCTGGATGAGCAGCTCACCGAAGACGAGCGGATGATCCGCGACGCCGCCCGCGCCTTCTGCCAGGATCGCCTGATGCCCGGCGTGCTGATGGCCAACCGGCACGAGACCTTCGACCGCTCCATCATGAACGCCTTCGGCGAGCAGGGTTTTCTCGGCGCCACGCTGGAAGGCTATGGCTGCGCCGGCGTCAGCTACGTCGCCTACGGCCTGATGGCGCGCGAAGTGGAGCGCGTGGATAGCGGCTATCGCAGCGCCTTCTCCGTGCAGTCCAGCCTCGTGATGTTCCCCATCCACGCCTATGGCTCCGAGGCGCAGAAGCAGAAGTTTCTCCCCAAGCTGCGGACCGGCGAATGGGTCGGCTGCTTCGGCCTGACCGAGCCCGATGCGGGCTCCGACCCCTCCTCCATGCGCACCCGCGCGAAGAAGGTGGATGGCGGCTGGCTCGTCTCCGGCTCCAAGACCTGGATCACCAACTCGCCCATCTCCGACGTCTGCCTGGTCTGGGCGAAGGATGACGAGGGCACGCTGGGCGGCTTCCTGCTCGAGCGCGGCATGAAGGGCCTCACCACGCCGAAGATCGAGGGCAAGTTCAGCCTGCGCCCCTCCATCACCGGCATGATCATGATGGATGAGGTCTTCGTCCCCGATGAGAACCGCCTGCCGGGCGTGCGCTCGCTGGCTGGTCCCTTCTCCTGCCTCAACCGCGCGCGCTACGGCATCGCCTGGGGCGCCATGGGCGCGGCCGAGTTCTGCATGCACGCCGCGCGCGACTACACGCTGAACCGCAAGATGTTCGGCAAGCCGCTGGCGCAGACGCAGCTCATCCAGAAGAAGCTGGCCGACATGGAGACCGAGATCACGCTGGGCCTGCAGGCGGCCCTTCGCGTCGGCCGCCTCTTCGACGAGGGCAAGGCGGCGCCCGAGATGATCAGCCTGATCAAGCGCAACAATTGCGGCAAGGCGCTCGACATCGCCCGCGTGTCGCGTGACATGCATGGCGGCAACGGCATCGTGGACGAATATCACGTCATCCGCCACGTCATGAACCTCGAGACGGTGAACACCTATGAGGGCACGCATGACGTCCATGCGCTGATCCTCGGCCGCGCCATCACCGGGCTGAACGCGTTCGGTTGATCCCCACGAAAACGCCGAAGAGGCGTTTTCGCGGGGGCCCCGTCTCCCTTCCCCACAAAAACGCCTTCGGCATTTTTGCGGGGGCCCCGGTTTGGTGTTGATCCTGCGCGTTCGGTTCATCCTCATGTGGCAAAGCCACATGAGGGCTTCGGCGGGCGCGCCGTCTCGCTTGCCGCTTCTTCTGGAAGGTTGGTCCCGGCCCCATGCTTGAACTCACGGTCACGCAGATGGGGGCGGCGGGCGATGGCATTGCGGCGCTGCCCGAGGGCGGCTCCGCTTTCGTCTCCTTCACCTTGCCGGGCGAGCGCGTCGCGGCGCGGGTGACCGGCAAGGATCGCGCGGTGCTGGAAGGCTTGCTGACGCCCAGCGCGGATCGCGTGGAACCACCCTGCCGGCACTTCACCATCTGCGGCGGCTGCTCGCTGCAACATTGGGCGGATGCGCCCTATGCCGAATGGAAGCGCGGCCGCCTGGCCGAGGCACTGTCCCGCGCCGGCTATGCCGATGCCGAAGTGGCGCCGATGGTCGCCACCCCCCGCGCCGTGCGCCAGCGCGCCGATCTCGGGCTGGAACGGCTCACCGATGGCCGCGTCGAAATCGGCTTCCATGAACGCGGCGCCACCCACCTGGTGCCGATGCGCGAATGCCATGTGCTGCTGCCGTCGCTGGTGGCACTCCTGCCCGCGTTGCAGGACGCGCTGCGCGGGCTGAATGCGCTGAAGCGCCTGGGCTCGGCCATCATCAACATGCTGGATTCCGGGCCGGACATCCTGCTGCGCACCGATGCGCCGCTCACCATGGCCGATCGCAAGATGCTGGCCGAATTCGCCACGCGCGCCGGCATCCCGCGCATCGCCTGGGCCGGCAAGGGCGCGCCGGCCGAAGTCGCCGCGCAGGTGAAGCCGGTGCGGCACAGCCTCTCGGGCATCACCGTCTCGCCGCCGCCCGGCGCCTTCCTGCAGGCGAGCGCGGAGGGCGAGGCCGCGATCATCGCCGCCGTGATGGCCGGCCTGCCGAAAAAGATGTCGCCCCGCGCGCGCATCGCCGATCTCTATGCCGGCATCGGCACGCTCTCCTTCCCGCTCGCCGCCCAGCACGTCGTGCACGCCTATGAGGGCGATCCCGCGGCGGCCGAGGCGCTGCGCCTCGCGGTCAATGCCGCCCAGGCCTCGCGCGTGCAGCCCTTGCGGCGGGACCTGGTGCGCCAGCCCCTGCTGCCGGCCGAGCTCAAGAATTTCGCCGTGGTGGTGCTCGACCCCCCCTTCGCGGGCGCGGCCGAACAGGTGGCGCAGATCGCGCGCAGCACGCTTCCCCATCTGATCTACGTCTCCTGCAGCCCGGCGGCGCTGGGGCGCGATGCGGCGGTGCTGCGCGAGGCGGGCTTCAACCTGGTCTCGGCCACGCCGGTGGACCAGTTCCTCTGGTCGCCGCATCTGGAGAGCGTGGTTGTTTTTACGAGATGAGGACTTAAGTATCCGTTCATCCGTGGGAGACAGCCAAATGCTGACGTCCAACCGCCGCACCCTCTTCGCCGGCTCCGCCGCGTTTGCCTCGGCACTGGCCCTGCCCGCCGCAGCCCAGCAGGCCGCCGCCCCCGCGCCGGCCGCGCAGGCGCCCGGCTTCTACCGTTTCCGCGTCGGCGGCTGGCTCATCACCACCGTGCATGACGGCTTCTTCCGCCGCCCGCTCGAAGGCTTCGTGCGCAATGCGCCGATCGCCGATGTGCAGGCCGTGATGGCCGAGAGCTTCCTGCCGGGCGATGCCATCACCATCAACTTCACCATCACCTTCGCGCAGCGCGGCGACACGCTGGTGGTCTTCGACGCCGGCAATGGCGTGACCGCGGCCGGCGCCACCCAGGGCCGCATGATCGCCAACATGGCCGCCGCCGGCATCGACCCCGCCCGCGTGACGCATGTCATCCACAGCCATTTCCACGGCGACCACGTGAACGGCCTGCTCAACGCCGAGAATGGCCGCGCCTTCCCCAATGCCGAGATCATCGTCCCCGCCCCGGAATGGGCCTGGTGGTCGGATGAGGGCAACACGACGCGCAGCCCCGAGGGCCAGCGCGGCAACTTCGCCAATTCCGCGCGCCGCTTCGCACCCTACCAGGGCCGCATCCGGCAGATCACGCCCAATGCTTCAGGAGGGGGTGGTGAGGTGCTGCCCGGCATCACCTCCATCGCCGCGTACGGCCACACGCCGGGCCACACCATCTACCGCGTCAGCGACGGCGCGGAGCAGATGATCTTCCTGGCCGATACGCTGAACCGCCCCGAACTGATGGCCCGCCGCCCCGACTGGCAGATCATCTTCGACTTCGACGGCGAGGCCGCTTCCACGGGCCGCCGCCGCATCCTGGACATGGTGGCGACGGACCGCATCCGCGTCACCGGCTACCACTTCCCCTTCCCGGCGAATGGCTTTTTCGCGCGCCATGTCACGGCCGGCGCGCCGGGCTTCATCTTCGTGCCGGCGGATTGGTCCAGCGCGGTCTGAGACGGTTGGGGGGCCCCGGCCCCCCTCAATCCGTCATGGTTTCGGCGTGATCCGCATGTTATGCGAACTCCACCGATCCAGGATGGAGAGCGCCATGAATCGCCGTCACGTCTTTGCCGCCACCGGCACGCTGCTGGCCGCCCCCGCGCTGATCGGCGCGGCCCAGGCGCAGACCGCGCCCGCCGCCACCCCCGCCCAGGCGCCCGGCTTCTATCGCTTCCGCGTCGGCAGCTTCGTCGCCACCACGGTGTGGGATGGCTTCGCGCCCCGCCAGAACCCCGGCACCGGCTGGATCGTCAACGCCGACCAGGCGGCGGTCGAGGGCGCGCTGCGCGATGCGATGCTCTCCACCACGCGGCTGGACAATCCCTTCATCGTCACCTTCCTGGAGACGCCGGCGGGCCTGACGATGTTCGACAGCGGCACCGGCGGGCAGCTCGCCCCCACCGCTGGCCGCATGCGTGAGAACCTGGCCGCCGCCGGCATTGATCCGGCCCGCGTCACGCGCATCCTCGTCAGCCATTTCCATGGCGACCACATCACCGGCCTCACCACCGCCGAGAACGCCGCCGTCTTCCCCAACGCGCAGGTCTTCGTGCCCGAGGCGGAATGGGCCTTCTGGACCGATGCCGCCAACACCTCGCGCGTGCCGGAATTTCAGCGCGCCACCTTCGCCAATGTGACGCGCCGCTTCGGCCCCTATCAGGGCAAGGTCGAGCGCTTCGCGGCCGGCGCCGAAATCCTGCCGGGCGTGCGCGCGGTCGCGGCCTATGGCCACACGCCGGGCCACACCGTCTTCCATGTGGCCGACGGCGCGGACCAGCTCTTCGTCACCGCCGACACCGCCTCCCGCCCCGAGATCTTCCTCCGCAATCCCGGCTGGACCAGCATCTTCGACATTGACGGCCCGACCGCGACGGCAAGCCGCATCGCCATCTTCAACCGCATCGCGGGTGAGCGGGCGCGGATGACGGCCTATCATTTCCCCTTCCCGGCCAATGGCTTCGTGCAGCGCATGGGCGATGGCTTCCGCTTCGTGCCGGCGGATTGGACCAACGCCCTATAATCGGCGTTGCCTATCGTTGAGATCGGTTTTGCGGTCTCATACCTATTGATGCCAGCGCGCTAATTCTTCTCTCACCGGCGGGGGACATCCTCCCGCCCCCGAGAGAAGGACCACCGCCATGCGCCGCATCACCATCGCCACCGCCGCCCTGCTGATCGCCGGTTTCGCGGGCGCCGCCTCCGCGCAGGGCATCTCCTCCAACGGCGTGATGTATGGCCAGTCCTGGAACCTGCCGCAGGATTTCTCCAGCATGCAGCGCATGCAGGCCGCCCAGGGCTCCGGCTCCGCCGCTGACCGCGCGGCCCGCGCCGCCCGCCAGGCGCAGTTCAACCAGAACTTCCCCGGCACGCCGATCCGCCGCACGACGTCTCGCTGAGAGGGGGCTTGCTCGGCCTCAGCGCGGGAAGCAGGGGCTGAGCAAGGCGCGCAGCCGGGCGGCATCCGCGGCGGAGACCGCAAGCCGCGCCTCGATCGCCGCGCCGCGCGGCTGCCACTGCGTCCAGCTGAACTGCGCCGCACCCAGCGTCAGCGGCGCCAGCAGGCGGGAGACCTCGCCGAGCCGCGCCACCTCGCCCTGCCGCGCGGCATGGAGGCCGAACACGAAGGGCTCATCCTGCTCCCCGCTGATGGAGCCGCTGACCTCGGCCTGCATCCGGGAGGCGGCGCCGCCCGCCTGGCTTTCCAGCTGGGTCCGCCGCCCGGCCCGGGCATCCGGCCCCTCGAAGGCATCGAAGTTGAATTGGCCGCGCAGCGTCTCATGCCGGGGAATGGCGAGCTCGACGCCCAGCACGCCCGCCACCTGTGGCCCGGCATTGGCCGAGCAAAGGAAGGTGAAGCGCGCCGCGCGGCGGTCATCGCCGAAGCGCGCCTCGCCCGTGAGGGTGAGGGTCTGGCTCAGGGCCGGCGCCATCATCGCCAGCAGGAAGAAGAGGGTGCGCATCACATCTTGTCCCGCAAGGCGAGGACGAAGCTCGCCGCCCCAAAAAAGCCCACGGCCGCCAGGATCCATGGCACGGCACCATAGCCGCCATCGGCCTGCCAGATCAGCGCCACCGTGATCGGCCCCAATGTGCGTGGCAACACCGCGATGAGGCTGAGCGCGCCGGTGACCGCGCCATAGCCCTCGCGCCCCAGGATCTCGGCCGTGCCGGCGGCGCGGACGATGGTGAGCAGCCCATCCGCCACCGCCCAGCAGAAGACGAAGGGCAGCAACCACACGAAGCTGGCCGGCGCGCCCCCCAGCCAGAGCAGCGCCATCGGCAGCAGCAGCATCGCGCCCATGCCCACCCAGCGCGTGGAGGCCCGGTTGCCCGCGACATAGAGCCCGGCGCGGGCCGCCACCTGCAGGGGCCCGTGCAGGGCGACGAGGAGGATGACGCTCGCCTCCGGCAGGCCCGCCTCCCGCAGCAGCGGCACCAGATGCGCGCCCAGCGCCACCCCGATGAAGGCATGCGCCGCGAAGCACAGCGCCAGGCCCCAGAAGGCGGGGCGGCGCAGGGTGCGGCGATAGGCTTCCTCGCTGTTGCGCTCCTGGTGGGGGGTGCGCGGCGGCATGCCGGCGAATTGCCACCAGGCGACCACCGCCGGCAGCAACTGCACCACGGCCAGGATCCAGAGCGCGCCGCGCCAGCCGAAGCCCGAAATCAGCAATGCCACCAGGGGCACGAAGATGGTGCCCGCAAAGCCCGTGACGAAGGTGATGGCGGTGATCACCCGCATGGGCTGCTTCGCCAGCGCCACCACCACCGCCATGGCCGGGCCCCAGAGCGCCGTCGCATGCGCGACGCCAAGGCCGATCCAGACCAGATAGAAGAGCCAGAGCTGATCCGTCAGCGCCCAGATCACCAGCATGGCGCTGCCCAGCACGGACCCCCAGGCGAGCGGTGCCTGCCCGCCATGCCGGTCCACCCAGCGACCGACCGGAATGGCCAGCACGCCCGAAATCAGGATGCCCAGGGTGAAGGCGCCGTTGATCTCCGCCCGGCTCCAGCCCAGCGCGGACTCCATGGGCTGCACCATCAGCGCGAAGGGGATGAAGAGCGTGCCCCAGCCGATGGTCTGGGTCAGGGCGGTGCCCAGGATCAGCGCGCGATCTGAGGTGCGGTTCACAACGGGATGAGGATGCCCCGATCCGCGTGAAAGCGCGAGAAGGTCTCGGGCGAAAGGCGCACATCGCGTTGCTGCGCCGCACCAATCCCTGAGGGGTTGTGGAAGCGCCAGCGCCCCGCCTCATCCGTGCCGAAGACCAGCACGAGGTGGCCGCCGCGGCGCGGCGGTTCCACCTCCGGCGTGCGGATCGAGGCATGGACGGAGGCGATGTAGAACTCGCCCGGTGCCAGCGCGGGCATGGGCTCGTCCAGCACGATGCGGGCCGCGATCCCGCGCGCGTTCAGCCAGCGCACGGCGCCCGCATAGATCAGGCCGCGGATGAAGCCGTCCGGCTCCTCCACATAGCCGCCGAGCGGTTGCACGCCGCGTCGCAGGTCATGGATGCTGTGGCGTTGCCCGCGCGCGGCCATGGCCATCCTTAGGCAGGCCATGCCGCAGAGATGCTCGGCCCAGCGGGCATATTCGGCTGCGTCCGTGGCGCCGGATTCCGCCCAGCGCGGATCGGTCGCGGCGTCACGGCCGTCGAGGAACTCGCCGACCAGCTCGGGCGATTCCCATTGGGCGAAATAGGGCGGGGTGGGGGACAAGAGAAAGAGGCCTCCGGCGGCTGGGGCCTCAGGCCCCAGACCCCATCATCGCCCAGGAACGGGGTCTGGGGCCAATGGCCCCAGCCGCCGGAGGCCCTTGTCTACCCATTCAAATGACAGGCGGAGAAATGCCCGGGCGCGATTTCCTTGAGCTTCGGCACCTCCACCTTGCAGCGCTCCGTCGCATGCGGGCAGCGCGGGTGGAAATGGCAGCCGCTGGGCGGGTTGAGCGGCGAGGGGATTTCGCCCTGCACCACCGCGAAGGCCCGCTTCCGCGCCTCGATCCGCGGCACGGAGGAGAGCAGCGAGGAGGTATAGGGGTGGTTCGGCCGGGCGAAGACCTCCTCGCTCGGCGCCTGCTCCACCACGCGGCCGAGATACATGATGACCACGCGGTCGCTCAGATGCTCCACCACGCCGAGGTCATGGCTGATGAACAGGTAGGTGAGGTCCAGCTCCGAGCGCAGCTGCATGAAGAGGTTCAGGATCTGCGCCTGGATCGAGACGTCGAGTGCCGCCACCGCCTCGTCGCAGACCAGGAATTCCGGCTTCACGGCCAGCGCGCGGGCGATGCCGATGCGCTGCCGCTGCCCGCCGGAGAACTGGTGCGGGTAGCGCTTCTTGAAGGCGGGATCGAGGCCGGCGCGGCGGATCTGCTCATCCACATATTCATCGAAGCCGCCGCGCGTGGTGATGCCATGCACCAGCGGCGCCTCGCCCACGATGTCCTGCACCTTCATGCGCGGATTGAGCGAGGCGTAGGGGTCCTGGAAGATCATCTGGGCGCGAAGCTGCGCCTCCTTCTTCGCCGCACCCGTCAGCGCGTTCACATCCGTGCCGCGCCACAGCACCGTGCCCTCGGAGGGCGGCATGATGCCGGCGACGACGCGCCCCAGCGTGGATTTTCCGCAGCCGGATTCACCGACGAGGCCGACCACCTCACCCTTGCGGATGGAGAGGTTCACGCCGTCCACCGCGTGCACGATTTCCTCGCGCACCGGCGCACCCAGGCGCTTCGCGATCTTGCCGGCGAAATCGAGCTTCTTTTCGAAGCGCTTGGTGATGCCGCGCAATTCGATGATGGGCTGCTCGCTCATGCGACCACCTCATCCCGATGCGGATGCACGCAGCGCGCGTGCCGGCCGGGCAGCAATTCCTCCAACGTCTGCTCCGCGAGGCAGGCTTCGTCCGCGCGCGGGCAGCGGGTGCGGAAGGCGCAGCCGGCCGGGAGCTTGAGCAGGGAAGGGGTCATGCCCGGGATCTGCCGCAGCGGCTCGCCCCGCTTGTTGCGGCTAGGGACGGAGCCGATGAGGCCATGCGTATAGGGGTGCAGCGGCCGGTCCAGCACTTCGGAAACCGGCCCATCCTCGACGACGCGGCCCGCATACATCACCGCGATATCATCCGCGAGGCCGGCGACGACGGAGAGGTCATGCGTGATCCAGATCAGGCTCGTGCCGGTATTGGCGGCGAGCTTCTGCACCTCGGCCAGGATCTGGCCCTGGATGGTGACGTCCAGCGCGGTCGTCGGTTCATCCGCGATGATGAGTTCCGGCCGGTGCAGCAGCGCGATGGCGATCGCCACGCGCTGGCGCATGCCGCCCGAGAATTGGTGCGGGTAGGATTTCAGCCGTTCATCGGGCGAGGGGATGCCGACCATGCCCAGCGCATCGCGCGCGCGCTGCCGGGCCTCCTCCTTGCTGACCTTGTCATGCGCCAGCACCGTCTCGATCATTTGCGTGTCCACCCGGAGCACCGGGTTCAGCGTCATCATCGGGTCCTGGAAGATCATGGCGATGCGGTTGCCACGGAGGTGCCGCATCTCCTCCTCGCTGATCGTGGCGAGGTTGCGGCCCTGGTAGAGGATCTCGCCCTCCACCACGCGGCCCGGCGCATCCACCAGGCCGATGATGGAGAAGCCCGTGACCGTCTTGCCCGAGCCGGATTCGCCGACCAGGCCCATGACCTTGCCACGGCCCACGGTGAAGCTGACGCCATCCACGGCTTTCACGACGCCGGCGCGGGTGAAGAAATGCGTGCGTAGATTCCGCACTTCCAAGGTCGCGCTCATCAGAAAGAGCCTCCGGCGGCTGGGGCCCCAACATTAAAACAGGGGGGCCCCAGACCCCATCTGATAAAAAGGGGTCTGGGGCCCCCGGCCCCAGCCGCCGGAGGCCTATTTTCTTTCTTTCCCATCACTTCTTCAGCCTCGGATTCAGCACGTCGCGCAGATGATCCCCCATCAGGTTGATGCTCACGATCGTGATCAGCAGCGCGATGCCGGGATAGAAGCTGATCCAATACTTCCCGCTCAGCATGTACTCATACCCATTGGCGATCAGCAGCCCGAGCGACGGCTCGGTGATCGGCACGCCGAGGCCGAGGAAGGAGAGCGTCGCCTCCAGCGCGATGGCGCGGGCGATCTGGATGGTACCCACCACGATCAAGGGCGGCAGGCAGTTCGGCAGCAGATGCCGGAACAGGATGCGCGAGGTGGGAAGTGCCAGGCACTGCGCCGCCTCGATATACTCGCGCCGCCGTTCCACCAGGGCCGAGCCGCGCACGGTGCGCGCGTAATAGGCCCATTCCACGATCACCAGCGCGATCACCACATTCATGATGCCCTTGCCCAGGAAGGCCAGGATCATCAGCGCGGCCAGGATGGTCGGGAAGGAAAGCTGGAGGTCCACCAGCCGCATGATCACGCTGTCGGTCCGCCCGCCCGCATAGGCCGCGAGCAGCCCGAGCGAGGCGCCGACGAGGCAGGCGATCAGCGCCGAACCCACGCCCACGGTGAGCGAGATCCGCAGCCCGTAGATGATGCCGGACAGCATGTCCCGCCCCTGGTCATCCGTGCCGAGCCAATGCGTGATGCCCGAGCCACCCACGGCCCCCGGCTCCAGCCGCCCATCCATGATGTCGAGCTGCGCGAGGTCATAGGGGTTCTGCGGCGCGATCCAGGGCGCGAAGATGGCCAGCAGCGCGATGATGGTGAAGACCACCAGCCCGCCGACGGCGATCTTGCTCGCCATGAATTCCGAGACGAAGCGGCGGAAGGGGGTTTCCTCCTTCACCGCCGCGGGCGCGGCCAGCGTCACGTCGCTCATGCCTTGCCCTCCAGCCGGACGCGTGGATCGAGCGCGGAATAGAGCAAATCCACGATCAGGTTGATGGTGATGAACATCACCACGATGATCATGAGGTAGGCGACGATCACGGGCCGATCCAGCACGTTGATGCTGTCGATGATCAGCTTGCCCATGCCCGGCCAGGCGAAGACGCTTTCCGTCACCACGCTGAACGCAATGGTGGAACCGAGCTCAAGCCCCACCACGGTCACCACCGGGATCAGGATGTTCTTGAACACATGCACGAAGGTGACGCGCGCCGGCGAAAGCCCCTTGGCGCGGGCGAACTTCACATAATCCATCAGCATCGTCTCCCGCACGCCCGAGCGCGTGAGGCGGATGACCAGGCTGATCTTGAACAGGGCGAGATTGATCGCAGGCATCAGCAGGTGAGACAGCCCGTTCGCCGTCAGGAAGGACCATTGCAGCCCGAGGAAATAGGCAGTCTCCCCGCGCCCCGTGGAGGGCAGCCAGCCCAGCTGCACGGCAAACACCATGATCAGCATCAGCCCCACCCAGAAGGTGGGCAGTGAGAAGCCCAGGATGCTGCCCGCCATGATGGCCTTGGAGCCGATGCTGTCCGGCTTGAGGCCGGCATACATGCCCAGCGGCAGGCCGATCAGCACCGAGATGAACATGGAGCCGAAGGCCAGCTCCAGCGTCGCCGGCATCTTCTGGAGAATCAGCTGCAAGGCGGGCTCATTATAGACGAAGCTGCGGCCGAGATCGCCATGCAGCGCGCGCCAGACGAAGACGCCGTATTGCTCCCAGAGCGGCAGGTCGAGGCCGAGGGCCTGGATCGCGCGCTCGCGCTCCATCTGGTCCGCGTCCGGCGAGATCAGGATCTCCACCGGATCGCCCACGGCATAGACGCCGACGAAGACGATCATGCTCATCGCGATGAGCACGAGGAAGGACTGGGAAATCCGCCGCAGCAGATAGACGGTCATGGCGTCAGCGTGCCGCGGCGGGACGGATATCCTGCGCCCGCGTCAGCTCATCGGCGCGCGAGGCGTGCTGCAGGTTCCGCCGCATCGCCCAGATATTGGTCTGGATATAGAGCGGCACGATGGCCACATCCTCGAAGGCGGCGCGCTGGGCTGCGATCAGCAGCTGCTCGCGCCGCGTATCGTCGATCTCGCGCAGGGCCTCTTCCAGCTGGGCGTCGATCGCCGCGTTGCTGTAGCGGCCGCGATTGCTGGCACCCCAGCCGCGGTCACGATTGGGGGTGGCGATCAGGTTGCGCAGCGGGTGCGAGCCCTCGGGGTTGGAGCCCCAGCCGATCAGGAAGGCGGAGAATTCGCCCCGGCCGGCGCGGGCCACGAAGGTGGTCCAGGGCTGCGCCTCGACGGCCGTGCGGACGCCGATGCGCGTCCACATCTGGCCGATGGCCTGGATCACGCGGCCGTCATTCGGGTAGCGGTCATTGGGGCCGTGCAGGGTGATGCGGAAGCCCTGCGGGAAGCCCGCCTCGGCCAGCAGGCGGCGCGCACCCTCGGGGTCCGGGCGCTGGGCGGGGAAGTCATTGATGAAGGAGAAGATGCCGGGCGGGAAGAACTGCGCCGTCGGCGTGCCGGCCCCTTCCATCACCCGGTCCACGATGGCCTGGCGGTCGATCGCCATGGAGAGCGCGCGCCGCACGCGGATGTCGCGCAGCGGGTTGCGCGGGATGGGGCGGCCTTCCGCATCGGTCACGAAGGGCGAGGCATCATCGCGATGATGGTCGAAGCTGAGATAGATCAGCCGCAGCCCCGTCACCTCGCTCATGGCGAGGCGCTGGTCGCCGCGCAGGCGCGTGAGGTCGGCCGTCGGCACCTGGTCGATGAAATCCACATCGCCGGCGAGAAGGGCGGCGGTGCGGGCGCTGTCATTGGTGATCATGCGGTAATTCACGCGGGCGAAGGCCGGGCGCTCGCCGAAATACTGCTCGTTGCGCTCGAACTCGATTCGGTCACCCATGCGGTGGCTGACCATGCGGTAGGGCCCGGTGCCGATGGCGGCGCGGCCGGCATTGAAATCCTCGGTGGTGACACCCTGATGCGTCTCGCGGTCGAGGATGTAGATATTCGTCATGTCCTGCGGCAGCAGGGGGTAGGGGCCGTTGGTGGTGATGCGCAGCGTGTGGGGGTCCACCACCTCGACGCCGCGGATGGGCCGCACGAAGGCCGCGAAGCTCGACGGGCTGTTGGGCACATTGGGCACGCGCTGGAAGGTGAAGACCACATCCTCGGCGGTGAATTCATTGCCATTGTGGAAGCGCACGCCGCGCCGCAGCTTGAACTCCCAGACATCGGGGGCGATGGCGGTCCAGCTCTCCGCCAGGCCCGGCTGCATGCGCGCCTGGCCGTCGGTGTTGATCAGCCGGTCGAAGATCATGCTGGCGACGGCGTTGTTGGGCGAAAGCTGGTGGAAATGCGGGTCGAGCGAGGTGACCGGCGCGCCGACCGCCATGTTCAGGCTCTGGGGCGCCGTTTGGGCGCCAGCCGGCGCGGTCAGGGAAAGCGCCCCCAGAAGGGCAAGAATGCGCCGGGTCCAGGCCATGTTGTTCTCCCGCGGGGGCACTGATGGAAGCGCGCTGTGTAGCAGCAAGATTACGCCGCAAGCTAGGTGGCCTTCACCTTTCCTGCGCGGGTCAGAAAGGCCCGCATCCCCGCCTTGCGCAGAAGGCGCGCGTTCGTTTCACATTTTGTGCTAGAGGGCGCGCATGAATACGCCTTCGCCCGCCATCGAGGCCCCCGTCGTCCCACCGCGCCCGGACAAGGTGGCACCTCCGCCCCCGCCCAGGCGGCCACCCTTCCGGCTGTTCGGCGGCTTCATCCGCAGCCTGTTCATCCTGGCGGCCGTGCTGGCCCTGGGCGGCGCTGTCGCGGCCTATGGCCTGTATCGCACGCTCGAAGCCGGCCTGCCCGATTACCGCTGGCTGGCCGACTACTCGCCCCCGCAGATGAGCCGCATCTACGCCGGCGACAGCCGCCTCATGGCCGAACTGGCCGCCGAGCGCCGGGTCTTCGTCCCCATCGAGGCGATCCCCCGCCGCCTGCAACAGGCCTTCATCTCCGCCGAGGACCAGAATTTCGAGAGCCATCGCGGCGTGGACCCGGTGGCGGTGATGCGCGCCGTCCTCACCAATATCGAGCAATATGGCAGCGGCCGCCGCATGGTCGGCGCCTCCACCATCACCCAGCAGGTCGCGAAGAACATGCTGGTCGGCAGTGACCGCACCGTGCTGCGCAAGGCGCGCGAGGCGCTGCTCGCCATGCGGCTCGAGAATGCCCTGCCGAAATCCCGCATCCTGGAAATCTACCTGAACGAGATCTTCCTGGGCGCCCAGGCCTATGGCGTGGCCGCCGCCGCACAGGCCTATTTCAACAAGTCGCTGGAGGAACTCACCACCTCCGAGATGGCCTTCCTGGCCGCCCTGCCCAAGGCGCCCAACAACTACAACCCCCTGCGCTTCCCCGAGCAGGCCCGCATCCGCCGCAACTGGGTGCTGGACCGCATGCTGGATGACGGCGTGATCACGGCCGCCGAGGCCGCCACCGCCCGCGCCGAGACCATCCTGGCCCGCCCCTTCCGCCGGCCCGAGGTGGTGCCCGTGGGCGGCCATTTCACCGAGGATGTGCGGCGCGAGCTGATCTCCCGCTTCGGGCAGGAGCAGACGCAGGGCGGCGGCCTGGTCGTGCGCACCAGCCTCGACCCGGCACTCCAGGCCGCGACCGAGGTGGCGCTGCGCAACGGCCTCCTCGCCTTCGACCGCCGCCGCGGCGGCTGGCGCGGCCCGCTGGCCAAGAGTGCCCATGGTGCCACGGAATGGCTGCCCGCGCTGGAGGCCTTCGGCCGCCCGCCCGGCATGCTGCCCGAATGGCGCCAGGCCGTGGTGATCGAGCTGCGCGACCGCGACGCCCGCGTCGGCTGGTTCGAACGCGCCCATTCCCGCGCGCCGGCCGAGCCGCGCACCGGCACCATCCTGCTGGAGGATCTCGCCTGGGCGCGCCCCGTGCTGCCGAGCCAGGGCATCCAGCCCGTGCGCCTGGGCAATGCGCCCCGCCGCATGTCGGATGTGCTGGCGCTGGGCGATGTCGTCATGGTGGAGCCGGCGCCCGCCGCCGCGCCGGCCACGCCCTCCCGCAACGCCCCGGCCCCGCGCGCCGACCGCGTGCTGCTGCGCCAGATCCCGGATGTGGAGGGTGCGGTGGTCGCGCTCGACCCCAATACCGGCCGCGTGCTGGCCATGTCCGGCGGCTGGAGCTTCGAGCGCAGCCAGTTCAACCGCGCCAGCCAGGCGCAGCGGCAGCCCGGCTCCTCCTTCAAGCCCTATGTCTACATCGCGGCGCTGGAACAGGGGATTCCGCCCAACCAGCGCTTCCTGGATGGCGGCGTCGAGGTCGCGACACCCCAGGGCGTGTGGCGGCCCGGCAATTACGGCGGCGGCTCCACCGGCGGCTATGTCACCATGCGCAACGCGCTGGAGCGCAGCCTCAACCTCGTCACCGTCCGCATCGCGCAGGAGGTCGGTATGGATCGCGTGGCCGAGACGGCGGCCCGCTTCGGCGTGATCGAGAACATGCCGCGCTTCCTCTCCATGAGCCTCGGCGCCGGCGAGACGACCGTGCTGCGCCAGGCCGCCGCCTATGCCAGTTTCGTCAATGGCGGCAAGCGGGTGGAACCCACGCTGATCGACTCTGTGCAGGACCAGCGCGGCCGCGTCATCTGGCGCAGCTCCAACCGCGATTGCGCGGCCTGCGCGGGCGGCCCCGAGGGCGGGCCACCGCGCTTCACCGACAATCGCCGCCAGATCGCCGACCCCATCGCCGCCTTCCAGATCACCAGCATCCTCCAGGGCGCGGTGCAGCGCGGCACGGGTGCGCGCGCCGGCGCCGGCCTGAACCGCCCTGTCGCCGGCAAGACCGGCACGACGGACGACTACAAGGACAACTGGTTCGTCGGCTTCACGCCGGACATCGTGATCGCCGTCTGGGTCGGCTATGACGATCCGCGCAGCCTGGGCCAGGGCGAGACGGGCGGTACCAATGCCGCCCCCATCTTCCGCGAGGTGCTGGCCGCCGCCCTGCAAGGCAGCCCGGCCGTGCCCTTCCGCGCGCCGCCCGGCGTCGCCCTCGTCCGCATCCAGACCGATCGCGGCGAGACCATCCTGGAGGCTTTCCGGCCGGGCACCGAAAACTCGGCCACCACGCCGACGGAAATGGGCTCCGGCGCCGCCGCCCGGGTGGACAGCGGGCTGGGCGGGCTCTACTGAACCCCCATGCGCGCAGACGCCCTCCAGCTCCAAGAGCAGATCACCGCTTCGGTGTCCCTGCTGAGGAGGCATCTTTGACTGGGATGCTTCCCTCATTCGCCTCGCCGAACTGAACGCGAAGGC
>JAIYCD010000076.1 GCA_027488195.1 Acetobacteraceae bacterium | reverse complement strand
CCAGACCACCGGGATCGAGGGCTTGAAGCCCGGCAGCGCGACCTCGGCGGGGTTGCGGTCGTCGGTCAGCGTGTCGCCCACATTGGTGTCGGCGACCGTCTTGATGGCGGCGGTGACGAAGCCCATTTCGCCCGGGCCAAGGCTCTCGGCCGCGATCATCTTGGGCGTGAAATAGCCCACCTGCTCGACCGTATGGACCGCGCCATTGGACATCATGCGGATCTTCTGGCCCTTGCGCAGATGCCCGTCCCGCACCCGCACCAAAACCACGACGCCGAGATAAGCGTCATACCAGCTATCCACCAGCAGAGCCGTCAGCGTCTTGTTCGCATCGCCCTTGGGCGGCGGCAGGCGCGTGACGATGGCTTCCAGCACGCCCTCGATGTTCAGCCCGGTCTTGGCCGAGATCATCACCGCGTCCGAGGCATCGAGGCCGATCACATCCTCGATCTGCTGCTTCACCCGGCCGGGCTCGGCCGCCGGCAGGTCGATCTTGTTCAGCACGGGCACGATCTCGTGATTCGCATCCAGTGCCTGGTACACATTGGCCAAGGTCTGCGCCTCGACCCCCTGGGAGGCATCCACCACCAGCAGCGAGCCCTCGCAGGCGGCCAGGCTGCGGCTCACCTCATAGGCGAAATCCACATGGCCCGGCGTGTCCATCAGATTCAGCGTGTAGGTCTGCCCGTCCTTGGCCTTGTAGTTGATACGGACGGTCTGCGCCTTGATGGTGATGCCGCGCTCGCGCTCGATATCCATGCTGTCGAGCATCTGCTCTTTCATGTCGCGCGCGGCCACCGTCCCGGTGGACTGGATCAGCCGGTCGGCGAGCGTCGATTTCCCGTGGTCGATATGGGCGACGATGGAGAAGTTGCGGATCAGGTTCAGCGGCGTTTCGGTCATGTGGGGGGAGATAGGGCCAAAGCCCCATAAGTCAAAGCGCGGAACCGGGTTTGGCTTCCCGCCGGGCCCAGAATATCCGAGGATCAGCCTGGAACGGGGAGCAACCCCGCCGGAGGAACGCCAATGACCATGACCCGCCGCGCCACCCTTCTGGCCGCCCCCGCCCTGCTCCTGGCCGTCCGCGCCCGCGCCCAGGCCTTTCCCAGCCGCCCGGTCCGCATGATCGTGCCCTACACCCCCGGTGGCGTCTCGGACATCACGGCCCGGCTGATCGCGGAACCCATGGCCGCTGGCCTGGGCCAGCCCGTCCCCGTCGAGAATCGGGCCGGGGCGGATGGCGTGATCGGCACCGATGTGATCGCCAAATCCCCGCCCGACGGGCAGACGCTGGGCCTGGTCTCGGTCGGCCATCCCGTCAATGCCGCCTTCTACCGCCTGCCCTTTGACACCGTCCGGGACTTCACCTTCCTGAGCATGACCACACGCACGCCGCTGGTGATGTGCGCCGCCCGGTCCTTCGCCCCCAGCACGCCCGCCGAATTCGTGGCCCTCGCCAAGAGCCAGCCGGCCGGGCGCCTCACCTTCGCGGGCACCGCCGGCGTGGTGCGCTTGGCGCCCGTCCTCTTCGCCCAGCGGGCGGGGATCGAGATGACCTATGTGCCCTATCGCGGCAGCACCCAGGCGCATCCCGACCTGATCGCCGGCCGGGTCGATGTGATGTTCGACACGGTGCCCGCCGCCCTGCCGCACATTCAGGCCGGCACGCTCAAGGCGCTGGCCACCACCGGCGCCAGCCGCGCCCCCCAGCTCCCGGATGTGCCGACACTCGGCGAATTCCTGCCGGGCTTCGAGGCCTCGACCTGGGGGATGGTGATCGGCCCGGCCCATATCCCGGCACCTATCCTGACGCGGCTCGTCTCCGAAGTGCATGCCGCGCTGCGCCGGGAAGACGTGCTGGCCCGCCACCGGACGCTCGGCGCCGAAGTCGTGACCTCCACCCCCGAGCAAAGCCGGGACTTCGTGCAGGCGGAGATGGAGAAATGGGGGGCGGCAGCGCGGGCGGCGGGGATCACCCCGCAGAATGCGGGATAAAGCCAAAAGGGCCTCCGGCGGCTGGGGCCGAAAGGCCCCAGACCCCATTCATTCGATCCGGGCGCCGGAGAGGCGAACCATCTCCGCCCAGCGAGGGGCGTCGGCCGCGATCAACGCGACCGTCTCGGCAGGGCCGGCGCTCGTCGCCAGCACCAGGCCGCTGGCGCGCAGGCGGTCCGCCAGGCCCGGCACATCTGCGCTCCGCAGCACCCCATCCGCAATCGCCCGCTGCACCTCGGGCGGCGTGCCACGCGGGGCGGTCAGCGCATTCCAGGACTGCATGTCGAGATCACCCAGATTCAGGTCGGCGAACTCACCCAATCCTGGCACCTCCGGCAGCAACGGGCTGCGCGCATTGCTCCCCACCGCCAAGGGAACCAGCCGGCCCGAGGCCACATGCGGCATCAAGGCCGGCATGAAGTCGAAGACCATGTCGATCTGGCCGCCCAGCAGATCCGTCAGCGCCGGCGCCCCGCCGCGATAGGCCACATGCTCGATATTCGCACCCGAGCGCGTCGCGATCGTCGCGATCAACAAATGCGCCGCCGAGCCATTCCCGGCCGAGCCCTTAACCACCCGCCCCCCTGGCCGCTTGGCCGCGTTGATCACCCCCCGGAAATCCGTCCACCCGCGCTCCCGCGCGCGTTCGGCCGTCACGCAGCACAGCACGGTGGAGGTGACCAGCCGGATGATGGGCACCAGGTCCCGCACCGGATCATAGGGCGGGTTCGCCATCATCATCGGCAGCGCCGTGAAGAAGGGAATACTGAGCACGCCCAGCGTGCTTCCATCCGGGGGCGCCTGCAGCACCGCCTGCACGCCGAGCAAGCCGTTCGCCCCACCACGATTGTCGATCACGATGGCCTGCCCGGTGCGCGTGGTGACGGCATCCGCCCAGATCCGCGCAATGGTCGCGATCAGCAGATGCGCCGCCGAGGCATTGCCGGCCGAGCCCTTCACCAGCCGCGCCCCGGGCTGCTTCGCCGCATTCACCAGCGCGCGGAAATCCGCCCAGCCGCGCTCCCGCGCGCGCTCGGCCGTGACGCAGCACAGCACGGTGGAGGTCACCAGGCGGATGATGGGCACCAGGTCCCGCGCCGGATCATAGGGCGGGTTCGCCATCATCATCGGCAGCGCCGTGAAGAAGGGAATGCTCAGAATGCCCAGCGTGCTGCCATCCGGCGGCGCCTGCAGCACCGCCTGCACGCCCAGCAACCCATTCGCGCCCCCGCGATTATCCACCACGATGGCCTGGCCGGTCCGCGTCGTCACCGCCTCCGCCCAGATGCGGGCAATGGCATCCGCGGCACCCCCGGGCGGGAAGGGGACCACCCAGCGCATCGGGCGGTTGATGATCTGGGCCGAAGCAGGCGCGGCCAGCGTGGTGGCGAGCAGGGCGCGGCGGGCGATCATGCGGCGGTCTCCTTCTGGCGATGGGCGAAGTTGCGGCGGTTCAATTCCAGCCGGTGATCCAGGTAGCGCAGCGGCGCATAGCGCGCGGGGTTCGCCTCGCTCACGCAGGAGGGCACGCAGCGGATCACCGCATCATTGCTCGGCCCATAGAAAAAGGGGATGGCGTAGCGCATGGCGCGGTTGTTGTTCACCACGCGGTGCGGCGTGGGCGCGAAGCGGTCATT
>JAIYCD010000124.1 GCA_027488195.1 Acetobacteraceae bacterium | reverse complement strand
TCCAGCCCCAAGAGCGCGTCGAGGACGAGGATCACCACCTCCGCCTCGCGCAGCGCCGAGATGGAGGAAGCGACGGACATCTCCTCCAGCCGGTGGTTGATGCGGGCGCGCTTGCGCATGCCGGCCGTGTCCACGATGCGGATCGGGCCCTGCTCATCCTGGAAGGCGGCGGCGATGGCGTCGCGCGTCAAACCAGGCTCGGGGCCGGTGATCATCCGCTCCTCGCCCAGCAGCGTGTTCAGCAGGGTGGACTTGCCGGCATTGGGCCGGCCGAGGATGGCCAGGCGCAGCAGCTTGGCCTCGCCCTCCATCGGCTCGGGCACCTCGTCGGGAAGGTGCTCGGCGATGGCCTCCATCAGGCCCGCGATGCCTTCATTGTGCTCGGCCGAGACGGCGATGGGGTCGCCCAGGCCCAGTTCATACGCTTCCATCGCGGCCTGGGCGCCACCCCGCCCCTCGGCCTTGTTGGCGACGAGGATGACGGGCCGCCGCGCACGGCGCAGCCAATTGGCGAAGGCGCGGTCGGACGCCGTGATGCCCGCCTTGGCATCCACCACGAAGACGGCGACGTCAGCCTGTTCGAGGGCGGCTTCGGAACTCGCGCGCATGCGGCCGAACAGCGTCTCGGGCGCCGCTTCCTCGAGGCCGGCGGTGTCCACCAGCAGGAGGTTGCGGCCGGCCATCATGGTCTCGGCCTCCTTGCGGTCGCGGGTCACGCCGGGCGTGTCATCCACGATCGCAAGGCGCCGGCCGACCAGGCGGTTGAAGAGCGAGGATTTGCCGACATTGGGGCGGCCCAGGATGGCCACCACCGGCAGCGTCGAGGTGTCGCGATGGCGATACTGGCTGCCGCGTTCCGTCTCTCGTTCACTCGCCATGGGATGGGGGCCGCCCCTGGCCCGAGAGGTTCACAACAACCATCATCCCACCCCACGCAGCGCCACGACCGAACCGTTATCGGTCATGAGGTACACGCTGTTGTTGGCCACCACCGGCTGCAGGCTGCTGCCGGCTGGAATGCGCGAGCGGGCGAGGATATCGCCATTCTCGGCGTTCACTTCAAAAAGCTGCGCGTGGCTGCCGGTGATGAGCAGGCGCCCGCCCGCCAGCACGGGCGGCCCCCAGGTGATGGGATCGCGGCTGCGCGCCTCATTGGCGAAGGCCGGCAGTGGGGTGATCCAGCGCACCAGCCCCTCGTCGCGCGTCAGCGCGGCCAGCGCGCCGCTGCGGGTCAGGACGAAGACCCAGTCACCCGCGACGGAGGGCGTCTGCGTCCCGCCCACCTCGCGCTCCCACACGCGGCGACCGGAGCGCAGGTCGAGCGAGGTGGAGGCGCCCGCCATGCCGACCGCGAAGACGCGGCCGCGGTCGATCACGGGCAGCGCGGTGATGGCGCCGATATCGGCGATGGAGACGCCGCCGCGGCTCGTGCCCAGGCTTTCGCTCCAGAGCACGCGGCCATCGGCCACGCGGAAGCAGACCACCTCGCCCGAGGGGAAGCCGCCGACGGCGACATCGCCCTCGACCGCCGGGCTCGGCAGGCCGAGCGGCAGGGCCTGCACGGGGGTCGCGCGGAAGGTCCAGACGCGCTCGCCATCCTCGGCGGAGAGGCCGAGCAGCTGGTTCTCGATGGTCGGCACCAGGATACGGTTGCCGGCGACGGCCAGGCCGCCGCGAGCGGGCGCGGGCAGTGCGGCGCGCCAGCGGATCTCGCCGGTGGCGGGATCGAGCGCCATGATCTCGGCCAGGCCCGTCGCGCAATAGAGCGTGTCATTGGCATAGGCGATGGCGCCGCCCACCGCGCCGTCACGGTCGCGGCGGGGGCGCGTGTCGGTCTGCCACCGGCGGCCACCGCGGGCCACGTCAAGGGCGGTCACCCAGCCGAAGGCGTCCACGGCGAAGATCGTGTCCCCCACCACGCGCGGGGCGGCGGTCAGGCGCTGGCGGTAGCTGGTGCCGGAGCCGATGGAGGTGCGCCACACCTCGCCGATCGGGCTTGGCAGGGAAAGATGGCCCGGCGCGTGGCCGGCATTGCCACCGGCAGTCGGCCACTCGGTGTTCAGCATGGGCGCGGGCAGGGTGAAGGGGCGGTTCACGGCCGAGGCGTCGGGCTGGAGGCCCCGCTCCACCGCCATCACGGGAACGCGATTCCCGGTCAGCGGCACCTTGCTTTGACCAAGCGCGCTGTCCAGCCAGTCGCGCGCCGTGTCACAGCCGGCGAGCAGGGTGGCGCTGCCGAGCAGGGCGGCGCGGCGGCCAAGACCGTCCAGCGGCCTGGGGGGGGTGCGGTCTTGCATCTAGCTTCCCAATCCTTGCAGCAGCCGGCCCGCGCGCTCGCGCAGGCCCTGCGGCGTCGTCGCATCGGCCAGCACGGCCTGCAGCGCGCGGCGGGCCTGTTCGGTGTTGCCGCGCTTCAGCGCGGCCAGGGCCAGCACCTCCTGCGCGGAGGCGCGCCAGGGCGCGCCAGGGACGGCGAGCGGGCCCATCCGCGCCTCGATCAGCGCGGCATCGCCCTGGTCCAGCGCATGCAGGCCCCAGAGGACGGTGGCGAGGTCGCGATAGAGCGGGTCGGTCTCGGTATCGCGCGAGAGGGCTTCCCAGGCGGCCAGCGCGGGTTCCAGCTGGCCGGTCTCGGCCAGCAGGGCGGCGGCCCTGAGGCGCGCCAGGGTGCGGTAGCCAGCGGGCGCGCTCTGAACGAGGCCGGTGAAACGCTCGGCCGAGGCGCGCAGATCGGCACCTTCGGCCGCCGCATCCCGCGTGGCGGCGAGGAAGGCCTGGCCCGCCTGGGCGGCTTCGCGCCGCTCATACCAGCGCCAGCCTTCCCAGCCGCCCACGCCGGCGATGGCCAGCAGCAGGGCGCCGGTGGCGAGCCCGCCATAGCGCTGCGCGAGCTTCTTCGCCCGCTCGGCGCGGAGCTCCTCATCCACTTCGTCAATCAAATCCGGCAAGGTCACGCGCCTTCTGGGTTCAGGGCTCTGGGGTATAGAGCATCATCCGCCCGGGTGAAATCACCGGCTGGCATTCACCATCCGGTAAGGCCGGACGGCCATGTTGGGGGGGATGCGCGCCACCCTGCCCCTGCTCGCCCTGCTGGCCGCCCCGCTGCCGCTCGCCGGCTGCGACACGGCGAGCCTGGCCATCGCGGGGGCGGCCAGCGTCGCCTCGATCACGCTGGTCGGGCGCGGGGTGCCGGACATCCTGGTCTCGGGGCTGAGCGGGCGGGATTGCTCGATCGTCCGGATCGATCGTGGCCTTTCCTATTGCGCGCCCGAACTGCCGGCCCCCGGGCCCCCGCCCTATTGCACGCCAAGCCTCGGCCGGGTGGATTGCTGGGTGACGCGGCCGGCCAGCATCCCGATGCAGCGCGGCGTCGTGGACGGGCCGGTCGGGCTCACCCCCGCGCAGGAGGCGAACCGGACCGCGTGGTGGCCCGGCATCCCACGGGACATGCTGCCGCGCATCGAACCGATGGCGGAGGCCGCGCCCTAACCCTCCAGGAAGCGGGCGATCCAGCGGCGCATCCGGGGCGAATCATCAAGGCCGCGCAGGGATTCAACAGCAGCCTTGCCCGCCGCGCCATGCACCTCGCGCCGTGCCTCCAGCAGCGAGATGGAGAATTCCGGCGTGAATTCCGGGTGGCACTGGAAGGAGATGGCATCGCCATAGTCGAGGCCGGCCAGGGGTGTGAAGTCGCTGGCGAGGCAGATGCGGGCGCCGGGCGGCGCCATGACCACCTGGTCCTGATGGGAGGCGGCGACATGGACGGGGGCTGCGTCCTCCATCCAGGCTGCCTGCGCCGCCACCTCGTAGCGGTGCAGGCCGATGCCCCAGCCCTTGGGCGACTTCACGACGCGGCCGCCAAAGGCCTCGGCCATGATCTGATGGCCGAAGCAGATGCCCACCAGCCTGCTGCGCCCGCGCGCCGCGCGGAGAAACCCCTTCAGCGGCGCGATCCAGGGCAGGTCGTCATAGACCCCGGCGGCCGAACCGGTGAGCAACCACGCGTCGCAGACGGCCGGGCTTTCCGGCATGCGCCCGCTGGTCACATCATGCAGCAGGGCCTCCCGCCCGGGCGGGAGAAGCCGCTGCATCATGGCGCCCATGCGGCCATGGGCGGCCGAGAGGTCATCGGGGATCTCGCCGCATTGCAGGATGCCGATTCGCATCCGCCCAGGAGAACAGCCACGCCCCGGCCTGTCCATCCTGCGCGGCGGAGGCGGCAACCCCTGGATGCCCCGGCCGTTCAGGCAGGGAGTGATCCTGAAGGAGGATGTCATGAAGCTCCCTCATCTGGTTGCGGCCGGGTTCTTCGCCTCGCTCGGCGTGGCGCAGGCTCAGCCTGTCGCCGAAACGCCAGGCCTGTCGCGCGGCACCGCGAACCCGACCACGGTGCCCAGTGCGGGCACCAATACGCCTGCGGGCGTGATCCAGGGCGTGGTTCCGCCCACCGGCCAGGGCAATGCGGCGGCCGCGGCGGGAACCGTGCCGATTGCGCCCTCGCCCGGGGTGCCGCCGCAGGGCGAGGTGCGAAACCCCGGCCCGCCGGCGCAGACCGGCCTCGCCCCGGGCGACCGGGCGCGCGATGCGATGGGCATGGGGGCGGGGCGTCCCGCCACGTCGATGCCACCCGGCTCGGTGGCGGGCGAGGCCCCGGGGATGGGTGCCACGCCGCAGGGGAATGCGGGCCAGGGTGGCGTCCGGCAGGGCATCGCGACGCCGACGCGGTGAAGCGCCTAGCGGAAGTTGACGGGGCGGCCCACCGGGCCTCCCTGCACCTCATCCTCGCGCATGGCGATGTGACCCCGCACGATGGTGCCGACCGGCCAGCCCTGGCAGCGATGGCCGTCGAAGGGCGTCCAGCCGCAGGGGCTGGCGATCCAGTCATTGGTGATCTCGCGCGACTTCGCCATGTCCACCAGCGTGAAATCGGCATCGTAGCCCACGGCCAGCCGGCCCTTGTTCACCGCGCCGTAGATGCGCGCGGGGCCCGCGCACATCAGGTCCACAAGGCGCATGAGGCTGAGGCGGCCGGCGCTGACGTGATCGAGCATCACCGGCACGATCGTCTGGATTCCGGTCAGCCCCGCCGCCGTATCGGGCCAGGGGCGTTCCTTGGCGGCGCGGGAATGCGGCGCGTGGTCGCTGCCCACCACATCCACCGTGCCGTTGCGCACCGCGGCCCAGGCGGCCTCCAGGTGGCGCTGGTCGCGGATCGGCGGGTTCATCACGGCATAGCCGCCCAGGCGGTCATAGGCCTCATCCGTCTG
>JAIYCD010000257.1 GCA_027488195.1 Acetobacteraceae bacterium | reverse complement strand
GTCCATCCTCGAGCATCGCCTCGAAGGCCAGGAGGTCGTCAGGGGCCGCCATGGGCAGGCGGGTGGGGAAGATCGCGGTCATTCGCGGGCGCAAGCTCCCAGGAAGCATCGCATCTTGGCCACACTCGCGCCGGCTTGCGAAGCGGTCGGCCAGGGCAGGCGCGGGACCCGCGAAACAATTTGTGGCGCGGTCTTGGGCGGGGCGAATGCGATCAAGGCAACATGACGCCCATGGCCGCCCATGCCGCGATCCGCCTCGGCCTCGGCGCCCGGCCTGACGCCGCCCCGCCGGATGACCCAGCCCCCTGGCGCGCAGCGCGGATCGCCCCCCTGCCCGAGGCGCCGCCGGCGCCATCTGGCGGGCGCCCGGGGCTTCATCTGGCGGGCGCCCGGGGCTTCATCTGGCGGGCGCCCCCGCGGCGACCCAGGCGATGATCTTGCCGCGCTCCTCATCCGTCAGCTCCGTCACGTTGCCGGGCGGCATGGCCTCGGTCTGCACCTGCTGACGCATCGCGGCCGCCCAGCGGCGGATCTGCGCGGGGCTGTCCAGCAGCACGCCCTTGGGTGCGGCGGTCACGCCCTCGAAACTCGGCCGCGCCGCGTGGCAGGCGGCGCAGCGGCTCGCCATGATGGCCTGCACCTCCTCGAAGGGCGGCACCTCGATTCCAGCGAAGCGCGGATCCGGCCGGGGGGCCACCAGTAGCGCCAGCAGGCCCAGCGCCACCACGCCCCCCACCGGCAGCGCCCAGTTGGAGCGGCCGGTATGCCGCAGCACGAAGAATTGCCGGATCATCGCACCGGCCACCGCGATCAGGATCAGCACCAGCCAGTTCAGCTTGTGCTGGTACAGCATCGGGTAATGCGGGCTGATCATCAGCAGGAGCACGGGCAGCGTCAGATAGGTGTTGTGCACGCTGCGCTGCAGCCCGCGCTGGCCATGGATCGGGTCCGGCGCCTCGCCCGCCTCGATCGACTTCACCATCTTCTTCTGGCCGGGGATGATCACCATGGCCACATTGGCCACCATGATGGTGCCGGTGATGGCGCCGATCAGCAGGAAGGCGCCGCGCCCCGAGAAGACATGCGTGGCCACCAGCGCCAGCACCACCAGCAGGCCCGAGCCCGCCAGCAGCAGCTTCCGTTCATCCGCGATGCGCCGGCACAGCATGTCATAGCCGACCCAGCCCGCCACGATCATCACCAGCGAGAGGGCGATGGCGAGCCAGACCGGCATGTCCAGCACGGCGGGGTCGATCAGATAGGTGCTGGCTTGCCCCCAGTAGATCAGCACGAAGAGCGCGAAGCCGCTCGCCCAGGTCCAGTAGGCCTCCCACTTGAACCAGTGCAGCGTGGTGGGCATCGCCTCGGGCGCGCCCTTGTATTTCCGCTTGTAGTAGAAGCCGCCGCCATGCAGGGACCATTGCTCGCCGCGCACCAGCGGGTTGCCGTCCTTGGGCGGCTCCAGGCTTTGGTCCAGCGCGATGAAATAGAAGCTCGCGCCGATCCAGGCGATGCCGGTGATGACATGCAGCCAGCGGAGCAGCAGGTTGGCCCATTCCATCAGATAGGCGGCATCGAGTTCCATCAGCTGCCCCGGTAGCTGGTATAGCCGAAGGGCGAGACCAGCAGCGGCACATGGTAATGCGCCTCATGCGCCAGGCCGAAGCTCAGCGTCACCTCGTCCAGGAAGGGCGGCTCCGGCAGGGTCACGCCTTGCGCCCGGAAATAGGCGGCCACCTGATAGACCAGCTGGTAGCGCCCCGGCTTGTAGGTGGCCTCGGGCAGGAGTTCGCCCGGCGCCCGGCCATCGGCGGTGGTGACACCCTCGGCCAGCTTCACCCGCGCCTCGCCCTCGATCCTGTAGAGCGTGAAGCCCATGCCCCCGCCAGGGCGACCATGGGCGGTGTCGAGGACATGGGTGGAAAGACGGCTCATCGCGTCACCTCGTGTTGCACTGCGAAAACTGCCGCGCGGCCCATCCCATGGCAAGGATTCATGCGCCCACCAGCCGCATGCCGACCACCTCTCGCCGGCTTCGCACGATCATCCAGAGCAGATCGGGCTCCGCGCGGTCCCAGGCGATGGCCTGCCCCTCCGCCTCGATCGGCAGCGTCGCCACGCGCTCCAGGCGCGAGCCCATGGCCGGCAGGCGCAGGGCGTAGACTTCCTTGTGGTCATGCCCGGTGCACCAGAGCAGCGGGCCTGGATGCCCCGGCAATCCTGGTCCCCAGGACGCGCCGGAAATGCTCATGGGCTCCGCCCGGCTGAGGATGTCGGCCGGGAAGGACCAGCCGGCGGTCTGCCGCATGTCGGGGGCGAGGCGCGTCAGATGCGTCCAATGCGTGTGGCCATAGGGGCGCTGGTTGCGGCCGAAGACGCGCGAGTAATTGGCCCAGACCGCCCAAGGCACGCCGCCCTGCCATTCGATGGTGGTGAGGCTGCCCGGCATCAGCCCGAAGGAATGATTGCCGACATGGCGCAGGCTCGCCGCATCGAAGATCTCGAGGGAGGAGAGCATCGGCTCCTCCGGATAATTGGAGTGCGCGGCCAAGAGCCGCCCCTCATGCAGGGAGAGGCTGTTCATGTGGATGATCGGCCCCTCGCGCGGGCTTTCGAAGCGCGCCACCTCGCGGAAGCCCTGCTTGCTGATCTTCACGATCAGCCGGTCATCCACGACATAGACGTGGGCGGCATCGGCGCAGACGCCCTGGCGGGCGGCCGGCGTGTTGAAGCGGTGCACCGCCTCGAAGCGAGGCCCGGTTTGGGCCCGCAGGAGCGCGGGGGCGGGGAGGAAGGGCGCGGCGAGCGCCAGGCGACGGGTCCACATGGCCCGAGCCTGCGGCGCGGCCGGGCGCCAGGCAAGGGCGGCATGGGCCGGAAAGCATGCCAGCCCACCCAGGGCCGCGCTTGATCCCCTGGGCACAGCGCCGTAATCCCCTGCCCCATGCCTGACACCATCGCCCCGAACCTCGTCGCCGCCGTCAGCGAGGCGCGCCAATGGCAGCGCCTGATGGAGATGGGGGAGCTTGGCGGCTTCCGCGACGCTGACGGGAATTGGGGCGTGAACCGCGCCTGCCTCACCGAGAATGACCGCAAGTCGCGCCGCCTGCTGATCGCCTGGGCCGAAGCCGCGGGCCTCGCCGCCAGCGTGGACAGGCTGGGCAACCTGTTTCTCCGCCACGAGGGCAGCGACCCGAATCTGGCCCCGGTGCTCACCGGCAGCCACATGGACAGCCAGCCCGCCGGCGGCCGCTTCGATGGCATCTGGGGCGTGATCGCCGGCCTCGAAGCCGTGCAGGCCCTGCGTGAGGCGGGCGTCTCGACCAGGCGCCCCATCGAGGTGGTGGCCTGGACCAATGAGGAGGGCGGCCGCTATGCGCCGGGCTGCATGGGCAGCATGGCCTATGCCGGCTACCGCCCGCCCGAGACCTGGGACGCCGTGCTGGACAAGGACGGCATCCCCTTCGGCCAGGCGTTGACCGACATGCTGGCCACCGAGAGCGACATCCCCCGGCGCGGGCTCGGCGTCGTCGAGGGCGCGGCCCCCTACGCCTATGTGGAAGCCCATATCGAGCAGGGGCCGACCTTGGAGAGCCAGGACGCCGATATCGGCATCGTGACCGGCATCCAGGGCAGCCGCTGGTTCCTGGTCGAGATCACCGGCAAGTCCGACCATGCGGGCACCACGCCGGTCGGCCTGCGGCGCGATGCGGTGCAGGACATGGTGCGCGCCATCAACGCGCTGAACACCCTGATGCATGATCCGACGGACACGCTGCGCTTCACCGTGGCCTCCATCGAGATCCTGCCCAATTCCTCCAACTCGGTGGCGCAGACCGCGCGCTTCACGATCGATCTCCGCCACCCGGACAACGCCATCCTCCAGCCGCGCGGCAACGCGATCGAGGGCGTGATCCAATCCGCCATGCGCTTCTGCACGGCGAAGGTGACCGAGCGCTTCCACGCGACCCCCACCGTCTTCGACCCGATGGTGCCGAACGCGGTGGAAGCCGCCGCCCGCGCCCAGGGGCTGCGCGCCATCCGCCTGCCCTCGGGCGCCTTCCACGACGCGCAGTTCATGCACCCGCACTGCCCGACCGGCATGATCTTCGTGCCCTGCCGGGGCGGTGTCTCGCACCATCCCTCCGAATATTCCGAACCCTCCGAGCTTGCCGCCGGCGCCCGCGTGCTGGCCCAGGTGCTGCTCGACCTCGCGAATAGCTGAACCATGCCCTTCCAGACCGGTGGTAACCCCATGAGCGATCAACTCTCCTTGCCGAAGGAGCGCATCCGCGCCCTCCTGCTCGAAAACATCTCCGACACCGCGGTCGAGCTGCTGGGCCAGGAGGGCTACACGAATATCGGACGCGAGAAGAAGGCGCTGGAAGGCCAGGCGCTGGTGGATGCCGTGCGCGGCGTCCACATGCTCGGCATCCGCAGCCGCACCACCATCACCGAGGAGGTGCTGGCCAATGCCGACCGGCTGATGAGCATCGGCTGCTTCTGCATCGGCACCAACCAGGTGGATCTGGACGCCGCACGCCAGCGCGGCATCCCCGTCTTCAACGCGCCCTTCAGCAACACGCGCTCGGTCGCGGAGCTGACGCTGGGCGAGATCGTCATGCTGCTGCGCGGCATCTTCCCGAAATCCAACGCGGCACATCGCGGCGAGTGGGACAAGTCGGCCGACGGATACCGTGAGGTGCGCGGCCGCACGCTCGGCATCGTCGGCTACGGGAATATCGGCAGCCAGCTCTCGGTGCTCGCCGAGGCGTTCGGCATGCGCGTGATCTATTTCGACACGGCGGCCAAGTTGCCGCATGGCAATGCGAGCCGCTGCGCCAGCCTCGATGAATTGCTCCACTGGTCCGATGTGGTGACGATCCACCTGCCGGAGACGCCGGCGACGATGAACCTGCTGAATGCGGAGCGCATCGCCAAGATGAAGGCCGGGGCCTACCTCATCAACAATGCCCGCGGCACGCTGGTGGATGTGGAGGCGCTGGCCGCCGCCCTGCGCGCCGGCGCCTTGGCGGGTGCGGCGCTCGACGTCTTCCCGGAGGAGCCCAAGCGCAATGGCGACCCCTTCGTCTCGGCCCTGCAGGGCATCGATAACGTGATCCTGACGCCGCATATCGGCGGCAGCACGGAAGAGGCGCAGTCGCGCATCGGCGAGGAGGTCGCGCGCAAGCTCGCCGACTATTCCGACACGGGCAGCACCGAGGGTGCGGTGAATTTCCCGCAGGTGGCGCTGCCCGCGCGGCCCACCGGCACGCGCTTCATGCATGTGCATCGCAACGCGCCGGGCGTGCTGGGCAATGTGAACCAGGTCTTTGCCAAGCGCGGCGTGAACATCGCGGGCCAGTATCTCCAGACCGATGGCGAGATCGGCTACGTGGTCGTGGATGCGGGTGCCACGCGCGATGGCGACGCCATCCTGGCGGAACTCCGCGCCCTGCCCCACACGATCCGCGCGCGACTGCTCTACGAGCGCGAATAGCGCTCACGGGAGGGCGAGCCGCACCGCGCGCGGCATATTGGGCCGCCCACCCGCCAGGGTGAGCAGCGTCCTGAGCGTCTTGCCCCATCGCCGCACGAAGGCCGGGAAGTTGTCGCGATGGCGCAATTGCCAGCGACGCAAGCTTTCGGACAAATCCGGATCGGCGACCATCCAGGGTGGGCCCGGCAGGGCCTGCTCGAAGCCCAGCCGCCGCGCCAGCATGATGAGGCGCAGGCCGCGGATGCGCGCCGCCCGCCGGCAGCACCGGAAGATGATCCGCCGCAAGCCGTACAAGGGATGCGTGGGCTCCAGCCCATAAAGCGCCTGCAACAGACGCTTCCACAGCGCCGCATGCGTCAGCCGCCGGAAATGCCGGGCGACGGTGGCGGCGGCGCCGTATTCCTCCGGAACCTCCCGCCAGGGCGCATCGGTCGCGACCAGGCGGAAGATTCCGTTCATCCGCTGGCGTGCGTCCCGGATCGGGCGGCCCTGGGGGGCGGCGCGCGCGAGATAGGGGCGGAGCGCCTCCCATTCGGCGTCGGAGAGATGGGTGAAGGGGATGCGCTGGATCATGATAGGAAATTAAGCGGATTTAGGCATAAAAGTAAAGAAAATTGCGGCAACTTGCCCAGCCCCAAGATGAGGGAGCGCGGGGGAACGAGTTCCCCCGCTGGTCTGTTCACGTGCCGAAGATCCCGGCCGGAACCCGGTTGAACTCCTCCCCATCCGCCAGGGCCAAGGCGAGGCGCGCATCCTTGCGCATCTGCCCTTTCGCGCGCCGGCGGCGCAGCATCGCACCCCCCATCCGCCCGAGACCCACGAGACCGATCCTGCGCATTCCCCCGAAGACGCCAGCTTGATCCGCCGCCGCAATTGCGCCACGCCGGCCAGCGAGAAGCCGTGCCATGCGCGCGACGATCGAACAATTCCTCCGCTTCGGCGTGGTGGGGACGGTGGGCTTCCTCGTGGATTCGGCCGTGCTGCTGGGCATGATGGCGCTTGGCCTCGGCCCCTATGGCGGGCGCGTCCTTTCCTACATCGCGGCCGCCAGTGCCACCTTCGCGCTCAACCGCGCCTGGACCTTCCGCGATGCGCGGCGGGACGCGCCGGTGGCCCGCCAATGGGGCCGCTTCCTCGCGCTGAACCTGGTGGGCTTCGCCGCCAATTACGGCACCTATGCCGCCCTGGTGGCCAGCCTGCCCGCGGTCGCGCAATACCCGGTCCTGGGCGTGGCCGCGGGTTCGCTGGCGGGCATGTTCATCAATTTCGGATTATCTCGGCGTTTTGTCTTCAAAAGCGGATAGGGTTTGGCGTCCGGGCGCATCCCGGCCTATCGTATTTTCCGGCTGATGGAACCCCGGCCCGGATGCCGAGACGAGAGGACCGCCGTGACACCGCCCATCACACGAAGGCTGCTGACCGGCCTCGCTCTCGCTGCCGGTCCTGCCGGGCTGGCCGTGGCGCAGCCCGCGCCGCTGCAATTCGGTGTCATGCCCAATGTCAGCGCCCGCATCCTGCTCGGCCAGTACCAGCCCTTCCGCAGCTTCCTCGAGCAGGAACTCGCCCGCCCGGTCGAGGTCGTGACCGCCCCGGGCCTGCAGGCCTTCCAGGAGCGCAGCGTGGCCGGCGCCTTCGGTCTGGTCGTCACCGCCGCCAATCTCGGCCGCGTGGCACAACTCGATGCCGGCTTGCAGCCCATCGCCATCTATGAGCCGCGCATCCCGGGCCTGATCGTGACACTCCGCGCCCGTCCGCTCGGCGGCCCCGCCGATCTGCGCGACACGACCGTGGCGATGACCAACCCGCAATCCCTCGTCGCGCTGAAGTTCATCCATTGGGCGCGCGCCCAGGGAATCGAGATCGGCCGCAACGCGCGCGCCACGCATGCGCGCAACGAGGACAGCCTGGCCCAGCTGCTCAACACGACCGAGACGCGCGCGGCCGTGATGAGCCAGGGCGAGTTCAACGCGATCCGGGCCGACATCCGCGAGAACCTCCTCATCTGGCAGGTCTTCATCCGTGTGCCGGGCTTCCTCATGCTGGTCGCGCCGCGCACGCCCGAGGCGGATGTCCAGCGCCTCATGGCCGCCATCGGCCGTTTCCCCGGCAGCATCCAGGGGCGCGAGTTCTTCGCCGCGACCGGCTTCAACGGCATCCGCCCCGTCACCCCGGCCGACCTCGCCGAGCTGGATGACGTGGTGGAGGAGACGCGCGCCTTCCTGCGCGCCGGCTGAGCGGGAGCGGAAGGGCCAGCCCCATGCGTGCCAGGCTCTCGCTCCGCATCAAGCTCTTTGCGCTCGCCGCATCCGCGCTGCTGGCACTCGCCAGCGTCCTCACCTTCATGCAGGACCGCCTGGTGCTGCGCACGCTGGAAGCCGAGCTCCAGGCCCGCGCCATCGCCGTCTGCCCCATCCTCGAGACCGCGCTCGCGACGCCGCTGGCCGAGCGCGACTACGCGACGGCCCAGGCGGTGCTGCGCGAGGGCGTGGCGTCCGGCAGCTTTGCGCACATGGTCCTGCTGGATGCGCGGGGACAGCTGATCTCGAGCGAGGGGTGGTCCTTCGGCGACGGCATGCCCAAGCCCGGCCGCTTCACCATGGCCAATGGCGAGGAGCGCCAGCTCTACACCGTGCCCATCGCGCTGGCCGGCCAGCCGCTCGGCACGCTGCATTTCGCCCTCTCGCGCGGGCCGCTCCAGGCGGCGCACCGCGCGCTGCTGAGCGGCGCGCTGATCGTGGGGTTGATCTCGCTCGCCCTGCTCGTTCCCCTCGTCGAGCTCGGCAACCGCATGCTCTTTCTGCCGATGCGCAGGCTGGAGGCGGCGGCCGAGCGCATCCGCGATGGCAATTACGACATCACGCTCAAGGCCCATGGCCAGGACGAGGTGGCGCGCCTCACGCTGGCCTTCAGCGAGATGGCGGACGCGATGCGCGCGCGCCTGCGCGCCCTGATGGCGAGCGAGGCGGCGCAGGCCGTGCTGCTGGAGAATGCCCGCATCCGCGAGATCGACCTGCGCGAGGCGCGCGACAAGGCCGAGGTCGCCAACCGCGCGAAGAGCGAATTCCTGGCCAATATGAGCCACGAGCTGCGCACGCCGCTCAACGGCATCCTCGGCATGGCGCAGGTCCTCGACCACCCCGACCGCCCGGCCGAGGACCGCGAGGCGATCGCGGCCATCCTCGATTCGGGGCAGCAATTGCTGCGGCTGATCAACGACGTGCTGGAGCTTTCGCTGTTCGAGACGGGGGGCACGGTGCTGCGCCCCGCCCTCGTGCCCGCCCGCGGCCTCTTCGCGCCGGCCCTTGCACCCGCCGCCGCCGCCGCACGCCGCAAGGGAATCGGCTGGAGCCTCGATATCGCGGCCGATCTGCCGCAGACGCTGCGCGCAGACCCCGCGCGGATCACACAGCTCCTGGGCCATCTGGCCGACAATGCGGTGAAGTTCACCGAGGCGGGGGAGATCTCGGTCAAGGTCGCCTGGACCGCCCGCGACGCCACGCGGGGCACATTGCGTGTCGAGTTGCGGGACACGGGGATCGGCATCCCGCCCGCGCTGCGCCCCCGCCTCTTCCTGCGCTTCAGCCAGGCCGAGAGCAGCAGCACGCGGCGCCATGGCGGCACCGGCCTCGGACTCGCCATCTGCCGCCACGTGACCGAGCTGATGGACGGCGTGATCGGCTTCGACAGCAAGCCTGGCGAGGGCAGCGTCTTCTGGTTCGAGATCCCGCTGCAAACGGTCTGAGACACGGGTTCTGGCGGGAGGGCGAATGGTCGGAGTGAGAGGATTCGAACCTCCGGCCCCTGCGTCCCGAACACAGTGCTCTACC
>JAIYCD010000062.1 GCA_027488195.1 Acetobacteraceae bacterium | reverse complement strand
GGTCGAGAACAAGACCGAGATCGCCAAGACGCTCGCCGCCTTCGGCGCCTTCACGGAAGGCCTGCAGCTCTTTGCCTCCTTCGCGATCCTGATGAACTTCCCGCGCTTCAACAAGATGAAGGGCATGGGCCAGGTCGTCAGCTGGTCGGTGCGCGACGAGACGCTGCACTGCCTCTCCGTCATCCGCCTCTTCCGCACCTTCGTGCAGGAAAACCCGGAGATCTGGACCGAGGAGCTGCGCCGCGACCTCTATCTGATCTGCGCCACCATCGTGGACCACGAGGACGCCTTCATCGACCTCGCCTTCGAGCTGGGCGGCGTCGAGGGCCTGACGGCCGCGGATGTGAAGCTCTATATCCGGTTCATCGCCGACCGCCGCCTGCAGCAGCTCGGCCTCGAATGCCTCTACCACATCGAGAAGAACCCGCTGCCCTGGCTGGACGAGATGCTCAACGCCATCGAGCACACGAACTTCTTCGAGAACCGCGCGACCGAGTATTCCAAGGCCTCGACGGAAGGTTCGTGGGAGGATGCCTTCGCGGATGGCACCTTCACCTCGGCCCAGCCCGAGGGCGCGATCGAGCTCGACGCGCGGCACTGACCAGCCCCGCGGCGGGTGCCATTGAAGACATGGCGGGGGGAGGCTAACTCCCCGTCATGCTTCGCATCATCCGCTTTTCCAGCATTCTCCTGCTGACCCTGGTCGCCGGCATCTGGGCCTATGCCTGGGTCAGCAAGTCGCCCAACGAAAGCCTGGGCGAGGCCTTTGCCAACCGCCTCGCCAGCGTCTTCGGCCAGGAGATGGCGGTGCCGACGGCCTCGGGCGGCGGTGGGATGCAGCTGCCCGCCGGCATGTCGCTCGGCGGCCCCTTCGAGCTGGTGAACCAGGCCGGCCAGCCGGTGACCGAGCGCGATTTCGCCGGACGCTGGCTGCTGGTCTATTTCGGCTTCACCTACTGCCCTGATGTCTGCCCGACCGAGCTCGGCACCATCGCCTCCGCGATCGATGCGATGGGCCCGCAAGGCGAATCGGTGACGCCCGTCCTCATCACCATCGATCCGCAGCGCGACACGCCGGCCCAGCTGGCGGATTATGTCCCGCGCTTCCATCCGCGGATGCAGGGACTGACCGGCACGGCCGAGCAAGTGGCCGCCGCCGCCCGTCGCTACCGCGTCTATTTCGCGCGCGTCCAGCGGCCGGACATGACCGACTATGTGATGGACCATTCAAGCTTCATCTATCTGGTCGGGCCGGATGCGAAGGTGCGCGCCCTGTTCCGCCCGGAAACCAGCCCCGAAGCCATCGCGGCGGCGGTCCAGGCGCAGCAGCGCGCGGCCCGAAATCCCGCGTCGTGAGACTTGGCGAGCATCCCCGATCTGGCGCATAACCACTCCAGAATCGTGGTCCCGACGAGGCCACCAAAGGAGTTTCTCATGGCGGAAGACGATGACCGCACGGAAGGGATGGAAGACGCCGCCAGGTCCGGCGCGGCCCCCCGCCAGGGCCGTCGCCTCTCGGACAAGATCCTGGTTGCCTTCCACCAGGCCTGCGACCAGGCTGATTTCGAGGTGGCCGAGCAATTGCTGCGCGTGCTGGAAATGATGCTGACGCGCCGCCCCGTCTCCCCCGACATCAACCGCCGCCGCAACATCGAGACGCTGGTCGCCGCGCATGAGCGCCTCTGGCATCTCCGTCACCCGGAGGCGGATGGCGAGCAGTAGCGCCTCCTTGCCATCTGCCCCGTGATGCGCCTCCAATGTCGCATGCACGGGATTCGATCCGAGATTGAGACAGGCGGCCGGGCGGGATGAGCCGCCCCACGCGCCTCGCCCTGGTCGAGGATGATCCGCTGCAGCGGCGCATCATCGGCGAATACCTGGCCCAGCATGGTCTGCGCCCCGCCACCTTCGCCTCCGGCGCCGAGTTCAAGCGCGAGCATGCGCAATCCCTGCCAGACCTCGCCCTCTTCGACGTCCATCTGAACGAGGCGGAGGACGGCTTCGCCCTGGCCCGCTGGGCGCGCGCCCGTTCCTCGCGCATGGGGATCATCATGCTGACCGCGGCCGGCGACACGGTGGACCGCGTGGTCGGCCTCGAATCCGGCGCCGATGACTATGTGACCAAGCCCTTCGAGCCGCGCGAGCTGCTGGCCCGCATCAAGGCCCTGCTGCGCCGTGCGGCCGAGGCGCCGCCCCCTCCCGCCCTGCTGACGGAGATGCGCGTCGGCACGGCGCGCCTGAACCTGGAGCGCCGCGTCCTCATCCTGGCCGACGGCACGGAGGATGTGCTCTCCGCCAGCGAGTTCGACCTGCTGGCGCTGCTGGTGAAGCACCCCAACCGGCCGCTGACGCGCGAATGGCTGCTGGAGACGGCAGCCCATCGCGAGGCCGAGGTCTTCGACCGCGCGATCGACAACCGCATCATGCGCCTGCGCCGCAAGATCGAGGCCGACCCGGCGAAGCCAGAGGCGATTCGCTCGGTGCGTGGCGTGGGCTACATCTTCGTTCCACCCAAGGACTGACCGCCCTTTCGCTCAGCCCGCCAGGGCCTGCGCCACGCGCCGGGCGAAATCCGCGGGGTCGCGCGGCGAATCGCCGTCCTGCAGCCGCGCGAGATCGAAGATCAGCCCGGCCTGATCAGCCAGCGCCGCATCGTCGAATTCGCCCTCCGCCAGCTTGCGGATCAGCGCGTGGCGGGGGTTCACCTCCAGCACCGGCAGCCCGCCCGGGAAGCCACGCCCGGCGCGCCGCAGCAGCCGCTGCATGGCGAGGTCCGGGCCGAATTCGCCGGCGGCCAGCACCGCCGCACTCTCGACCAGCCGGTCGGTCGCGCGCACCTCCGAGACATGCTCGGCCAGCGCCGTCTTCAGCCGCTCCAGCAGGGCCGAGACATCGGGGGGGGCCTCGCCCTCCGCCGGCTCCAGCTTGGCGGCACCCTGGGTGATGCTGCGGATCGGCTTCTCCTCGAAGCTGGGCAGCCGCTCCGGCCAGAAGGCGTCGATCTGGTCGGAGAGCAGCAGCACCTCGATCCCGCGCGCGCGATAACCTTCCAGCTGGGGCGACCTGGCGAGTGCGGCCGGGTCATCGCCCACCAGGATATGGATCGCCTCCTGCCCTTCCTTCATGCGCGAGACGTAGTCGGCGAGCGAGGTCCAGCCCTCGACCGCGGTCGAGCGGAAGCGCAGCAGGGCGGCCACGTCCTTCTGGTGCTCGCCCGTCTCCCAGACGCCTTCCTTGAGCACGCCGCCGAAATTCTCCCAGAACTTGGCGTAGCCCTCGGCATCCTTGGCGCGCGTCTTCAGCTCCGACAGCACGCGGTTCGTCACCGCGCGGCGGATGCGCGCCAGCACGGGTGTGGCCTGCAGCATCTCGCGCGAGACGTTGAGCGGCAGGTCCTCCGTATCCACCACGCCATGGACGAAGCGCAGGAAGGGGGGCAGCAGCTCCGCCTCGTCGGTGATGAACATCCGGCGCACATGCAGCCGCACCTGGCTCTTGCGCTCCTCCTCCACGGCCTGGAAGGGCTTCATGCCGGGGATGAAGAGCAGCGCCGAGAAGTCGAGCGCGCCCTCGGCCCGCCAATGCAGCGTGGCCCAGGGGCTGTCGAACATGTGGCCGAGATGGCGGTAGAATTCGGTGTAGCTCTCCTCGCTCACCTCGGATTTGGGCTTCTGCCAGAGCGCCGTGCCCTCATTGGCCGCCTCCTCGCGGCCCTCGTTCACGACGAGGATGGGGATGGCGATGTGGTCCGCCCATTTGCGGATGATGGTCTTGAGGCGCGAGGGCTCCAGGAACTCCTCCGCATCCGCCTTCATGTGCAGGACGATGTCGGTGCCGGCATCGGCGCGCCCGGCGGGTGCGAGTGTGTAGTCGCCCTTGCCCTCCGAGGCCCAGAGCCAGGCTTCCTCCGCGCCCGCGCGGCGCGAGGTGACCTCGACGCGCTCGGCCACCATGAAGGCCGAGTAGAAGCCCACGCCGAATTGCCCGATCAGGCTCGGCTTCTCGGCGGCCGGCGCATCGGCCAGGCTCTGCGCGAAGGCCCGCGTGCCTGAGCGCGCGATCGTGCCCAGGTGCTGCGCCAGATCCGTCTTGCCCATGCCGATGCCGGCATCGGAGATGGTCAGCGTCCGCGCCGCCTTGTCCGGCGTGATGCGCAGCTTCGCCTCCGCCGGCAGGGCCAGCGCCTCGTTCGTCAGCGCCTCGAACCGGCGGCGATCCACCGCATCCGCCGCATTCGCCACCAGCTCGCGGAGAAAAATCTCGCGCTCGGAGTAGAGCGCATGCACCACGAGATCGAGCAGCCGCCCCACCTCCGCGCCGAATTCATGCCGTTCCACCGTCTCGCTCATGCTGCCTCCACTCCTGAAAATCGGGCCGCGCGCGATATGCGTGGGGCTCGCGCGGCTTTCAACCACCCAAGCTTGCGCCAGCGCGGGGCCGGGGCAAAGCTGCGCGCAACCATACGGGCAGCCTGGCATGCGCATCGCCGCACTCGAGTTCCTCGGCGTGAATGTCACGCCCAAGACCAATTGGTGCTTCCTGCTGGTCCGCACCGAATCCGGCCTGACCGGCACGGGCGAATGCACCCTCTCCGAGCATGAGGCCGGGCTCGCGGCCGAGGCGGCGGGGCTGGCCAGGCGGCTCGTGGGCGAGGATGCGGCTTCCCGCAACCGCCTGGCCCGGCTGCTGCCGCATGCGCCGGGCGGCCTGGTCACCCATGCCGTCACCTCGGCGCTGGAGCAGGCGCTCTGGGACCTCGCGGGCCAGGCGGCGGGCCAGCCCATCCATGCCCTGCTGGGCGGCGCGCTGCGTGAGAGCGTGCCCCTCTACGCCAACATCAACCGCGGCGCCGATCCCCGCACGCCCGCGGGCTTCGCCGCCGCCGCTGGCCGCGCCGTGGCCGCCGGCTTCCGCGCCGTGAAGCTCGCCCCCTTCGAGCCGATGGTCTGGGAGGATGCCGCCAACCCCGACCAGCGCGCCGCCTATGCCGAGGGCCTCGCCCGCATCGCCGCCGTGCGGGAAGCCGTGGGGCCTTGTGTGGATGTGATGGTGGACGCGCATTGGCGCTTCTCGCCCGGCGGTGCGGCCGGCCTGATCCGCGACGTCGCGCCCTTCAACCTCTTCTGGCTGGAATGCCCCGTCTGCGAGGCCAATCACCCCGAGATCCGCCGCCTGCGCGGCATGGCCAATGACCGCGGCCTGCGCCTCGCCGGCGCCGAGACGCTGGCCGGCCTCGCTCCCTACCGGACCATCATCGAGGCCGGCTGCTATGACGTGCTGATGCCCGACATCAAATATGCCGGCGGCCATGAGGAGATCCGGCGCATCGCGGCCCTGGCCCAGACCGCCGGCATCGAGATCGCGCCCCACAACCCGACGGGGCCGGTCTGCCACGGGCATTCCGTGCAGCTCTGCGCGACGCTGCCCAACCTGCTGCCGCTCGAAGTGCAGTTCGGCGAGACGGAGCGCTTCTTCACCATGACCCAGGGCGCGGACCAGCGCTTCGCCCACGGCGCGGCCCCCCTGCCCGCCGCCCCCGGCCTCGGCCTGGCACTCGATGAAGCCGGCGCATGCGCGACACCCTGGCAGTCCATGGTGCGGCCCTGGCTCGATCCGCGCCTCGGCTGACCATTGCCGCCGGGCCGCGTTCGGCGGCACCATGAGCCACTCACAAGGAGATTCCCCATGCGCCAGCTCGACCCCGATATCCGCCTCGCCGCGCTGGAAGCCGTGGTCTCCCGCCTGCTTGTCGCCGAGGCGCGGCAAAGCCCCGACCCCGCCGGCATGCTCGACCAATTCGCCGGGCGGATGCGGCGCGAGGCGGAAAGCCACCCGATGGCCAGCGAGGATCCGCGCGATCGCCTGGCCCTGGCGGGCGCGCTGCTGCAACTCGTGGCGCTGGCCAAGGAAAAACTTATCACGGAGTAAACAAAAAGGGCCTCCGGCGGCTGGGGCCATTGGCCCCAGACCCCTTCAACGGGCGCGCGCCAATAAACGACGGGCACGCTCTACGACGGGCAGGTCGATCATCGCACCCTCGAAAGCCACTGCGCCTTGGCCCGCCGCCAACGCATCATCGAACGCCGCGATCAACCGCCTGGCCCGATCCACCTCCACCGGCGAGGGGCCATACTCCTCATTGATGATCGGCACCTGCGCCGGATGGATGCAGGAGGCGCAGCCAAACCCCAGCCGGCGCGATCGCCGCAGCGATTGCCGATACGCCTCCAGGTCCGAGAAATCCGCGAAGGCGCCAATCGAGCCCATCGGCAGGATCCCCGCCCCACGCGCCGCCGCCACGCACATCATCCCGAACACATAGAGCGAATCCGCCCCTGGCACCGCCTCCAGCTCGGTCGATAGATCCTCGCTCCCCACCCCCAAGCCCGCCATCCGCGGATCCGCCCCCGCGATGGCCGCGAGGTTCGGCAGCGCCTGCGGCGTCTCCACCACGCCGATGAAGCGCGTATGCCCGATGGGAAGCCCCAGCGCCGCCTCACGCACCGAAACCACCTCGCTCAGCAGGCGCACATGCTCGGCGCCCATCACCTTGGGCAGCATCAGCACGGACACCTCCGGCATCACCGCCGCCGCGATGTCGGGCACGCTCATCTCCAGCGGCCGATTGATCCGCACGCAGACATCCGCCCCCGCCTGGCCCACGAGCTTCGCCGCCTGGGGCAACGCGGCCCGCGCCTCCGCCTTCGCCCCGGGCGGGATGCTGTCCTCCAGGTCGAGGATGATGACATCCGCGCCGCGGGTATGCGCCCGCGCCACGAATTTCTCCGCCGTGGCGGGCACGAAGAGCAGGGAGCGCCAGTTGGGTGCGGGCATCAGCTCAATCCCTCGAAGGCGGCGCCACTCGTCAGCATGGCCTCGATGGCGGCCTCGTCATGGCCCAGCTCGCGCAGCACCTCGCGCGTGTGGCGGCCGAGCTGCGGCGCGGGCAGCACCTCCTCCCGCATGCCGCCGGTGAAAGTGTTGGGCACCTTGGTGCGGCGGATGCGCCCCTCGGTCGGGTGCTCGTCGAAATGCCAGAAGCCCACCTCGTTCAGATGCGGGTCCTCCAGCAGGTCATCAATCTCGTTGTACGGCCCGGCCGGCACATCGGCTTTCGCAAAAATCTCCAGCCACTCGGCCGTCGTCTTCATCGCCAGCGCCTCCACCTGCACGCGGAAATAGTCCGGCGCGTTCTGCGTGCGGGTCAGCGCCGTCCGGAAGCGCGGATCCTCCTTCAGCTCGGGCTTTCCGATCGCGTCGAAGAAGGCGAAGGCCTGGCGGTTGTTGTTGGGCCGGACGGTCAGGTAGCCATCCTTCGTCGGCAGCGGGCGGTAATCGGGCGAGAGGAGCCGCGCATCGCCGGAAGGCCCCTCCGGCGGGTCGAAGGTGGCGGCGCCCAGATGTTCGCTCATCACGAAGCTTGCCATGTTCTCGAACATCGGCACCTCGATCGCCTCGCCCACGCCCGTCTTCTCCCGGCGATAAAGCGCGAAGCCCACCGACTGCGCGGCGATGAGGCCGGTCGTGTGGTCGGTCATCACCATGGGCACGAAGCGCGGCTCGCCCGTCGCGCGGTGGAAGGTGCCGGCCACACCCGAAAGCGACTGGATGATCGGGTCGTAGGCCGGCCGGTTGTAGTAGCGCCCACCCCGCCCGAAGGCGACGATGCCGCAATGGATCAGCCGCGGATTCAGCGCATGCAGCGCGGCGAAATCCAGCCCCGCGCGCTCCAGCCCCTGCGGCCGCACATTCGTCACGAAGACATCCGCCTTCGCCAGCAGCGCCTTCATCGCGGCCAATCCATCGGCCTGCTTGATGTCGAGCCCGATGCTGCGCTTGTTGCGGTTGAAGTTGATGAACTTGCCGCTCATCGCGGGCGTCCGGCTGCCGGCGGCGAGGAAGCGCAGGATATCGCCGCCCGGCGCCTCCACCTTGATCACATCGGCACCCTGGTCCGCCAGCGTGCGCGTCGCGATGGGGCCGACCACCACGGTGGTGAGGTCCACCACCTTCACGCCATCGAGAGGCCCGCTCATGCGAATTCCAGCTCCAGCTCGGCGCAGAGCTTGCCGTCCCCATCCGCGACCCAGGCGCGCATGCGGCCATCCTCCACCGCACCGCCCGCCAGCGTGATCCGCGCGCCCACATAGATTGGCCGCGTCAGTCGCGCGGTGTAACCCTTGAGGCGATGCCCCGGCGTGTTCTCCACCGCCGCATCCAGCAGCAACTGCATGGTCAGCCCGCCATTCTGCACCAGCGCCGGATAGCCCTCCGCCTCCCGCGCGTAATCCGCGTCGTAATGGATGCGATGCGCGTTCCACGTCACCGCGGAGTAGCGGAACACCAGCGCGTTCGAGACCTGCGCCTCACGCGTCCAGGCCGCACCCTCCGGTGCCGGCGTGCCCGGATTGACCGGGGATGGCGTGCCGGGCGGCACCGCCTCGCGATAGATCGCGTCGAACTCATCCACTGCGATCACCTCGCCCCCCGCCAGATAGGTGTGGCGCATGGTCAGCACGCAGATCGTGCCAGTGCGCGCCCGCTTGGGCTCGATGCCCGCGACCTCGGTGCGCTTCGTGAGCTGGTCGCCCACGCGCAGCTGCCCGGGCAGCGTCACCCGCCGCCCGGCCCCCATGCGGCGCGGCAGCGGGATGGGCGGGAGCGTGACGCCGGGCTCCGGGTGGCCGTCGGTGCCGATATCACCCTGCCGCGCACTCTCCTGCGCGAAGAGCGAGACCCAATGCGGCGGCAGCAGCGCGCCGCGCGGATAGGCGTCAGCATCCAGGTCGAGCATGGCGGCGATGCGGCGCAGCATGCTGGGCGAGACGTCGTCCTCGATGCTGCGGACGCGGCCGAGCCACTCCTGCCGCACCTTCTCGATGGCGATCACGAAATCCATGCGGGTCAGGTCCTATTCGGCGACGAGGTTGAGGCGGCGGATCAGCGGCGCCCATTGGTCATGGGCGGCGCGGATGGTTCGCTGGAAATCCGCCGGCGTATTGGGCAATGCGGGGTCGGCGCCCACGCGCGCATAGGCGGCCTGCACGCGCGGGTCGCGCAGCGCGTCATTCAGCGCCTCCGAGACGCGGGCGATGGCCTCGGGCGGCGTGCCGGCGCGGGCGGTCAGGCCGAAGAAGGAGGAGCCGACAAAACCCGGCACCGTCTCGCCCATCGTCGGCACGCCGGGCCAGTTTTCCCGCCGCTCCGCGCTGGTCACGGCGATGGCGCGGATGCTGTTCTGCCCGCGCACGCTCTCGGCCTCCGGCAGGCCCAGGCAGCGCGCATGCACGCGGCCCGAGAGCAGGTCCGTCATGGCCTGCGTGCTCTGCCGATAGGGCACATGCACCATGTCGAGCCCGAGGCGCGAGCCCAGATCTTCCATGATCAGATGCGTGATGGCGCCCACCCCGGCCGAGGCATAGGTGAAGCGGCCTGGATTGGCGCGTATCCAGGCGATGAGGGCCGGGAAATCCACCGCCGGGATGGAGTTGTGCACCAGCAGCACGTTGCTGGTGGAGCAGAAATGCCCGATCGGCGCGAAATCCCGCTCCCAGTCATAGCTCAGTGCGCGATACATCAGCGCATTCACGCCGCTATTGGTGCCCATGGTGGCCACCATGATGGTGTAGCCATCGGCGGGCGCGCGCACCAGCGTCTCGGCCGCGAGGTTGCCCGCGCCACCGGGCCGATTATCGGCCAGCACCACCTGCCCCAGCCGCTGCTGCAAAGCCTCGGCCGTGACGCGGGAGACGATGTCGGTCTGTCCCCCGCCGCCGAAGGGAACGATCAGCCGGATGGAGCGCTCGGGCCAGGCGGCGCGCGCGATGCCGGGCATGGCGAGCGCGCCGAGCGTCAGGGCGCGGCGGGTGGTGATGGGCATGGGCTTCCTCGAACTCGTTTTGCTGCATTGTTTCCGTGAATGGCGCGAGGGTCAAAGGGCCGCACCCCTGGTCAAGCGGCGCGCCACGTCCCAGGCTCACGCAAAGCCACCAGGAGGAATCGCATGGCGCGCCTGCCCTATCTGAATCCCGAGGATCTCGCCGAGGCGGACCGCCCGCTGCTCAAGCGGATGATCACGCTGCATCGCTGCCTGGTGAACAGCCCGGGCGCGGCACGCGCCTTCAGCGGGTTGGGCCAATACATCCGCTACGACGCGAAGATCGATCCGCGCCTGCGCGAACTCGCCATCCTGCAGGTGGGCTGGCTCGCCCGCTCGCCCTATGAATGGTCGCATCACGTGAAGATCGGCCACGACTTCGGCGTGACCGACGCCGATATCGAGGCGCTGATCGCGGAGACCGATGGCAAGCCCAACAGCCTGGAGCCGCTGGCGAAGCTGGTGCTGAAGGGCACGCGCGAGGTCTATGCGGGCGGCATGTCGGCCGAGACCTTCGCGGAGCTTCAGGCCCACATGACCCATGAGCAGATGGTGGATCTGACGGTCACGGCCGCCTTCTACTGCGCCGTGGTCCGGACCCTGGCAACGCTGGCGATCGACGTCGAGCCGGAATACCAGCCCTATCTCGACCGCTTTCCGCTACCGGCTTAGCCGGCCGCCACATACCCATAGGCGAGGTTGCTGCGCCCCGGCCCGTTCATCGCGTAATCCGCCTTCACCCGCGCGACACCGTCATTCTCCAGCGCCGCGCGGCGGGTGTAATTGTACATCCGCGCCGAGGTCTCGCCGAAGATCGCGTTCTTGACCGGCCCATCCGCGGCACCCAGGGGGGCGAAGCCGTGAGCCCGCTGCATATCCTCCGGGATTTCCAGGCGCCGCAGCGACTCGATCTGCCATTGCGGCGAACCGGTCCAGATCGCATCCGTGCCCCAGACGACGTGATCCGCCCCCAACCCCTTCACCAGGATGCCCATCATGGCCGCGCAGAGCAGCGGCTCCACCACCGTGCTCTGCGCGAAGATCTGGCCGAGATCGCCATAGACGTTGTTCACGCCGTACTTCGCCGGAATTTCGGCGAGGTCGCTCACCCAGTCCACCCGCCCGGTCTGCTGGAATTGCGCCCAGCCCTGCTCCGCCCGGCCGCCGCCGGCGAAGCGATAGGCCGAGTGGTAGATGACGAAGTTGATCTGCGGCCAGTCGCGCGCCGCCTTCCCCACATCATCCACCTTCGCGTACTGGGTCAGATGCGGGAATTGCTGCTCGATCTGCGGCGGAAACAGCCCCTTGTGGACGCAGACGATGTTGTTCCCCGCGCGCAGGATGCGCTCGTAGAAGGGGTACATCACGCGCTCATCATCCATCCGCCAGGGATGGATCGCGAGATGCTTGTTCGTGTTGTCGCCGATCGTGTAGCCCTTCCAGCTGTCGGGCTTGAGCTGCTCGATCACGCGCTCCACCTCATCCATCCAGCCGGGCTTGCCGGGGGTGAAGATCGCGTGGCTCAGCACGCGCTTGTTGCCCGCGGCCTCGTTCACGCGCTTGCGGGCGTCGAACTTCATGTCGTTGGTGAGGAACCAGTCGATGGCCTCCTCCGAGGGCGCGCCCGAGATCAGCGCCACCTTGGTGTCGCTGTCGAGGAAGACCTCCTTGAACCAATTGGCCTCCATCAGGTCCTGGATGGTCTGCTCGCGGCCGACGAGATCGGGGTTCCAGCCGGCCCGGCCCACCGCGCGGCGGGCGTTCACGAAGGTCATGATGCGCGTGTCCGGCCGCAGGAAATGCGTGTGCACATCCATGATGAATTGCTGGCGCAATGCCGCCGTCCGCATGTCGGCCGCACCCGCCACCTGCGCCTCGGCGCGGTTGACGGCATAGAGCGGGCCATAGACCTCGTTCATCGCGAGGAAGGCGGCGGCCATGCCCGCACTCGTCTGCAGGAAGCGGCGGCGATCCATGCCCTGCCTGGGGCCGATCGTATCCGCCATGTCCTTGATTCGCGCCTCGACCTCCTTCTGCCGGTCGGTCTGCGGGATGGGCCAGAACTCGTCGGAGCTCACCACCTGGGTGGGAATGGGTGAGGCGAACATCGCCTCCTCCGCCGGGCGCAGGGCCGCGATGTCGTCATCGGTCAGGAAGCCGCCCATGGGTCACATCCTCAGGGTTCTTGTTCCCGGCCGGTGGATGTTCGCGCGGAAGGAACGCGCGATGCAAGCGGAAACGCGGCGCTAGGCCGTGAGGAAACCCAGGAGCTTCGCGTTGAACGCCTCGGGCTGCTCGACGCTGAAGGCGTGCCCCCCCTCCGGCGTGATCCAGAGCTCGGCCTGGGGCAGGCCGGCCGCGAGGATCTCGGAGGCGGTCCAGGGCACCAGCAGGTCATCGCGCGAAGCGGCCACCAGCGTCGGCGCCGTGATCCGCGCGAGGTCCGCCCGCGCATCGAAGGCGCGCAGCGCGCCGATGCGCTTCAGCAGGTTTCCCGCCCCCTGGAAATGCGCCGTGCCGTGCGCGACCTCGGCGTTGATCTTCTCATGATGGGCGGACATGTAGGGCGCGGTGTGCAGGAACAAGGGCTGCGCCGCGACATAGGCCGCCGGCCCCTGGCTGTTGAGGATGCCGATGCGGATCTCGAAGCAGCGCTCCGAATGCCGCTCCACGCGCGCCCAGGCATTCACCAGCACGAGTTTGCCGATGCGCTCCGGATAGCGCCGCCCGAGGTCGAGGCCGACCAACCCGCCCAGCGCGTGGCCGAGGACATGCGCGCGCGTCACACCCGCCGCATCCATCACTTCCACCACGTCATCGGCCATGTGGCCGATGGTGTAGCCCTCCGGCAGCGCCTCGGCATTGCGGCCCGTGCCGCGCTGGTCGAAGGCGAGCACGCGGAAATGCTGCTCCAGCGCCGCGCGTTGCGGCGCCCAGAAGGCGGCCGCCCCGCCCAAGCCGGCGGAGAGGACGATGACCTCCTCGCCTGCCCCGGTGAGTTCGTAATTCACTTGCCGATATGCGCCACGGTCGCGATCTCGACGAGCGCACCCGGCTTCACCAGGCCGCATTGGATACAGTAGCGCGCGGGCTTGTCGCCCGGGAAATAATCGGCATAGACGGCGTTCAGCGCCGCGTAATTCGCCCAGTCCGTGAGGAAGATGTGGTTCATCACCACATCGGCCATGGTGCCGCCGGCGGCCTCCACCACGGACTTGATCGTCTCCAGAACGAGGCGCGTCTGGGCAGCCGCATCGCCCAGATGCATCACGTTGTTATCCTTGTCGAAGGGCAGCGTGCCCGAGACATAGAGGACGCCATCGGCCATGGCACCCGGCGAATAGGGCGCAAGAGGCTTGCCGGAACCGGCGGGAATCACGGAGGCGAAGGGCATGGCTGTCTCCTACTCGGGCGATTGACCAATTGCGCCGCAGAAATCCGCGACGGTGGAGACCCATCCGAAGAAGGTCTCGATGTTGTAGAGCGCGGCCTTCTGCGCGAAATCGGGGCCGGCCGCATGCGTCGCATCTTCCAGCACCACGCCGAAATACTCCAGGTGGAAGGCATCGCGCAGCGAGCTTTCGACGCAGACATTCGTGGCCACACCGGTGAAGACGATGTTGCGGATGCCGCGCGCGCGCAGCAGGCTATCGATGTTCGTGTTGAAGAAGCCGGAATAGCGCGGCTTGGGGACCACCAGGTCGCCAGGCTGCGGCTTCAGCGCCTCCACCAGCGCATAATCCCAGCCGCCCTTGGCCAGCAGCGTGCCCGCCAGCTCGGGCCGCTTGCGCATGGTCTTCAGCGCATTCGACTTGTGCCAATTGGGCGAGCCCGGCGTGCCCGCCTCGTTGTAATCGGGGTCCCAGCCATTCTGGAAATAGATCACCTGGATGCCGGCGCGCCGCGCCGCATCCGCCGCCACCGCCGCGCGCTGGATCACCGCATCGCAGCCCGCGATGTCGAAGCCCGCGATGTCGAGGTAGCCGCCCGGTGAGGCATAGGCGTTCTGCATGTCCACGATGATCATCGCGGTCTCGGCCGGATTGAGCCGGATCGGCTCGGGCCGGGCCGGCAGGGTCACGGCCTCGCGCATCGTGGCGGGGGCATATCCGGCGGGCTCTGACATGGGGCGCACTCCTGGAATTCGTGCCATCATGCGCCGGGCCTGACCTGCCCGGCCAGCCCGCGCGCCGCCCGGCGTGGGACGCGCCGCGACGCTCCTGCCTTACAAAAAGGCAATCTTTCGGGCAATTGCTGGCGCGGCGGGCGGAACCCGTCCGCCAGCGCGCCGCACCCCAGGCTTCGCGCTTGCTGCCGCCGGGCGCGCGGCGGAAATTCCATGCCTCGGAAGGGTCGCCTCACCGCCCCGCGCAAAGGAGTTTCCGCATGCAGTCTCGCCTGCCCCGCCGCACCCTGCTCGGCGCGCCTCTCATCCTCGCCGCCCCGCATGTCGCCAATGCCCAGGCGCGCCCCACCGTGCGCTTCGCCTTCGACTGGATCCTGAACGGCCCCTACGCCTTCGGCATCGCGGGTGAGCGCCAGGGCTTCTTCCGCGAGGCGGGCGTGGACATCACCATCAGCCGCGGCTTCGGCTCGGCCCGCGTGCCGCTCGACATGTCCGCCGGCACCTTCGACATGGCGATGGCCGACCCCACGCCCGTGCTGCGCTTCATGTCGCAGAACCCGAATAATGACCTGATCGCCGTCGCCCTCCTCTGGGACCAGGCGCCGACCGCGGTCACCGTGCGCGCCGATGGGCCGATCACCAACATCTCCATGCTGGCCGGCCGCACCCTCGCCGCGCCGGAATTCGACGGCGGCCGCCAGGTCTTCCCGGCCTTCGCCGCCGTGAACAACATCCCCTTCAGCTCGATCAACTGGATGTCGGTGGCACCCGAGCTGCGCGAGCCCATGCTGGTGCAGCGCCGCGCCGATGGCATCACGGGCTTCGTCACCTCCACCGCGCTCTCGCTCCGCGCCCTGGGGATGGACCTGCCGGCGCAGCGCATCTTCCGCTACCGCGAGCACGGGCTGGATTTCTTCTACGGCTCCGTCCTGCTCACCACCCGCACCTACATGGAGCGCAACCCCGATGCGGTGCGCGCCGTGACGCACGGCATGCTGCGCTCCATGCGCTGGGCCTTCGCCAACCGCCCTGCCGCGATCGAAGCACTGCGCGCGCGCGAGCAGCTGACGGACGTCGCCATCGAGACCGTCCGCCAGGACATGGCGATGAGCGAGCTGGTGGACAGCCCCAATGTCCGCCGCCTCGGCCTCGGCGTCATCGAGGCGCCGCGCTTCCAACGGCAGATCGAGGCGGTGAAGCTCGCCTACAGCCTCGGCGACATGCCTTCGCCGGATCGGTTCTATACGGATCGGTTCCTGCCGCCGGCCGCGGATCGGCGGCTCGCGTAAAGACTCCAGGGCTCTGCCCTGGACCCGCCGGGGCCGAAAGGCCCCGGACCCCGGGAATTAGTCCGCCCGGATTCCGGCCGCCCGGACCAGGTCGCCCAGACGGCGCGTCTCCTCCGCGATGAAGGCGGCGAACTCGGCGCCGGGCATGGCGCGGGGGATGCTCCCGCTGCCGGTGATGCGGGCCGCCACCGCATCGTCCCGCACCGCCGCCAGCAATTCCGCTTCCAGCCGCGCCGCGCGATCCGCCGCCACGCCGCGCGGCACGAACAACCCGAACCAGCCGACCGAGACCAGATCCACGCCCGATTCCCGGAGCGTCGGCACCTCGGCGAAAGCGGGCGCGCGCTCGGCACTCGTCACCGCCAGCGCCTTCATCCGCCCGCCCCGCACCAGCTCCGCCGCCGCCGAGATGGTCTGGAACATCACCTCCACCCGGCCCGCCATCAGGTCGTTATTGGCCGCCCCCGTCTCGCGATAGGGCACATGCGTCAGGTCCAGCCCGGTCGCGATGTTGAACTGCGCGCCGGCCAGGTGCAGCGAGGTCCCATTGCCGATCGAGGCGTAGTTCATCGGCCGCGTGCGCGCGAGGGCGATGAATTCCGCGACACTGTTCACCGGCAATCCCACCGGGACCACCATGATGTTGGGCACGACCGCGATCATGCCGAGCGGCGTGAAGTCGCGCTCCGCGTCAAACGGCAGCGTGGCGAACAGGAAGCGGTTCACCGCGATGGGCACGCCGTTCAGCAGCAGCGTCTGCCCGTCACGCTCGGCCTGGGCCGCCGCGGCCGTGCCGATATTGCCGCCGGCACCGCTGCGATTCTCGATGGTGACGGGCTGGCCCAATCCGCGCGCCATGCGCTCCCCCACCACACGGCCCAGAAAGTCCGCAGCGCCGCCGGGTGGGAAGGGCACGATCATCCGCACGGGGCGGTCGGGGAAGCCCTGCGCGCCAGCCGCCATCGGCAGCAGCGTGGGCAAGGCGAGGAGGGAACGGCGGGGAATGCGAGGTTTCATCCCTTGTTGGATGCAAACGCCGCGCCACACTCAGCGCATGCGCTGGCTCGCCCTCGTCCTTCTCGCCCCTCTCGCGGCCCAAGCGCAGGAGGCGCCGCGCCATCTGCCGCGCGATGTCCTGCCCGGCATCGGCGCCGAGGATCCCCGCCGCGCGGTGGACCGGCGTGAGATGCCCTGGCGTGCGCTGGCCCGCGTGCAGCATGCCCTCGGCGGGCGCTGCACCGGCGCGCTGATCGCGCCCAACCTCGTGCTGACGGCGGCACATTGCCTGGTCGCGCGCCGCACCGAGAACCTGGTGCAGCCCGGCAGCCTGCATGTCCTGCTGGGCTATGAGCGCGGCGGCCAGGCGGCGCATGCGCAGGTGGCGAGTTTCCGCACCGGCGCCGGTTATCACCCTGGCCCCGGCAGCCCAGCCGGCGCGGATTGGGCGCTCCTGACCCTCGACCGCGACATCGCCCCGCAGGATACGACGCTGCCGCTCATGACCAGCTTGCCCGCGGCGCGCACGCCCCTCATGCTCGCCGGTTACCAGCAGGACCGGCCGGAGGTCCTGCTGGCCGATACGCAATGCCGTGCCATCGGCGTGACCTCCGCCGGGATGCTGCTGCATGACTGCGCCGGAACGCGCGGGGTGAGCGGCGGGCCGCTGCTGGCGGCGCAGCCCGGCGGCGGCTGGGCGGTGGCGGGCGTCGCCTCCCGCGCCGCCGCGCATGCGGCGCTCGGCCTCGCCGTCCCCGCCGCGACGATCACGGCGGCGCTGCGTTAGAGCCCCGCCTGCTCCAGCCGGAAGACCGAGCGCGCCAGCGCCTGTGCGCGCGGCACCAGGCTTGCGATCTCCAGATATTCCTCGGGGCTATGCGCCAGGCCACCCACCGGCCCGACGGCACAGATGGTTGGCGCGCCCTGCGCCGCGGTGAAGCCGCTATCGGCGCAACCGCCGGAGAACTCGCCCTTCACGTCGAGCCCCGCATCGGCCGCGGCGCCCTTGTAGAGGTCGAACAGCTTCGCCGCCGCCGCATCCTGCGTCAGCGGCAGGAACTCGCCCTTGATGGTGAGCTTGGCCTTGGTGCCCGGCACATGGCTGGTGGCCACGATCTCATGCAGCTTGGCCACGACCTCGTCGCGGTCGGCCGGGTTCACATAGCGCAAATCAATCTGCCCCACGGCCGAGGGCGCCACCGTGTTCACGCTCTGCCCGCCCGAGACCAGGCCGACATTCAGCGTGATGCCGCGCTCCAGGTCCGTCAGCGCATGGATGGCGACGATCTTGTGCGCGAGCTCGCCGATGGCCGAGATGCCGGCGGTGAAATTGCCGCCGGAATGCGCGGCCTTCCCCTCGATCTCGAAGACGGAGAAGACGCCGCCCTTGCGTCCCGTCACCACGCCGCCATTCGGCCGGCCGGGCTCGGAGTTGAAGACCACGCGCGCCCCGCGCGCCTCCTCCTCGATCACCGCGCGCCCTTCGGAGCTGCCGATCTCCTCATCGCCCGTGAACAGCCCGACCATCGGTCCCGGGGCGCCGCCGAATTTCTTGAAGGCGGCGAGGACGAACATGTTCATCACAAGCCCGGCCTTCATATCCGCGACCCCCGGCCCATAGGCGCGGCCGTCGCGGATGGTGAAGGGCCGGCGCTCCGGCTCGCCCTTGGGGAAGACGGTGTCCCGGTGGCCCATCAGCACGATGTTCTGCGCGTGGTTGCCGCGCGCGCGCGCCGCTCCTTCATGCGGCAGGATGGCGCGGATGCAGTCCCCGAACTTCTCGCCGCGCACCGTCTCGACCGCGAGGCCGTGGCTCTCGCAGAACTCCTTCACGATGCGGCCCACCGCATCCACGCCGGCCTTGTCGTAGCTGCCGCCATCGGTGTTCACCATGGCCTGGAGCGCATCCAGCATGGGCTGCTGCTGGGTGGCGAGCCAATTGGCGATGTCGGTTTCGGTGCTCATGCGGGGCGCTCCAATGCGATGACTTCACCACAGGCGAGCATGCGAAGCGCCCCGCCGCAACCGGGGGTCAGGAGGCGCGGCGCAACAATCCCTCCGAGGCCGCGCGTGCCCAGCGGGCCGCATCCTCGCGCATGAGATTTGACACGCCCGCCACATCCAGCGCGCCGGGCTCGACCGCCAGCGTGCGCAAGCGCGCCAGCACCGTCTCGGTCGCCGCCGCCCGATTGGCCTCGGCATTGATGCGCTCGACGATCTCGGCCGGAATGCGCGCGGGACCCCAGAGGCCGAACCAGCCCTCATAGCTCGCCGCGCCGAGGCCCAGGCTCGCGAAGGTCGGCACCTCCGGCAGGAAGGGCGACGGGCGCGGCGAGGTGACGGCGATGATGCGGATGCGGTCGCTCTGCATCAGCGGCATGGCGGTGGCCGTGCTCACCCAGGCCAGCGGCAGGTGCCCGCCCATCAGGTCGCGCGTGGAGGCGCCGCCGCCGGCATAGCGGATCTCGTTCAGCTCGATCCCGGCCGTCTTGGCGAATTGTGCGGCGACGACGCCCGAGGCCACATCCGCCGTGCCATGCGCGATCGCGCCTGGCTGCGCGCGGGCGGCGGCGATCAGCCCCGGCACGTCGCGGAAGGGCGCATCGGCGGCCGCCAGCAGGACGAAGGAATAGAGGGCGAAGACCGCGATGGGCGTGAAATCCGTGGCCGGGTCATAAGGCAGGCTCGCCGCCGTGTGGCGCAGCAGCAGGTGCGTCGGGTTGATGCCCGTGAGCGTGTGGCCATCCGGCGCGCTGCGGGCGACGACTTCGCTGCCGATCGCCCCATCGGCGCCGGGCCGGTTCTCGATGATCATGGGCCGGTTCAGGCGCTGGCCCACGGCTTCCATCACCGCGCGCGTGGTGAGGTCCGTGCCGCCACCGGCGGCATAGGGCACGATGATGCGCACCGGGCGCTGCGGCCAGGCGGGCGATTGCGCGAGAGCGGGGGTCGCGAGCCCGCCCAGCAGCGCCGTGCGGCGGGTGATCCGGATCATGTTTGTCCTCCCAGGATTTTCCCCATCCTGTCTTGACCGGACAAATTTAGCCAGTGCAAACTGTCAACAGAACTCAACCGAGGAAACCATGTCCGAAACGCCCAAGGTCATGCCGCTCGACGGCATTCGAGTCATCGACGTCTCCAGCTTCCTGGCCGGCCCCTTCTGCTCGACCCAGCTTGCCGAATTCGGCGCCGACGTCATCAAGCTGGAGCTCCCCATCGTCGGCGACCCCTTGCGGAAATTCGGCACCGTCACCGAGTGCGGCGAGACGCTCCCCTGGCTCTCCGAATGCCGCAACAAGCGCTCCGCGACGCTCGACCTGCGCAAGCCGGATGGCGCGGCCCTGCTCAAGCGCATGGTGGCCGAGGCCGATATCCTCGTGGAAAACTTCCAGCCCGGCACGCTGGAGAAATGGGGCCTCGGCTGGGACGTCCTGCGCGAGGTGAACCCCCGCCTCATCATGGTCCGCATCTCGGGCTACGGGCAGACCGGCCCCTATAGCGGGCGCCCCGGCTTTGGCCGCATCGGCAATGCCTTTGGCGGCCTTTCCTACCTGGCCGGCTACCCGGACCGCCCGCCGGTGACGCCGGGCTCGGCCACCATCCCAGACTATCTCGCCGGCCTCTACGGCGCGCTGGGCGCGTTGCTGGCGATCCAGGCGCGCGAGAAGACGGGCCGCGGCCAGGTGGTGGATATCGGCCTCTATGAGCCGATCTTCCGCATCCTGGATGAGTTGGCGCCCTCCTTCCAGCTGAACGGCTATGTGCGTGAGCGCATGGGGCCGGGCACCGTCAACGTCGTCCCGCACAGCCATTATCCCACCAAGGACAAGCGCTGGATCGCCATCGCCTGCACCTCCGACAAGATCTTCGCGCGCCTCGCCGGCGCCATGGGCGTGCCCGAATGGGCCGATGAGGGGAAATGGGGCAAGATCAAGCAGCGCGAGGCCGCGCGCGGCGAGGTGGATGCCTATGTCAGCCACTGGACCAGCCAATACACCCGCGATGAACTCATGACGATCTGCGAGCGCGAGCAGGTGCCCTGCGGCCCGGTCTATTCCATCGAGGAAATCTTCCAGGACCCGCAATACAAGCACCGCGAGAACATCCTCACGATGAAGGACCCGCGCGTGGGTGAGCTTGCGATCCCCAACCTCGTCCCACGCCTGACGGATACGCCCGGGAAGGTGAAGTGGCTTGGCCCCTCGATGGGCGAGCATAATGACGAGGTGTATCGCGACTGGATGAAGCTGGATGACGCCGAGATCGAACGGCTGACCAAGCTCCAGGTCATCTGAGTGCTCGACGCCTCAACCTTGCCGCACCGCGCCTCGCTCCCCGAGACGCTGGCCGCGCGCATGGTGGAGGCGATGCGCGCGGGGGAACTCGCCCCCGGCGAGCGGATCATCGAGGCGAGCCTCGCCGCCCGCTTCGGCATCAGCCGTGGGCCTTTGCGTGAGGCGCTGAAGGCGCTGGAGGGCGAGGGGCTGGTGGAACGCCGCCCCGGCCGCTCGCCCCGCGTGGCCCAGGTCTCGCCCGAGCAGGCGGCGCAGATGGTGGTGATGCGGGCCACCCTGGAGGGCATGGCCGCGCGCCTGCTCGCCGCCCGGGCGACACCCGCGCAACTGGCCGAGCTGGAGGCGCAGCATGCGCGCATCCTGGCCGCCGCCCGCGCCGGCCGCGTGGCCGAATGGCGCGATGCCGACTGGCATTTCCATGAGTTGGTCTGCCGGGCCTCGGGCAATGAATTCCTGCTGCGCGCCTGGCTTTCCATGTCGCATCTCGTGCGGCTTTTCCTGCATCGCCATCCCGCCTTCGAGGCGGCGGGCGAGGGTGTGCTGCTGAACCATGACCATCTGCTGGCCGCACTCCGCGCCGGCGACCCGGATCGCGCCGAGGCCGAGTTCCGCCGCGTCATCCTCGACAGCGGCTTTCGCCGCCTCGGCCTCACCCCTCCCGCTGGAATTCCCGCATGACCGCAAAGCCGTGGCGCCTGCGCCGCTCCATGATGATCACCCCCGGCCATCGCCGTGAGCGGCTGGAGAAGGCCGCGACGCTGCAAGCCGACAGCCTCGCCTTCGACCTCGAGGATGGCGTGCCGCCCAGCCGCAAGGAGGAGGCGCGCGCCACCATCGCCGCCGTGCTGCGCGAGGTGGATTTCGGCCGGCGCGAGCGTGCGGTGCGCATCAACGGCATCGGCACGGAGGATTTCGCGCGCGACCTCGCCGCCCTGCCGCTCGACCACCTGGATGCGCTGCTGGTGCCCAAGGTGGAGAGCGCGGCCCAGCTCCAGCAGCTCGATGCGGCGCTGGCCGGGCGGGACATCGGCATCATCGCGACCTTGGAAACGCCGCGCGGCGTGCTGAATGCGCTCGCCATCGCCGATGCCTCGCCCAATCTCGTCGGCATGTTCTTCGGGCCCGGCGACTACACGCTCCAGACCGGCGGCGCGCTGACCGCCCGCGCGCTGGAATTCCCCCGCGCCACCATCGCCGCCGCCTGCGGCGCCGTCGGCATCCAGGCGATCGACGCGCCCTTCCTGCTGGGCCTGCGCGACATCGCGGGCACCCATGCCGATGCCCTGGCCGCGAAGGAGCTTGGGTTCTCCGGCAAGGTGGTGTTCCATCCCGACCAGATCGCGCCCGTCAACGCCGCCTTCACGCCCGATGCGGCGGAGGTGGCGAAGGCCCGCCGCTTCGTCGCCGCCTATCGCGAGGCGGCGGCGCGCGGCGAAGCGGTGGCGCTGGTGGATGGGGAGTTCATTGCCATGGACCTGGTGCCGCGCATGGAGCGCATCATCGCGCTATCAGAGGAAGCGGCGGCGATTTGACCACGCTGATCGGCGATATCGGCGGCACCCAGGCGCGATTTTCGCTGGCCTCGGGCGGCACCTACGGCCGCGTGGTGGCGCAGCGCGTGGCGGAACACGCAACGCCGCTGGCCGCCCTCCAGGCCGCACTGGCCAAGCTCGGCTCGGCTGACGCCGCCATCCTCGCCATCGCCGGCCCCATCGAAGGGCGGACGGCGCGCCTGACCAACGCCGCCTGGTTCTTCGACGCACCCGCTCTGGCCGCCGCGCTCGGCCTTGCCTCCCTGCGCCTCGTGAATGACCTGGAGGCGATGGCCTGGGCGCTGCCCGCCCTCACCCCCGCCGATCTCGAAACCTGGCAGGATGGCACGCCCCTGCCCGGCGCGCCGCGCGCCATCATCGCGCCCGGCACGGGGCTGGGCGTGGCGGGCTTCATCCCCGGCCATGGCGCGCTCGCCACCGAAGCCGGGCACATGGCCTATGCGCCCCGCGACCCGACAGAGGCCGCGTTGCTCGCCTGGCTGCAGGCCCGGCAGGGCGCGGTCTGCGCCGAGGATTTCCTGTCCGGCCTTGGCCTCGCAACCCTGCATGAAGGGATCGCCGAGCTGCGCGGCATCGCCGTCCCCCCGCGCGACGGCCCCGCCATCAGCGCCGCCGCCGAAGCCGGCTGCCCCGTGGCGCGCGAGGCCTTGTCGGTCTTCTGGCGCGGCCTGGCCGGGTTCTGCGGCGATGTGGCGCTGATGCTGGGCGCCCGGGGCGGCGTGTATCTGGCGGGCGGGGTGGCGCGCACCGCGCTGGACCAGGCGGATTTCCTGGCCCGCTTCCAGGACCGGCCGCGCATGCGGGCCTATCTGGCGCGGGTGCCGGTGCGGCGGATCATCCACCCGCAGCCGGGGTTGCTGGGGTTGGCGCGGCTGGCGGGATAAAGAAGGGCCTCCGGCGGCTGGGGCCGGGGCCCCAGACCCCATTTTTCAGGACAATCCCGACATCCTTCCCCAGATTGCCTGAGCCATCCGCGAAGACCCAAGGAACGGGGTCTGGGGCCCCGGCCCCAGCCGCCGGAGGCCCTTTTTGACTTCCCCACTCACCCGCCCAAAACCACCCTCACGCCGGCAGAAACGCAAAGGCCTCCGCCGGCCGGAACGCGCTGGTCTGGTCGCCCGTCAGCAGCTTCTGGCCGTGCAGCGCCAGCTTTCGCACCCCCGCACCCGGCGCGAAATCCAGCTCTCGCAGCCGGACCCAGACCAGCCCCGGGCTCGCCGTATCCTGGAAGTAATAGATCAGGTTCTTGTGGTCCGAGACGGTGAGCCAGATGGTCGAGGAGATATTGGGCTGGTTCGGCGTGGTGATGCCGCGCGGCACGCTGACATTGCGCATCACGCTGAGCACCGCCGCCGCCGCCTCGATGGGATCAGCCGTCTGGCGGACCGCGTTGATGTAGAAGCTGGCGCGCACGAAGCGGTCATCGGCGCGGTTGGTCCCCGGCAGCATGACCGTGCCGCCGCGCCGCTCCCAATAGGCGTTCAGCGCCAATTGCTGGTCGAAGGGGGGGTCATTGGTCATCACCTGGAATTGCCGGCCGTGATGAATGACGAGCCGCCCGCCCAGGCACTGGATGATGGCCGAATCACCGCTCGCATCCGAGATCGAGAGATGCACCGTGGCCTCCAGCCCATTGGGCGTGCGCACCACCACGAGGCGAAAGGCCTCGGCCCGCATGGCGGCCACCGCCTCGGCCACGGTGGCGAAGCTGTCCAGCACATATTGGCCCCAGGCCGAGACCGCGAGGGTCGGCCGTGTATCGCCCGCCGCCGGCGGATATTCGGTGCTGGTCAGGAAGAGCAGGTTCGCGACCAGCCCGCGCTCATTCATGCCATCCGTCGTGCCCGCCCCATAGCCCGAGGTGATGACGCTGCCATGGCGGCTGGTCCAGGTGAGGCTGGCGGGGCCGGCCGCGCCATCGCGCCGCATGCCGCGCGGAAAGAGCCAGAGGTCGCTCTCCATATCCTCCAGCCAATCCATGGTCCGGCCGGTCATGACCTGGCCCTCGGGGCCGAGATAGACGGCGCGGCTGCAGGCTTCGGCGGCGGGGGCCGCCGCCAGGGCCAGGGCGGCGCCCAGCAGCGCGCGGCGGCCGGGATGGGGGTTCATCGGGCGTCTCCTGCCGGCCATCGGGGCCGCGGGGGAGCGGCCGGCGCGGGCCGCCGGCCTGTCAACGCGGCGGGGCGTCAGGCGGCCTCCAGCTTCTCCGTGATCTCCAGCCATTCCATTTCCAGCCGCTCCACATCCTTGGCGATGGCCGCGCGGCGGGCCGTGGCGCGGGTGATGAGGTCCGTCTTGCCGCGCTCGTAAAGCCGCGGATCGGCCAGCGCGCCCTCGATCACCTTCGCCTCCTCATTCAGCTTGGCCAGCGTGACCTCGATGCCCTTGAGGCGCGCGCGCAGCGGCGCATGGGCGGCGCGCGCCTCGACGCCGGCCACGCGGCCCTGCTTGCGCTCATCCTTCTTTTCCTCGCGCTTCACGGCGGCTGCCGTCCGGCCGCCCAACTGCGCGCGGTAGTCGTCGAGGTCGCCATCAAAGGGCGTCACCACCCCCTTGCCCACCAGCCAGAGCCGGTCGGCCACCAGCTCCACCAGATGCGGATCATGGCTGATGAGGATCACCGCACCCTCGTAATCCGCCAGCGCCTTCACCAGCGCCTCGCGCGCATCAATGTCGAGGTGGTTGGTCGGCTCGTCCAGGATGAGCATGTGCGGCGCGTCGCGCGTGGTCAGCGCCATCAGCAGCCGGGCCTTCTCGCCGCCCGAAAGCCCCTTCACCTGCGTCTCGGCACGATCCGCATCGAGGCCGAAACGCGCGAGCTGCGAGCGGCATTGCCCGGCCGTGGCCCGCGGCAGCGCATGCATCATGTGGCTGAGCGGCGTGCCCTCCAGGTCGAGGTCATCTTCCTGGTGCTGCGCGAAATAGCCCACGCGCATCCGCCGGTCGCGGTGGATGTCGCCCGACATGGGCTGCATCCGCCCGGCCAGCAGCTTGGCCAGGGTGGACTTGCCATTGCCGTTCGCCCCCAGCAGCGCGATCCGGTCCTCCTGATCGATGCGGATGTCGAGGTCCCGCAGCACCACGTGATTGCCATAGCCGACATTGCCGCGGCTGACCGTCAGGATGGGCGGCGAGAGCTGCTCGGGCTGCGGGAACTGGAAGCGCGTCGCCACATCCTCCACGATGGATTCGAGCGCCGGCATCCGCTCCAGCGCCTTGATGCGCGACTGCGCCTGGCGCGCCTTGCTGGCCTTGGCGCGGAAGCGGTCCACGAAGGCCTGCATATGCGCGCGCTCGGCCGCCAGCTTCACGTTCTGCGCCGCCACCTGCGCCGCGCGCTCGGTCCGGATGCGCACGAAATTCTCGAAATTGCCCGGGTAGAGCGTGATCTTCTGGCGATCGAGATGCGCGATGGAATCCACGCAGCGCTCCAGCAGCCCGCGATCATGGCTGATGATGATGGCCGCGCCCGAGAAACGCTGGATCCAGCCCTCCAGCCACATCGCGGCCTCGAGGTCGAGGTGGTTGGTGGGCTCATCCAGCAGCAGCAGGTCGGGCTCCAGGAACAGCGCGCGGGCGAGTGAGACGCGCATGCGCCAGCCGCCCGAATACTCGCGCGAAGGCCGCTGCTGGGCCGCGGCATCGAAGCCGAGGCCGGCCAGGATGGTGGCGGCCCGCGCCGGCGCCGCATCGGCCTGGATCGCCATCAGCCGTTCATGGATCTCGCCGGCGCGCACCGCCTCCGGGTGGCCCTCCAGCTCGGCCAGGAGGGCCGCGCGTTCGGTATCCGCCTCCAGCACGATGTCGAGCAGGCAGGTCTCACCGGCCGGCGTCTCCTGTGCCACATGGCCGATCCGGGCGCGCTGGGCGAGCCGGATCTCGCCGCCATCGGGCTGGAGGTCGCCGAGGATGGCCTTGATCAGCGTGGACTTGCCCGCGCCATTGCGCCCGACAAGGCCGATCTTGCGGCCGGTATCGACCTGCAGCGAGGCCTCCTCCATCAGGGGGCGGCCGGCCATGCGGATGGTCAGGTCTTGGATGGTCAGGACGGTCATGCGCGCGGTTTAGACGGGATTGCAGCGCGGCGACATGCCCGATATGCGGCCCCTCCCCTGCGAATGATGCCGGGCGGGGCTTGCGTCCGCGCGCGGGCTTGGGCAATTGCCCCCCACATCACGTCAAGGGACGCCATCCATGGCCATCGAACGCACCTTCAGCATCATCAAGCCCGACGCCACGCGCCGCAACCTGACCGGCGCCATCAACGCCGTCTACGAGAAGGCCGGCCTGCGCATCATCGCGCAGAAGCGCATCTGGATGAGCCGCGCCCACGCCAAGAAGTTCTACGAAGTCCATGCCGCCCGCCCCTTCTACAACGACCTGGTGGACTTCATGGTCTCCGGCCCCGTCGTCGTGCAGGTGCTGGAGGGCGAGAACGCCGTCCTGGCCCACCGTGACCTGATGGGCGCCACCAACCCGGCCAATGCCGCCGAGGGCACCATCCGCAAGATGTTCGCCGAGAGCATCGAGGCGAACAGCGTCCATGGCAGCGACAGCCTGGAGAATGCCGCGATCGAGATCGCCTATTTCTTCGCGGGCTGCGAACTGGTCGGCTGAACGGCCGCCACGACGGGCCGGTGAACGGCCGGGCCGCAAGGCCCGGCCGTTTTCATTTCGGGGCCCCATCCCGGCAATCCTCATCCACGCCGTCCCGGCGTTTCGTATCCACGCCGTCCCGGAGTTTCTCACCCACGCCGTCCCGGAGTTTCTCACCCACGCCGTCCCGGCGATGCGCGATCTCCAGCGAAACCAGCCGCGCCAGCAGGATGGCGAGGTAGAGCTGCCCGATCAGCGCCTCGAGGATGGCGAGCGAGCGTGCCAGGGGATGCACCGGCACCACGTCGCCATAACCGGTCGTCGTCAGCGTCACGAAGCTGAAAAAGAGATAGTTGACCACCCTGCCCTCTTCCGGCGCCCCGCCGCTGTGCAGGAAGGCGCCGGGATTCACGCCGTGCAGCAGGTCATAGAGGCAGGCGAAGACGAGGCCGATCAGCAGATAGGCGGCGATCGCGCCCTCGATCCGGCGGGTGGTGACGCGCCCCGCCGCGAAGACCTGCACCAGGATGGCCGCGATCAGGACGGAGAGCGCAGCCGCGGCCGCCCCCGCCGCGACCAGCCCGGGCGAGCCCACCGGCCCACCAATCGCGAGGCCTTGCAGCCCCGCGCCCGTCAGAAGTGCGACGATGACGAGGTGCCGGACACGGTCCCGCGCCGAATCCAGGCCGAACAGCCCCGCCAGGATCACCAACTGCAGGCCGACGGCCATGGCATAGCCCGGAAGCCACCGCATCTCGGCCAGCGGCTCCACCACCAGCAGGAGGAGCAGCAGCGACAACAGCAGCGGGTGCAGCGCATTCTCGCCGCGCGGCAGAACCCGCCTCATCGCGCAGGCCGCGAGAGCCTCAGCCGAAGAAGAAGTAGATGCCGACCAGCAGGACGACGGTCGCACCGATGCCCCACTTCGTCGCGACCATGAAACTGTCGAACATCGCGCGGCGCTCGCCCATGATGTCCTCGGACTTCACTTCGACCATCTCGATGTTCATCGGTTGCTCGGCCATGCCTTTGTTCCTCAATCGCGTGGCGCTTGTGTAGAAACTGCCGCGCCCGCCGGCAAGGGGTTCACCAGGCGGCCCCGCGCATCGGCGGCCGCCACATAGGCGCGCCCCTCCTGCACCCTGACACGCCCGGCCGCGAGCCAGGCCAGCGCCGCCGGATAAAGCCGGTGCTCCTGCTCCAGCACGCGGGCGGCGAGACTCTCCTCCGTGTCGTGCATCTGCACGGGAACGGCCGCCTGGGCGAGGATCGGCCCCTCATCCACGCCCGCACTCACCAGGTGCACCGTGCAGCCATGCAGCCGGACGCCACCGGCCAGCGCGCGCGCATGGGTGTCGAGTCCCGGAAAGCTCGGCAGCAGCGAGGGATGGATGTTGATCATCCGTCCCTCCCAGGCCGAAACGAAACCTTCGGTCAGCACGCGCATGAAGCCGGCCAGGGCCAGGATCGCGATGTCATGCCGCGCCAGCACCTCGGCCAGCTCGGACTCGAATTCCTTTCGCGGGCGCCCGCGGCTCGTGACCACCAGCGCCGGCGCGCCCATGTCCCGCGCAAGGTCAAGCCCCGCCGCCTCGGCACGGTTGGAGACGACGAGGGCGATGTCAGCGGGATAGTCGGGATGCGCCGCCGCCTCCAGCAGGGCCACCATGTTGGAGCCCCGGCCGGAGATGAGGATGGCGACGCGCGGGCGGCTCACAGGCCGAGCATGCCTTGCATCGTGACCTCGGCCTCGCCCGCGGCCGGCACCAGGCGGCCGATGCGGAAGGCGGCCTCGCCCGCCGCCGTGAGATGGGAGAGCGCCGCCTCGGCATCCGCCTCGGCCACGACGCAGACCATGCCGAGCCCGCAATTGAAGACGCGCAGCATCTCCGCCTCGGCCACGCCGCCGGCCCGGGCCAGCCAGGAAAACACTGGCGGCACCGGCCAGGAGCCAGCCACGACCTCGGCGCCCACGCCCTCAGGCAGGACGCGCGGCAGGTTGCCCGGCAGGCCGCCGCCGGTGATATGGGCGGCCGCCTTGAGCAGCCCCGCGCGATGCAGCGCGAGCAGGGGCCGCACATAGATGCGCGTCGGCGCCAGCAGCGCCTCGCCGAGGGAGAGCCCCGGCGCGAAGGGCGCGTCGTCGCCCAAGGCGAGGCCCGAGGCGGCGATGACACGCCGCACCAGCGAGAAGCCGTTGGAATGCACGCCCGAGGAGCCAAGGCCGATCAGCACGTCGCCCGGCGCCACATCGCGCGGCAGCAGCGCGCCGCGTTCGGCCGCCCCCACCGAGAAGCCGGCCAGGTCGTAATCGCCGCCGTGATACATGCCCGGCATCTCGGCCGTCTCGCCGCCCACCAGCGCGCAACCGGCCTGGCGGCAGCCCTCGGCGATGCCGGAGACGACGTCGGCCGCCTGGGCCACATCCAGCTTTCCCGTGGCGAAGTAATCCAGGAAGAAGAGCGGTTCCCCGCCCTGCACGATCAGATCGTTCACGCACATGGCGACGAGGTCGATGCCGACCTTGCCATGGATGCCGGCCTCGATCGCCAGGCGCAGCTTGGTGCCCACGCCATCGGTGGCGGAGATCAGCACGGGGTCGGTGAAGCCCGCCGCCTTCAGGTCGAACAGCGCGCCGAAGCCGCCGAGGCCGCCCATGCTGCCGGCCCGGTTGGTGCTGCGAGCGAGCGGCTTGATGCGCTCCACCAGCGCGTCGCCGGCCTCGATATCCACCCCGGCGGCGGCATAGGTCAGCCCCTGGGCGGGGGATCCGGGCTTCTCGGAACTGTTCAGGGCCGCCTCCGATGGGCTACACGAGCGTGGTGAGATAAGGATGGGATAGATGCTCAAGGCCGCCCGGACAATGAGACACCTCGTGGCGGCCGCTGTCCTGACGCTGCTCTTTTGCCCGCCCCTGGCGGCCCAGGACAACCCCCTGGTCCAGCGCGGCGTGCCGGCCGAGGCCACGGCCGAGAACGCCGTCCTGGCGCGGGACCGCGCCCATGCCAGCGCCCGGCGCATCGCCTGGCAGCGCCTGATGGAGCAGACAGGCGGCGCCAGCGGCAGCGCGCCCGCGGATTCGCAGCTCGAGAACATGGTCGCCGCCCTCATCGTCGAGGAGGAGCGCACGACGCCCACCCGCTATTCCGGGCGGCTCACCGTGCAGTTCAACCCGGGCCTGGTCGCCTCGGCCACCGGGCGCAGCTTCGCGCCCGCGGCCCCGGGCGGGGCGCCGGGCGGCGGGCTTGCGCTCAATATCCCGATGGCGGCACAGGGCTTCATGGAGGCCAGCAGCCAGCACGGCTCCCTCGCGGAGTGGCTGGAATTGCGGCGGCGGCTGCGCGCCTCGGGCAGCGTCGCCAGCATGGAGATCATCTCGCTCAGCATGGAGGCGGCGCGCTTCCGCCTCGGCCTCAGGCAACCGGCGGCCGAGGCCGCGACGGCGCTCGGCGGCGCCGGCCTCGTCATCACCGAGAACGGCGCCGGCTGGCAGGTCTCGCTGGGTGCGGGCGGCTGAACCCGCGCCGGCGATGAGCGAAGGCCCACCTCCCCAGATCCTGCTGACGCTGCCCAACATGATCACCCTCGCCCGGCTGGTCGCCGTGCCGGGCACCATCTGGCTGATCCTGCAGCACCGGCTGGACCACGCCTTCCTGCTGTTTCTCGCCGCCGGCATCTCGGACGCGCTCGATGGGTGGCTGGCGCGGGTGCGCAACGCGCGTTCGGCCATCGGCGCCCTGCTCGATCCGGTGGCGGACAAGGCGCTGCTGGTCAGCGTCTATGTCACGCTGGCGGCGATCGGCGTGCTGCCCGATTGGCTCGCCATCCTCGTCGTCTTCCGGGATCTCTTGATCGTGGGCGGGCTGACCCTGCTCTGGATGGTCGGCAACCGGCCGCCCATCCGGCCGCTCCTCGTCTCCAAGGTGAACACGGCGCTGCAGATCGCCCTCGCGGCCCTCGCCCTCTTCGTCCACGGCTTCGAGGTTCCGATGGAGACCGCCGTCACCCTGCTCATCTGGCTGGTGGCGGCCAGCACGGCGGCCTCGGGCATCGCCTATGTGGCGCAGGCGGCGCGGCGATGAACGAGCCCATCCCCGCCCCCGGCCGGGGCCGCCCGGGGCCCATGGTCGCGACGCGCCGGCAGCGCACCATGCTGACGCTCGGCGTGCTGGCCGTGATCGTCTTCGCATTCTGGCTCTTCTCGGGGATCCTGACGCCCTTCGTGCTGGCGATCTGCATCGCCTATTTCCTCGACCCCATGGCCAGCCGCCTCGCGCGGTTCGGCGTGCCGCGGGGCCTCGCCGCCATGGTGCTGGTGCTGCTGCTGCTGCTGCTCTGCCTGCTCGCGCTGCTGCTGCTCTATCCGCTCATCATCGCGCAGATCGGCGTGCTGCTCGCCCGCCTGCCCGGCTATATCGCCACCATCAATGCGGGGCTGCGCGACTTCCTGCTCTCGCTGGAGGAGGCCGCCGGTCCCGAGATGGTGGATGCCCGCCTGCGGGAGCTCATCATCGGGCAAGCCGGCGCGATGGTCAGCTGGCTCGGCACCGCGGCCACGCGGCTGATCGGCGGCGGCTTCGCGCTGTTCAACGTCTTCACGCTCGCCATCGTCACACCCGTGGTCAGCTTCTACCTGCTGCGGGACTGGCCCGGCATCATGGCCCGCATGGAATCATGGCTCCCCCGCCGTTCCGCCGCCTCGCTCCGGCAATTGGCGCGCGACATGGACCGCGTGCTCTCCGCCTGGCTGCGCGGCCAATTGCTGTGCTGCCTCGTGCTCGGCATCTTCTATGCGAGCGGGCTTTCGCTGATCGGGCTCGAACTCGGGCTGATGATCGGGCTGATCTCGGGCTTTCTCTCCTTCATCCCCTATGTCGGCTCGCTCACCGGCTTCGCGCTGGCCGTGCTGCTGGCGGTGGGCCAATGGGGCGACTGGAACGGCGTGCTGCTGGTGATCGCCGTCTTCACCGTGGGCCAGGTGCTGGAGGCCTACATCATCTATCCGCGCCTGATCGGGGACCGCGTCGAGCTGCACGCCGTCTGGGTGATCTTCGCCTTGTTTGCCGGCGGCGTCGCCTTCGGCTTCCTGGGCGTGCTGCTGGCCGTGCCCATCGCGGCCGCCATCGGCGTGCTGGCGCGGCATTGGCTGCGGCGCTACCTGGAAAGCCCGCTTTACCTCGACCCACCCAGGACCGGCATTTGACGCTTTCCTCTCAACTCGCGCTGCCCATGGAGGCTCAACCCTCCTTCGCCGCCGCGGATTTCGTGCCCGATGCGAGCAATGACGAGGCGCTGCGCTGGCTCTCCGCGCCTGGTTTCCCCCCGGGGCGTTGGCCGGATGGGCGGCTGCTGCTGGCGGGCCCAGCCGGCACCGGTAAGACGCACCTGCTGCACGCCACGGCTGAGGCCGAGGGCTGGGCCCTGCTGCGCGGCCCGGAGCTGACCGGCCTGCCCGAGGCGCCAACGCGCGGCGTGGCGCTGGACGAGGCCGACCTGCCGGGCGAGGAAACCGCCCTGCTCCACCTGATGAACGCTTGCGCCGAGGCCCGCCTGCCGCTGCTGATGGCGGCCCCCCGCCCGCCCTCGCGCTGGCGCGTGGCCCTGCCCGACCTCCGCTCGCGCCTCGCCGCGACCGCCGTCGCCCTGCTGGACGAGCCCTCGGATGCCCTGCTCGACGCGCTGCTCGCCAAGCACCTGGCCGACCGGCAGATCCAGTTCGAACCGGGCCTGCTCGCCACGCTGCGCCGGCGCCTGCCGCGCCGCGCGGCCGTGATGGCCGAGGCGGTGGCCCGGCTCGATCGCGCCTCGCTCGCCGCCGGCCGCCGGCTGACCCGTGGGGCCGCGCTCGCCGTGCTGGCGCCACTCATGGATGACGGTTCGGAGACATCGTCTGCCGAGCCGGTGCCGCCCGGCGCGGCCTTGCTGTAGGCTCGCCGCATGTCCACAGCCGAAACCCTGCCGTCGCCCCTCCCGCTCAGCGATCCCGGGCGCTTCTTCAACCGGGAGCTTTCCTGGCTGGACTTCAACACCCGGGTGCTGGAGGAGGCCGCGAACCCCCAGCACCCGCTGCTGGAGCGCCTGCGCTTCGTCGCCATTTCCGGCTCCAACCTGGATGAATTCTACTCGGTTCGCGTGGCGGGCCTGGTCGGCCAGGAGCGCGAGGGCGTGCAGACGCTCACCCCGGACGGGCTTTCCCCCACCCAGCAGCTGACCGCCATCCAGGCGCGCGGCCTCACGCTGATCGAGGGCCAGCAGGAAGCCTGGCGCACCCTGCGGCATCTGCTCCGCCCCGCCGGCTTCGCCGTGCTCGACGCCGATGAATTGCAGCCGGCCGACATCGCCTGGCTCGAGCTCTATTTCCAGGAGCGCATCTTCCCGCTCATCACACCGCTCGCGGTGGATCCGGCGCATCCCTTCCCCTTCATCTCCAACCTCGCCCTCTGCATGGTGCTGAAGCTGGTGCGCGAGGAAGATGGCGGCACCATGCGGGCGCTGATCAACCTGCCGCCCCAGGTGGATCGCTTCATCCGCATGCCCGCGAGTGCGGAGGGCGGCATCCGCTTCGCCGTGCTGGAGGATGTGGTGGCGCTGAACCTGCACCACCTCTTCCCCGGCTTCATCCCGGCCGAGCGCGGCCTCTTTCGCCTGATCCGCGACACCGACGTGGAATTCGAGGAAGAGGCCGAGGACCTGGTCCGCAGCTACGAGACGGCGCTGAAGCGGCGCCGGCGCGGCCGCGCCATCCGCCTCGCCGTGGATGGCCGCATGCCGTCGGACATGATCGATTTCGTGGCCGAGGAGCTGGACGCCGACCGCGCCGCCGTCTTCGCCGTGGATGGGCTTCTGGGTGTCGCCGACCTCAAGGCGCTCATCGTGGATGACCGGCCGGACCTGCTCTTCACCCCCTACACGCCGCGCTTCCCCGAGCGCATCCTGGATTTCGGCGGCGACTGCTTCGCGGCCATCCGCGCCAAGGACATCGTGGTCCACCATCCCTACGAATCCTTCGACGTGGTGGTGCAGTTCCTGCGGCAGGCGGCGCGCGACCCCAATGTGGTCGGCATCAAGCAGACGCTCTACCGCACCAGCCGCGACAGCCCGATCGCCCGCGCGCTGATCGAGGCCTCCGAGGCCGGCAAGTCCGTCACCGCCATGGTGGAGCTCAAGGCCCGCTTCGACGAGGAGCGCAACATCTCCATCGCGCGCGAGCTGGAGGCGGCCGGCGTGCAGGTCGTCTATGGCTTCGTCGAGCTGAAGACCCACGCCAAGATCAGCCTCGTCATCCGGCGCGAGGGTGCCAACCTGCGCAGCTACGCGCATTTCGGCACGGGCAACTACCACCCGATCACGGCGCGCATCTACACCGACCTCAGTTTCTTCACGGCCGACCCGACCCTGACGCGCGACGCCTCCAAGCTCTTCAACTACATGACCGGCTATGCCCGGCCCGAGGCGATGGAGCGGCTCGCCTTCGCACCGCTCACCATCCGCCCCTCGCTGATGGGGCTGATCGAGCAGGAGATCGCCTTCGCGGTGGCGGGCAAGCCCGGCGGCATCTGGCTGAAG
>JAIYCD010000322.1 GCA_027488195.1 Acetobacteraceae bacterium | reverse complement strand
TCCAAACAACCCCACCCGCAAGCGCTTCCATCCCTTTGCCGCGCCGCCTACCGCGCGCGAAATGCCATCGAGCGAACCTTCAGTCGGCTGAAGGATTGGCGCCGCATCCACACGAGATACGACAAGCTCGGCAATAACTTCGCCTCGCCCGTCGCCATCCCTGCCGCAATCATCTGCTGGTGCTGAATCAGTCCAGAGCCTAGAGCGTCGGACAGGCCGATCGCCTAGTCCATGCGGGCGAGGACCTGATCGGCCGTGGCGGTGAGCTGCCCGAAGGCGCAACCGACCGGGAGCGGGGCGCGCTCGAATTCCCCATTCAGCCGCTCGACGGCGCGCAGCAGCTCGGGAAACATCGTACCGGCGGTGAGCCTGCCCTCGAAGGAGGCAGCCGAAGCCATCAGCCTGTGTGCCGCCGAGACCATGGATAAGCACCATATGAATCGCACTATTAAATTCTCACGCATTCAACGCATCGTTTTTACGACAAATTATGCTTTGGAAATTGTGTTCTCATTTTCATTGATTAAGTTAATCATACGTTACCAATGGAGAACCGCGCCGAGGCTTACCTGCTTGCTGAGGCGCATCCGAGAGGCGGGGAATGTCCTTGTTCACCATCGATGACGGTACGAGACTGGCCTGCGGTTGCTCGCGCTGCTCGGCATCGACACAGCTAGATCCCACGCGTCTACCCTCTGATGCGTTTGATGCAACTGGCGTTGATAATGGTCGCACCGGAAATCAACTCATCGACGGCCTTTTGAGTGGCAGGAAGTGGGAAGGCGTTATCACCTTCAGCTTCCCGCAACTCGCCAGCGTTTTCCCAAGCAATTACGGCAGTAATGAACCGACGAATGTATTTGGGGCGGCCAGCCTTCAGCTGATGGAGGCGACGCGCGCCATCTTGGGCGGCTTCACGGCCAATGGTACAAGCAATGTTATGACCTATGGCAGCTTCGCCAGCCTGGTCACGACCGGTATCCAGCAGACAGCAAATAACGGACTGAATGGGCTGGGCGACATCCGCTCATCACTGTCGAACTCACCCAATACGGCATGGGCCTATTATCCCGGGGCGGAACAGGGAGGAGATATTTGGTATGGGCGGCAAGCTGATTTTAGCAATCCCACAATAGGCAGTTACTCCTATGATACAATCATTCACGAATTGGGGCACGCACTTGGCTTGAAGCACAGTCATGAGGCAGGCGGCGTGTCAAATGTTGCTATACCATCTAATCGTGATGCACTCGAGTACACGGTTATGTCTTATCGCAGCCACATCGGCGCCCAAACAACAGGATACACGAACGAAATTTGGGGTTACCCGCAGACTTTCATGATGCTGGATATCCTGGCGCTACAAACGCTATATGGTGCGGATTATACGACAAATAATAGTGACACCACCTACACATGGAATCCATCAACGGGGGAGATGAGTGTCAATGGCGTAGGGCAAGGAAAGCCTGGCGGAAATAAAATTTTTCTTACGATATGGGATGGCGGCGGCACTGATACCTATAACATGTTAAATTATACAAGTAACGTTATTATTAAATTAGAACCGGGCGAATCAAGCCGCACTTCAGACGCGCAGCGGGCCAAACTTGCGGGGAGTAATATATTTTTCGCAGAAAATATTTACAACTCCCTTCTCTTCCAGTCCAATTTATCGTCTATTATCGAAAATGCGATAGGCGGTAGTGGCCAAGATGCTATCTATGGCAACTCTGTTTCCAATATGCTGATGGGACATCTTGGAAACGACTCGCTCCATGGTTTCGGTGGTCCGGATTGGTTGGATGGCGGACCGGGCTTCGACTATGCTTTTTATGACAGCTCTCCATCCGGCGTTCTTGTCCGCCTCGATGCAGGCTCATCCTTGGGCGGAGACGCGCAAGGGGATATTCTAGTGTCCATCGAAGGTGTTTGGGGATCAGGCTGGAACGACACGCTGGTCGGCTCCAACGTCGCGGGAGATTCCCTCATGGGACTGAACGGCGATGACTTCTTGTATGGCCAGGCGCAGAACGACCAACTCTTTGGTGGCCTTGGCAATGACCAGTTGGACGGCGGTACTGGTGCAGATGTCCTCAACGGCTCCGATGGCTTTGACTATGCTCGCTACGACAATTCGTCGTCCGGTGTCCTGATCCGCCTGGACAATGGCCAAGTCTTGGGGGGAGACGCAGTGGGCGATATCCTCCTCTCTATCGAGGGCTTGGTCGGCTCTGCTTTCGGGGACACGCTTGTTGGCTCCAACGCGGAGGTAGATGCCCTACTGGGGCAAGCCGGCAACGACGTGCTTTACGGCCAAGGCGGCAACGACCAGCTTTATGGCGGTAGCGGCAATGACGAACTCTATGGCGGCGCCGGCGCTGATCTGCTGGATGGCGGGCTGGGTTTCGACTACGCGCGGTTTGAATCATCGATGGTTGGAGTGTTTGTCCGGCTCGATGGGGCGCTGTCATCAGGGGGAGAAGCGGAAGCAGATCGCTTGTTCTCGATCGAGGGCGTATACGGCTCCGCTTTTGGCGACACATTGGCCGGATCCGATATCGAGTCCGAGATCCTCATTGGGCTGGATGGCAATGACCTCCTGCTTGGCCAAGCAGGCGATGACGCGCTCTATGGCGGCAATGGAGACGATAATCTCTATGGCGGCGCCGGCGCTGACCAGCACGATGGTGGCGCTGGCTTCGACTATGCGCGCTATGACCAATCCTTGGCTGCGGTGTTTGTGCGACTCGACACTGGCCAGACTTTTGGAGGAGATGCGGTGGGGGATACCTTCTTCTCCATCGAAGGCTTGGTCGGGTCTGGTTTCGGCGACACATTGATCGGCTCCAACATCCTGTCCGATGTTCTCCTGGGGCAAGGCGGCGATGACGCCCTGTACGGGCAGGCAGGCAACGACCAGCTTCTTGGCGATGGCGGCAATGACTGGCTTTTTGGTGGTGAAGGCGCTGACCAACTGGCAGGTGGCGCAGGTGCCGATTACATGGATGGCGGTAATGGCTTCGACTATGCGCGCTATGACCAATCCTTGGCTGCGGTGTTCGTCCGCCTCGACAATGGCCAAGCGTTTGGAGGAGATGCGGCGGGGGATTCCTTCCTCTCCATCGAAGGTCTCGTCGGGTCTGGCTTCGGCGACACGTTGATCGGCTCCAGCGTCCTGGCCGATGTCCTCCTAGGGCAAGACGGCGATGACGCGCTGTACGGGCAGGGAGGAAACGACCAACTCAATGGCGATAACGGCAATGACCACCTCTATGGCGGCGCTGGCGCTGATCGGCTGGATGGCGGGGCGGGCTTCGACTATGCGCGCTACGACCACTCATCAGCCGGGGTGTTCGTGCGGCTCGATAATGGCCAGGTGTTCGGCGGAGATGCGGTAGGGGATACCTTTCTCTCCATCGAAGGCCTCTCCGGTTCTTCTCTGGCGGACACGCTGGTCGGCTTCGCCAGCTTGGCTGATATTCTGCTGGGCCAGGACGGCGATGACGTGCTTTACGGTCAGGGCGGGAATGACACGCTTCAAGGCGGCAATGGCAATGATCAAATTTATGGCGGCCGGGGCGCCGACATGTTGTTTGGCGGGGCTGGGTATGACGTGTTTTGGACGGCGTCGGATGAGATGCAAGCTGGAGTTTGGGATACAATTGCAGACTTTGGAGAATCTGGGCTGAACTTTGATTATCTCCGCTTCCAGGGCCGCACACGGTCGAGCCTTCACCTGTATGACATGAATGGCGATTGCGTGATCACGACCAGCGCAGCCGGCTTCTCGGGCGGAATCATTGTGAAAAACTTCTCCACCGCGCAGATCGGCGATCAACTTATTTTTGGCTGAAATCATTGCCGCTTGGCTTGAGCGGCGACTCAATCCTGACCACGGCCTCCCACCTCTGCTCGCTCAAATTCGCATCTCGTGCCACGCGTGGTCTGCCCCCTGAAAGCCCATCCGGAGAGAATTTGAATCACTTGGATCGAATGGGATTGGCCGTTACTGCGGGCGCTGCGCGGGGGCGCGGGATTGGCGTGGACGGTGACGTGCTCCCCTGAATGTATCCACTCAAACGGAGAGTGAACCGCTCCGGGTTTGCCGGAGGCTGTTTGGTTTGAGAGACGCTGCCAGGAGCAGATTTTCCTGGGCTGCGTAGTAGAGTGCCTCCGCTTCGGCCGGCGGGATGTTCCCGATGGGCTCCAGCAGCCGCCGATTGTTGAACCAGTCCACCCATTCGAGGGTGGCGAATTCCACGGCCTCAAGCGACCGCCATGGGCCGCGCCGGTGAATGACCTCAGCCTTGTAGAGACCGTTGATACTCTCGGCCAAGGCGTTGTCATAGCTGTCGCCCACGCTGCCGACCGACGGCCCAATGCCGGACTGCGCGAGACGCTCGGTGTAGTGGATGGAGACGTACTGGCTGCCCCTGTCGCTGCGATGCACAAGGCCGCCGCGATGCAGTGGGCGCCGCTCATGCAGGGCCTGTTCCAGCGCATCCAGCACGAAGCCCGTATGTGCGGTCCGCGACACGCGCCAGCCGACGATCCGCCGCGCATAGGCGTCGATAATGAAGGCGACGTAGGCAAAGCCCGACCAAGTCGCCACATAGGTGAAATCCGAGACCCAAAGCGCGTTCGGGCGCGGCGCCCTGAACTGCCGATTGACGTGATCCAGCGGGCAAGGCGCCGCCTTGTCACTGATCGTGGTCCTGATCCGCTTGCCGCGGATGACGCCCTGCAGGCCCATGGAGCGCATCAGGCGCGCCACGGTGCAGCGGGCCAGGTCATGGCCCTCGCGCTTCAGCTGCCGCTTGACCTTGCGCACGCCGTAGACGCGGAAGTTCTCGTCGAACACGCGCTTGATCTCGGTCATCAGCGCCGCATCGCGCCGGACCCGGGCCGACAGCTTCGCCGGATCGCGGCGCTGGGCCGCCTGCGAGTGGTAGGTGGACGGGGCGATCGGCAGGACCTTGCAGATCGGCTCGACCCCGTGCGCCTCGCGGTGATCATCAATGAAGGCGATCATGGCTTGAACCGGCGGTCGAGCTCCGCCTGAGCAAAATACGCGCTTGCCTTGCGCAGGATCTCATTGGCCGGGCGCAGCTCACGGTTCTCGCGCTCCAGCGCCTTGATGCGCTCGCGCTCCTCGCTGGTCGTGCCGGCTCACTCGCCGCTGTCGCGCTCGGCCTGCCGCACCCAGCTACGCAGCGTCTCGCCTGTGCAGCCAATCTTGGCCGCGATCGAGCTGATCGCAGCCCACTGTGTGGCGTGCCCACCCTGGTGCTGCCGCACCAGGCGAACCGCTCGCTCACGCACCTCTGGCGAAAATCGCCGCTGTCTCGGATCGGTCATCATCATAGCCTCTCAAGATTGAACGCCTCCGACAAACCCGGGGCGGTTCAGTTGTGGCGCTCCGAGTAGTTCTATTGGCGACTCACCACCCGCGTGGGAGAGTGATGGCTCAGGGCTCTCTGCCGACAATGCAACAATCAGTCACTATGGCGTGATGGCGTGATGGCGTGATGGCGAGGGACCGAAGAACTTATATTTTATTGTCAATTGATTGGAGCTAACGGGACAGGATGCGGCACGTAGATCCATGTTCCAGGCTATACTCCGACACCCAAAACAAGCTTACAGGCGCCTTCTATACCACCAGCACAGTGGACACTGGCGGCGGCAGGGCGGGTAGCCAGAATGGGGCACCCGTCCCGTCGGATCGCGGCGCTCTCGCCCTCCGGGTGGCTGCCGCGACGCAGCGGCCTTACCATATTAACATGGAACTAAGAGCGCTGGGCCGAACCCGGCAGGGAGCAAAGCTATGAACAAGCAACACCGCAAGCGCCTGCCCGACACGGAGCTGGATTTCTTCGACGCGCGGGCCGCCGTCGAGGCCATCGCGCCCGGCGCTTATGACACCCTGCCCTACACCTCCCGCGTGCTGGCCGAGAACCTGGTGCGCCGCTGCGCCCCCGCTTCGCTGACGGATGCGCTGACGCAGCTCATCCACCGCAGGCGCGACATCGACTTCCCCTGGTACCCGGCCCGCGTCGTCTGCCACGACATCCTGGGCCAGACGGCGCTGGTGGATTTGGCCGGCCTGCGCGACGCCATCGCGGAGAAGGGCGGCGATCCGGCCAAGGTGAACCCGGTGGTCCCGGTGCAGCTGATCGTGGATCACTCACTGGCCGTCGAGCATGCGGGCTTCGAGAAGGACGCCTTCGCCAAGAACCGCGCCATCGAGGACCGCCGCAACGAGGACCGCTTCCACTTCATCGAATGGACGCGCCACGCCTTCAAGAACATGGAGATCGTGCCGCCGGGCAACGGCATCATGCACCAGATCAACCTGGAGCGGATGTCGCCCGTCATCACCACGCTGGAAGGCGTGGCCTTCCCGGACACGCTGGTGGGCACCGATAGCCACACGCCGCATGTGGATGCGCTGGGCGTCATTGCCATCGGTGTGGGTGGGCTGGAGGCGGAGAACGTCATGCTCGGCCGCGCCTCCTGGATGCGTCTGCCGGACATCATCGGCGTGGAGCTGACCGGCCGGGCACAGCCCGGCATCACGGCAACGGACATCGTGCTGACGTTGACCGAGTTCCTCCGCAAGGAGCGCGTCGTCGGCGCCTGGCTGGAATTCTACGGCGAGGGCTCGTCCAGCCTGACGCTGGGCGACCGCGCCACCATCTCCAACATGGCTCCCGAATATGGCGCGACCGCCGCCATGTTCTCCATTGACCAGCAGACCATCGACTACCTGCGCCTGACGGGCCGCGAGGAGCCGCAGATCCGACTGGTCGAGACCTATGCGAAGATCGCGGGCCTGTGGTCGGACGCGCTCGCGAAGGTGGAGTATGAGCGCGTGTTGCGCTTCGATCTCTCGACCGTGGTGCGGACCATGGCGGGGCCGTCCAACCCGCATCGCCGCCTGCCGGTCTCGGACCTGGCTGCCCGGGGCATTTCGGGCGTGGTGGAGCAGGACGGTGATCGGATGCCGGATGGCGCGGTGATCATCGCGGCGATCACCAGCTGCACCAACACCTCCAATCCGCGCAACGTCATCGCGGCCGGGCTGCTTGCGCGCAATGCCAACCGCGCGGGGCTGACGCGCAAGCCCTGGGTGAAGTCCTCGCTCGCGCCGGGCTCGCGCGCGGTGGCGCTCTACTTGGATGAGGCGGGGCTGACCTCGGAGCTGGAGCAGCTGGGCTTCGGTATCGTCGCCTTCGCCTGCACCACCTGCAACGGCATGTCCGGCGCGCTGGCCCCCGCGATCCAGCAGGAGATCATCGAGCGCGATCTCTATGCGACAGCGGTGCTGTCGGGGAACCGGAATTTCGACGGGCGTATTCACCCCTATGCGAAGCAGGCTTTCCTCGCCTCGCCGCCGCTGGTGGTCGCCTATGCCATCGCCGGCACCATCCGCTTCGACATCGAGCGCGACGTGCTGGGCCTGGATGCGGATGGCAAGGCGGTCCGCCTGAAGGACCTCTGGCCCTCCGATGCGGAGGTGGATGCGGTGGTCGCCTGCGCCGTGAAGCCCGAGATGTTCCGCCAGGTCTATGCGCCGATGTTCGGCAACCAGGGGGCGCGCAAGAAGGTCAGCCCGCTCTACGATTGGCGCGCGCCCAGCACCTATATCCGCCGCCCGCCTTATTGGGAGGGTGCGCTCGCCGGCGAGCGCACGCTCACCGGCATGCGCCCGCTGGCGCTGCTGGGGGACAACATCACGACGGATCACCTCTCGCCTTCCAACGCCATCCTGCTCGACAGCGCGGCGGGCGAGTATCTCGCGCGGATGGGTCTGCCAGAGGAGGACTTCAACTCCTACGCCACCCATCGCGGCGACCACCTGACCGCGCAGCGCGCCACCTTCGCCAACCCGACCCTCCTCAACGAGATGGTGCGCAAGGCGGATGGCAGCATCCAGAAGGGCTCGCTCGCGCGCGTCGAGCCCGAAGGGAAGGTGATGCGCATGTGGGAGGCGATCGAAACTTATATGGAGCGCCGCCAGCCGCTGATCATCGTGGCCGGCGCCGATTACGGGCAGGGCTCATCGCGCGACTGGGCGGCGAAGGGCGTGCGGCTGGCGGGTGTGGAAGCCATCGTGGCCGAAGGCTTCGAACGCATCCATCGCACCAATCTGATCGGTATGGGCGTGCTGCCACTGGAATTTCAGCCGGGCACAAACCGGCTGACGCTCGGCCTGGACGGCACCGAGACCTATGACGTGGCCGGCGCCCGCACGCCGCGCGCGATGCTGACGCTAGTGATCCATCGCCGCGATGGCGGTACCGCGGAGGTGCCGGTCATCTGCCGCCTGGATACGGCGGAGGAGGCCTCAATCTACGAGGCGGGCGGCGTGCTGCAACGCTTCGCGCAGGACTTCCTCGAGGCCGAGGGGCCGGCTCGCCAAGCGGGCTGAGCCGGACGACAACACCATCACACTCCTCAGGAAACGAGCATGGCCCACGCACCCCAGATCCGCATCCCCGCCACCTATATGCGGGGCGGCACGAGCAAGGGCGTCTTCTTCGTGCTGGATGACCTGCCCAAGGTGGCGCGCGTGCCCGGCCCTGCCCGGGACCGGCTGCTGCTGCGCGTGATCGGCAGCCCGGACCCGTATGGCAAGCAGACGGACGGCATGGGGGCCGCGACCTCCAGCACCAGCAAATCCGTGATCCTTAGCCGCAGCGCGCGGCCGGATCACGATGTGGATTACCTCTTCGGCCAGGTGTCGATCGACAAGCCCTTCGTGGATTGGAGCGGCAATTGCGGCAATCTCTCCGCTGCCGTCGGCCCCTTCGCCATCCGCAACGGGCTGGTGGATGCGGCGCGCGTGCCGCGGGATGGCATAGCCGTGCTGCGGGTCTGGCAGGCCAATATCGGTAAAACCATCATCGCCCATGTGCCGATGACGGCAGGCGAGGTGCAGGAAACCGGCGATTTCGAACTGGATGGCGTGACCTTCCCGGCGGCCGAGGTGCAGCTGGAATTCATGGACCCGGCCGATGACGCCGATGGCGGCTCGATGTTCCCGACGGGCAACCTGGTGGACACGCTGGAGGTGCCGGACGTCGGCAGCTTCCAGGCCACCATGATCAATTCCGGCATCCCCATGATCTTCCTGAATGCCGAGGCCTTGGGCTTCACCGGCACCGAATTGCAAGAGGCCATCAACGGCGACCCCGCGTTGCTGGCGAAGCTCGAGACGATCCGCGCGTATGGCGCGTTGCGCATGGGGCTGATCAAGTCGGTGGAGGAGGCGGCGCAACGACAGCATACGCCCAAGGTCGCGTGGGTGGCGCCGCCGATGGATTATGTCGCCTCCAGCGGCAAGAAGATCGGCATGGGCGATGTGGACCTGCTGGTGCGGGCTATGTCCATGGGCAAGCTACACCACGCGATGATGGGCACCGCCTCCGTTGCCATCGCGACTGCTGGCTGCGTGCCGGGCACGCTGGTGAACCAGGCCGCCGGCGGGGGCGATCGCGAGGCGGTGCGCTTCGGCCACCCCTCAGGCACGCTGCGTGTGGGTTCCCAGGCGCAGTTGGCGAATGGGCGATGGTCCGTGACCAAGGCGATGATGAGCCGCAGCGCGCGCGTGTTGATGCAGGGATGGGTGCATGTGCCCTTCAGTGGTTGACTTCCTGGCCTCACCCACCGCAATGGCCGTCATGACGCTTGCAGTGGCGTGCTGGTTGACCAGTTGGCGACCCGCTGGCTGCATCTTTGCTCCCGGATGACCGTCGTGATGCCGGTTACAAGACCGGCAGGGGACAATCGGTGGAAGCGCAGCAACCCGAGGGCTATCCCAGGAACTGTGCGGTCAGTGCCATAATCCGTCGAAAGGTGGGCTATCTTCCATAGGATCGTAAAATCCCTGCCAAAATCCCTTGAACCTCAACCCGCTCCGCGCCGAATATCTTCGTCTCATAAAGGGCATTGCATGGTTCAAGAGCGACCGAGTTGCCTCGCTTCCTAATTTTTTTAAGGGTTACTTCTGCCTTATCGACAAGCGCAACCACAATATCGCCGTTTGCGAATGTGCTCTTAGCCTGGATGATGGCTATATCACCGTCCAGAATAGCAGCGCCAGCCATGGAGTCGCCGGAGACCCGAATGGCATAATGCTGCCCGGTACTGATGATAGAAGCTGGGATATCAATATAAGAGTCGGATGAGCTAATCGCCTCGATAGGATTTCCGGCAGCGATGTTTCCCAGCAAGGGGATTTTCTTAGTGTTGAAGTAGTCTAAGCTCGAATCCGCAAGTATCCTGGTTGCGGATTCTCCTTGGAACGAACTCGCCGGCTTCTGGTTTCCGATCGATGGAACCCGGACGACTTCAAGTGCTCGCGCCCGATGGGCTCGGCGACGCAAAAAGCCGCGCTCTTCCAGAGCGGTGATCAACCGGTGGACGCCTGATTTCGACTTGAGGTCTAGGCCATCCTTCATCTCGTCGAATGATGGAGAAAAGCCGGTTGTATCAAGGTGATGCTTGATAAACATCAACAATTCGTGCTGTTTGCGCGTGAGCATGACCGGGGAAATCCTTGGTTGGTCCGCCATCAGCTGTGCGGTGACCTCGCGGTACAAATCGGAAACGATTTTTCTGTTCTACAAAAGTTCCAGTGGCGCGTCAAACAGACTTTGCAGTTCGCAGGTTGGTGGGCACGCGTTGGCCGGCGATCAGCCGCGGGGCGTCTGGGTTGCCGGCCGTCATCGCGGGTGGCGAGCGGACATGGCTGGGAGCGTGCACCGAGGCCTGCCACGGCTAGGATATTTACCGGCATCATCATTGAAGCCCCGGCGGGCCGCCACCATCCAGCAGACCGCTACACCGCTGCGTCCACCGCCTATATTCGGTGCAAGGTCGCAACAAAAAAGATATAGACCCGAAGATCATCGAGCTCAGTCTCCGGATGAAGCTCTCCACATGCGAGAAGCCGGGATTGGAGGGGTCAGCACATGACGTGCTCCCCTGAATGTATCCGCTCAGACGGAGAGTCCTCTGGGTTGATGTCTGATGGTTGAGGTGATGGCAACGGGGTTGGGGGCATGCCCCCAACCCCGTTGGCCGGCGATCTCGGCGAGGGTCCGCCCGCCAAGCTTCGAGTGCGGCCGGATGGTGTTGTAGTCCCGCCGCCAGGTGGCCAGCACGGCCCGGGCCTGCGGCATCGAGGTGAACAGCGTCTCGTTGAGGCACTCATCCCGCAGCCGCCCGTTGAAGCTCTCGACGAACGCGTTCTGGGTGGGCTTGCCCGGGGCGATGTAGTGCCACCCCACCTGCCGCTCCTGCGACCAGCGCGGGATCAAGGTCGAGGTCAGCTCCGTGCCATTGTCGCTCACCACCGCCAGGGGCTTGCCGCGGAGCCCCACGATCGCGTCGAGCTCACGCGCCACTCTGGCACCCGACAGCGATGTGTCGGCCACCAGTGCCAGGCATTCGCGCGTGAAGTCGTCCACCACGCACAAGATGCGGAACCGCCGGCCGCGGCCCAACGCGTCAGCCACGAAGTCCAGCGACCAGCGCTGGTTCGCCCCCTGCGGCAGCACCATCGGCGCCCGAGTGCCCAATGCCCGTTTCCAGCCGCCGCGGCGGCGCACCTTGGGCCCCTCCTCTCGATCGATCCTCAGCAGTTTCTTGTGGTTCGGCGCCAGGCCCTCGCGGGCCAGCAAGTAGCCCAGACGTCGATACCCGAACCGCCGCCGCTCGGCCGCCAATTCTCGCAGCCGCTGCCGCAGGCCAGCATCATCCGCCCGGCTCGGCTGATACCGCGCCACCCGCCGGGCGATGCCGATCAAATCACACGCCCGACGCTCGCTCAGCCCGTGACACTCCCGGGCATGGGCGACCGCATTCCGCTTCGCGCCGGGCGTCACCATTTTTTTGTCGAGATGTCCTTCAGCACCGCGATGTCCAGCATCGCTTCCGCCAGAAGCTTCTTGAGCTTGGAGTTCTCCTCTTCCAACGTCCGCAGCCACTTGGCCTTCTACTTGTTGAAGGTTGCGCCGCTGATGCCGCGTGCTGAGATACAGGAACGCGCCTGGCTGGAGAGCGGGAGGCGCTGTGTGAGTTGGTATTTTGTGTGCTGGTCCAGGCTGGGCGAGCTCAGCGTCATGCTGGCGGCTGCTGGTGTGG
>JAIYCD010000049.1 GCA_027488195.1 Acetobacteraceae bacterium | reverse complement strand
TGCTCGGCGAGCGTCGCGTGGGTGGAATAGTCCAGCGGGTCCAGCGGCTCCTCGTACCAGCGCAGGCCGAAGCCCTGGATCGCCGCGCCATAGCTCAGCGCCGCATGCAGCCCGAAGCGGCCATTCACATCCACGCAAAGGCGCGAGCCGTCGCCATCCAGCAGCTTCAGCACCGCCTCGATCCGGCTGATGTCGAGCAGCAGCGCCTCCCGCAGGGGCATGCCGGGCGAGCCGCCGATCTTCATCTTCACGACCGAATAGCCCATGCCGAGATAGCGCTTCATCTCCTCGACCAGGCCGTCCACATCCTTGCCGGGGTGGTAGTAGCCGCCCGCCGCATAGACCCAGGCGGTCGCGTCGCTGCGGCCGCCATTGTAGCGGTTGGAGAGCAGCTTCCAGAGCGGCACGCCCGCCAGCTTCGCCGCCGCATCCCACAGCGCCATGTCGAGCACGCCGACGGCCACCGAGCGGTCGCCATGGCCGCCCGGCTTCTCATTCTTCATCATCGCCGTCCAGGCGGGCGTCGGGTCGAAGCCGCCATCCGCATGGGCGGTGAGTTCGCCGGCCTCCTCCAGGCGGGGGATGAAGCGCTCGGCCAGCAGGCCGGGCTGGGCGTAGCGGCCATTGCTGTTGAAGCCATAGCCGGTCGCCGTGCGGCCATCGCCGGATTCCACGGTGATGGCGACGACGCTCGCCGTCATCTTGGAGAAGTCGATATAGGCATTGGCGATGGCGCTGCTGATCGGCACCACGCCCTGCCGGATGGCGGTGATCTTCACGTCAGATGGCCTTCTGGGCGCGCAGGGCCGCGATTTCATCGGCCGAGAAGCCGAACTCCGCCAGCACCTCTTCCGTGTGTTCGCCGCGCTCGGGCGTCGGGCGGCGGGCACAGTCCACGCCCTCGATCTGCATCGGCGCGCGCACGGTGTTGATGGTGCCGAGCACGGGGTGCTCCACCGGCATCTCCATGCCGAGATGTTTCACCTGGCGGTCGGCGAAGACCTGGTCCATCGAATAGACCGGGCCGCAGGGCACGCCGGACTCGTTGAAGCGGCTCACCCAATACTCGCTGGTGTTGGTGCCGATGACGGCCTGCAGCATGGCGTTGGTCTTCACGCGGTTCTTGCTGCGCAGCTTGTCGGTGGCGACATCGGGATCCTTCGCTTCCTCCTCGATGCCGAGGACGGCGACGATGCGCTCCCACATGTTCTGCCCGCCGCCGGCGAGGTTCACCACGCCATCGGTGGTGGAGAACAGGCCCGTGGGGGTCGTCGTCGGGTGGTCATTACCGGCCTGCTGCGGGACCTCGCCCTTCATGGTCCAGCGCGTCGCCTGGAAATCCATCATGCCGATCATGGCTTCCAGCAGGCTGACATGGACCCAGCGGCCCTTGCCCGTCACCTCGCGTTCCAGCAGCGCGACCATGATGCCGAGCGCGCAATACAGGCCGGAGGTCAGGTCGGCCACCGGGATGCCGACGCGCACCGGGCCCTGGCCGGGCAGGCCGGTGACGGACATGAGGCCGCCCATGCCCTGGGCGATCTGGTCGAAGCCGGGGCGCTTGGCATAGGGCCCGGTCTGGCCGAAGCCGGAGATGGAGCCCAGCACGATGCGCGGGTTGATCTTCGACAGCGTCTCGTAATCCAGGCCGAGGCGGTTCTTCACGTCGGGGCGGTAGTTCTCCACCACCACATCGGCCTTCTCGACCATGCGGTGGAAGGTGGCACGGCCCTCGGCGGATTTCAGGTTCAGCGTCATGCCGCGCTTGTTGCGATGGACCAGCTGGAAGTCCGGCCCATGGCGCTCGCCGCCCATGCCCTTGCCGGTGTCCACCTCGTCCGTCGCTTCGATCTTGATGACATTGGCGCCCCAATCGGCCAGCTGCCGGACGCAGGTGGGACCCGAGCGGACGCGGGTGAGGTCGAGGACGGTGAAGCGGCTGAGCGGCATCATTTCGGGTGTCTCCAAGTTTTGCGAGGCATCTTCCACCGGAGGCCGTTCGCTGCAACCCTCCCCGAGAAACAACCGAGGGATTTCCGCCATGTCCGATGAGCTTTTGATCGAGCGCCGCGACGGCATCGTCTTCGTCACGCTCAACCGCCCGCAGGCGCGCAATGCGCTGACCTTCCCGATGTATGAGGGGCTGGCGAAGCTCGCCACCGAGGCCAACACGGATGACAGCGTGAAGGTCATCGTCATCACCGGCGCGGGCGAGAAGGCCTTCGCGGCGGGGACCGACATCAGCCAGTTCACCAATTTCCGCACGGCCGCCGACGCGTTGGCCTATGAGGAAAAGATCGACCGCATCATGACCGCGCTCGAGACCTGCGTGAAGCCGACCATCGCGGCCATCGCGGGCGCCTGCACGGGCGGTGGCGCGGGCATCGCCTCGGTCTGCGACCTGCGCATCGGCGCCGCCAATGCGCGCTTCGGCTTCCCCATCGCGAAGACGCTGGGCAATTGCCTCTCCATGGCGAATTACGCGCGGCTGGCGACGATGATGGGGCCGACGCGCGTGATGGACCTGGTCTATACCGCGCGCCTCCTGGGCGCGGAGGAGATGAAGCAGGTCGGCCTGCTGAGCGAGATCCTGCCGGACCATGCGGCCCTCCAGGCCCGTGCCGCGGAACTCGCCACCACGCTCACCCAGCACGCGCCGCTCACCATGCGCGCGACGAAGGAGGCGATGCGCCGGCTGCGCGCGCCGCTGCGCGAGATCCATGGCGATGACCTGGTGGAGATGTGCTTCACCAGCGCCGATTTCGCGGAGGGCGTGTCGAGCTTCCTGGCCAAGCGGCCGGCGGAGTGGAAGGGGCGCTGAGACTTCCTTTGCCCTCAGACGCCGGGCGCGGCCTCCGGCCGCTTGGCTTCGCCGCATAGGCGGCGGCGGCCATTCGGCCGCTCGGGGGCGCTGAGCGCCCCCGTATCCTCTCAGAAGGCGACCTGGTCGCCGCCCTTGAGCGACAGCATTTCGCGCGCCTCGTCGGGGCTCGCGATTTCCAGGCCGAGCCCTTCGATGATCTGGCGCACCAGGCGCACCTGCTCGGCATTGCTGGTGGCGAGACGCCCGGGGCCGGCCCAGAGGCTGTCCTCCAGCCCCACGCGGACATTGCCGCCCATCGCCGCCGCCATGGCCGCGATCTTGAGCTGGTTGGCGCCCGCGCCCAGCACGGACCACTGGTAGTTGTCCCCGAAGAGGCGATCCGCCGTGCGCTTCATGTGCATCACATCATCCGGATGCGCGCCGATGCCGCCTTGCAGGCCGAAGACGGTCTGGATGAAGAGCGGTGCCTTCACCAGGCCCTGATCGAAGAAATACTTGAGATTGTAGAGATGCGAGGTGTCATAGCACTCGAATTCGAAGCGCGTGTTGTTCCCGGCGCAGGTGGTCAGGATGTACTCGATGTCCTGGAAGGAATTGCGGAAGATGATGTCCTTGTTCGCGAGATAGGCGGGCTCCCAGTCATGCTTGAACTCCTTGAAGCGGTTCAGCATGCCGAACAGGCCGAAATTCATCGAGCCGAGGTTGAGCGAGGCCACTTCCGGCTTGTGCAGCGCGGCGGGGCGCACGCGCTCCTCGATGGTCATGGTGGGTGCGCCGCCGGTGGTGATGTTCACCACGCAATTGCTGGCCTGCTTGATGATGCCGAGGAAGGGCGCAAAGGCCTCGGGCGACTGGTCGGGGCGGCCATCCTCGGGGTTGCGGGCGTGCAGATGGACGATCGCGGCCCCGGCCTCGGCCGCGCCGATCGCGGCCTCGGCGATCTCGGCCGCCGTGATGGGCAGATGCGGCGACATGCTGGGCGTGTGGATGGCGCCCGTGACGGCGCAGGTGATGATGACGCGGCGAGCCTTGGCCATGATGCGTTTCCCCTCTTTATGTCGCGTGAGTTTGGGGGAAGCGCGCCTAATCGGAAATAGGGCCGGAGCGCAGTTTCTTCGTGGTCCCCCGCTTGGTCTTGCTGTCCATGCGGCGGATCTGCGAGCCCTTGGTGGGCTTGGTCTTGCGGCGCTTGGGCGGCGGCGGCTTCGCGGCCTCGTCCAGCAATTCCTGCATGCGGGCCAGCGCATCCTCGCGGTTGCGCTCCCGTGTGCGGTGGCTTTGGGCGGCGATGATGACCACGCCATCCTTCGTCATCCGCCGCCCGGCGAGGGTCTTGAGGCGCGCGAAGACGCGTTCATCCAGCGCCGCTTCGGCTGCGCGCCAGCGGAGCTGGACGGCGGTCTCCAGCTTGTTGACGTTCTGCCCGCCCGGGCCCGAAGCGCGGAGGAAATCCTCCTCCAGCAGCAGGGGGTCGAGCGTGAGCGCCATTACTGTCTCTGGATGCCGAGCTCGGCGAGCAGGGCGCGGTTCACCTGCGCCTCGGCCAGGAAGCGGGCGCGGAACTCGGCGCCGGTCTGGAAGCTCGGCACGGCGTTGAGGCGTTCGGCGATGGTGCGGAAGCCCTCGCTCGTCACGGCGGTGCGGCAGGCGCGCTCGATGGTCTCGGCGATGGCATCGGGCAGGCCGGCCGGCGCCAGCAGCCCGCCATAGGTGGTGCCGGCCATGGGGTAGCCGAGCTCACCCGTGCTCGGCACCTCGGGCAGTGCGGCCATCCGCTGCGTGCCCAGCACCGCCAGCACCGGCAGTCCTGTGGAGGCGGGGATGGAGGCGGCCTCGACAAAGGCCATGATCTGCCCGGCCAGTGCCGCCTGGGACATGGGGCCCGCCCCGGTGAAGGGCACGTTCAGCCCGTCCACGCCCGCCGCCCGCAGCAATTGCGCGATGAGGATATGCTGCGTGCTGCCCACGCCGGGCGAGCCGAAGACCAGCGCCTCCCGCCCCGTGCGCGCATGCGCGATCATGCCCGCGAAGTCGCGGAAGGGCGCTTGGCGGCCGAGGATGAGCACCTGCGGGTTGTCATAGACGAGGCAGAGATAGCGGAAGCCCTCGGGCGTATAGGTCACGTTCTGCAGGAAGGGCTGCGTGGTGATGGCGTTGTTGGGCGAGATGCCGATGGTGTAGCCATCCGGCCGCGCCCGGGCGAGTTCCGCATTGCCGATGGAGCCCGCAGCGCCCCCGCGATTGACGGCCACCACCTGCTGGCCGAGCGCCTTCGACAGCTCCTGCTGCAGCGCGCGGGCCATGAGGTCCGTGTTGCC
>JAIYCD010000067.1 GCA_027488195.1 Acetobacteraceae bacterium | reverse complement strand
GGTGCGCTTCGCGCGCGAGAAGAAGATCCCCTTCCTCGGCATCTGCTTCGGCATGCAGATGGCGGTGATCGAGGCGGCGCGGAACCTGCTCGACATCCCCGCCGCCTCCAGCACCGAATTCGGCAGCTGCTCCGAGCCGGTGGTGGGCTTGATGACCGAATGGGTGCGCGGCAATGAGCGCGAGCAGCGCGATGCGAGCGGCGACCTCGGCGGCACCATGCGCCTCGGCGCCTATCCCGCCGTCCTGGCCGAGGATTCGCTGGTGCGCGGCGTCTATGGCGAGACCCGGATCGAGGAGCGCCACCGCCACCGCTTCGAGGTGAATGTCGCCTATCGCGAGCGGCTTGAGGCGGCGGGCTTGCGCTTCTCCGGCATGTCGCCCGATGGGCTGCTGCCCGAGATCGTGGAATACCCGGACCACCCTTGGTTCATCGGCGTTCAGTTCCACCCGGAGCTGAAATCCAAGCCCTTCGCGCCGCATCCGCTGTTTGCCGGCTTCGTGGGCGCGGCGGTGCGCCAGGCGAGGCTCGTCTGATGGATGTGACCATCCGGGACCTGGTGATCGGGCAGGCCCGCCCGCTCGCCTTCATCTGCGGCCCCTGCCAGATCGAGAGCCGCGCGCATGCGCTGGAGACGGCGGATGCGATCGCCGCCATGGCGCGCGATCTGGGCGTGCCGATGATCTACAAATCCTCCTTCGACAAGGCGAACCGCACCAGCGTTGCGGCCGCGCGCGGCATCGGCATGGCCGAGGGCCTCGCCATCCTCGCCGAGGTGCGTGAGCGCACCGGCCTGCCGGTCCTGACGGATGTGCACACGGCCGAGCAATGCGCGCCGGCGGCCGAGGCGGTGGATGTGTTGCAGATCCCGGCCTTCCTCTCGCGCCAGACCGACCTTCTGCTCGCCGCCGGCGAGACGGGTGCGGCGATCAATGTGAAGAAGGGCCAGTTCCTGGCCCCCTGGGACATGAAGAACGTGGCGGCCAAGATCGCCAGCACGGGCAACCAGCGCATCCTGCTCTGCGAGCGCGGCGCCAGCTTCGGCTACAACACGCTCGTCTCCGACATGCGCAGCCTGCCGATCATGGCCGAGACGGGCTACCCCGTGGTCTATGACGCGACGCACAGCGTGCAGCAGCCGGGCGGGCAGGGTGGCTCCTCCGGTGGGCAGCGCGAATTCGCGCCGGTGCTGGCGCGCGCCGCGGTCGCGGTCGGCGTCGCCGCAGTCTTCATCGAGTGCCACGAGAACCCGGATGCGGCGCCCTCCGACGGGCCCAACATGATCCCGATGCGCGAGATGCCGGCGCTGATCGCCCGCCTCAAGGCGTTCGATCAGCTCAGCAAGGGCTGATCAGCGGCGCAGATCGGGCAAGGGCGGCGCCACGCCAGCCGGCAGTCCGACGCGCGCCGTGTTCAGCGTCATCGCGACCGCCACATAGTAGCCGCTGACGGCGATGAGATCGACGACGCCCTGCTCGCCGAAGCGCTGCTTCGCGGCCTCATAGGTCGCGTCCGAGACGAAGCGGGTGCGGTGCAGCTCGGTGCAGAATTCATAGACGATGCGCTGATCCTCGGTCATGCCCTCGGGGCGACGGCCTTGGGCCAGCTGGTCGGCGATGGCGGCGGGCAGGCCGGCGGCGAGCGCGAGGCGGTGATGCGCGTACCACTCATATTGTGAGGACCATTCGCGCGCCGTGATCAGGATCGCGAATTCATTCAGCGCCTGCGGGATGGAGGTGTGGAAGCGCAGCTGTACGCCCAGCTGCTGCAGCTTGTCGCCCACGGCCGGGCTGCGCAGCCAGACATTGAAGGGGCCGCCGATGGAATTGTCGCGGCCCGGCACCGCCGCCCGCGCACCGCCCTGGATGGCGGCGGCGAGGGCCGCCTGCTCAGGCGTGCGCTGCTCGGGCGGGATGAGCGGGAAACGCTCCTGCGCCAGCGCGGGCAGGGCGGTGAGCGTGGCGCAGAGCGCCGCCGCCAGGATCTTGGTCTTCATGGATGGAGCCTCCCTCTTTGGGGTGATCCTGCGCCTCGATCCGTGGCCCCGGCAAGCTACTCCACCCGCACGCCCGCCTCGCGGATGATGCGCGCCCAGCTCGCGGCATCGCGCGCCTGGAGCTGGGCCATCTCCTCGGGCGTGGCGGTCGCGGGTTCGAAGGTGATCTGCGTGAAGCGCTCGCGCACGGAGGGGCTGGCAGCGAAGCGCGCCAGTTCCTGGTTGAGCCGCAGCGTAATCTCGGGCGGCAGGCCGCGCGGGCCGTAGAGGCCAAACCAGGTGCCGGTGTCAAAGCCCGGCGCCACCGTCTCGGACAAGGTCGGCACCTGCGGCATGAAGGGGGAGCGCTGGCCGCCGGTCACCGCCAGCGCGCGCAGCCGCCCCTCCGCCACATGGGCGGCGACACCCGGCATGAGCGCCACCACGACATCGATGCGCCCGGCCACCAGCTCCGTCACGGCGGGGCCAAGGCCGCGGAAGGGCACATGCTCCAGCTGCGCGCCGGTGATCAGGCGCAGATACTCGCCATAGAGATGCGCGGGCACGCCAACCCCGGCCGAGCCATAGGTGAGCGGCTTTTGCTTGCCGAGCGCCACCAGCCCCGCCATGTCCGTCACCGGCAGGGCGGCGTTCACCGTCACCACGCTCGCCATGCGCGCCAGGAGCCCGATGGGCGTGAAGTCGCGCACCGGGTCGAAGCCCGCGCGCGGATAGAGGGCGGCGTTCACCGTCATCACCGTGTCGATGGTGGCGAGCAGCGTCTGGCCGTCGGGTGCGGCCTGGGCCACGGCCTGGGCGCCGAGATTGCCGCCGGCGCCCGTGCGGAAATCCGGCACGAAGGGCTGGCCGAGGGCGCCGCGCAGATGCTCGCCGGAGAGGCGCGCGACCAGGTCCATCGGTCCGCCCTGCGCGAAGGGGACGACAATGCGCACGGGCCGGTCAGGCCAGCCGGATTGCGCGAGGGCGGGTGTGGCCAGAAGGCTGCCGAGCAGCGCGCGCCGTGCGAGGGGCAAGGGTTTTCCTCCGTGATTTGCGGCAGAGTGCGCCGTGATCCTCGGCGAAGGCCAGCCTTTCCACGTGGCGTTGCATGCCGCGCCCGCCGCCGCCAAGCTCACGGCAGGCAAGGGAAGGCAAGCGCATGTCCAACGAGAGCAGGATCGGCCTCAGCGTGAAGGATTCCACGCCCGCCTGGCCCACGCCGCCGCGGCCGCCCAAGGGGGCGCCCAATATCCTGCTGATCCTGTTCGACGATGCCGGCTTCTCGGATTTCGGCTGCTACGGCTCGCCCATCCGCACGCCGAATATCGACGGCCTGGCGGCGCAGGGGCTGCGCTATACGGGCTTCCACACCACCGCCATGTGCTCGACCACGCGCACCGCGCTGTTGACGGGGCGCAACCATCATTCGGCCGGTGTCGGCAGCCTCGCCAATTTCGACAGCGGCTATCCCGGCTATCGCGGCAAGATCGCGAAGGAGGCGGGGACGCTGGCCGAGATGCTGCGCCCGCATGGCTATCGCAACTATATGCTGGGCAAGTGGCACGTGACGCCGCTCACCGAGAGCGGCAGCACCGGCCCCTTCGATGGCTGGCCGCTCGCCCGCGGCTTCGACCGCTATTACGGCTTCATGGATGCGGCGACGGACCAGTACACGCCCGAACTCGTGCGCGACAATTCACCCATCGAGCCGCCGCGCACGCCCGAGCAGGGCTACCATCTGACCGAGGATCTGGTGGACCAGTCCATCCAGTTTCTTGCCGGCCATGTGGCCGAGCAGCCGGAGACGCCATGGCTGCTCTGGCTGGCGCTGGGCGCCGTCCATGCGCCGCACCAGGCACCGGCCGAAATCATCCGCGGCTATGATCCGATGTTCGAGAAGGGATGGGATGTCGAGCGCGAGGCGCGTTTCGCGCGGCAGAAGGCCATGGGCATCGTGCCGCCCGGCACCACCTTGCCGCCGCGCAACGCCGATGTCGGTCCCTGGGCGGATTGTGACGCCGATCAGCGCCGCCTCTACACGCGGCTGCAATCGGCCTTCGCCGGCATGCTGGACCATGCAGACCAGCAGATCGGCCGGCTGCTGGCCTTCCTCGATACGGCGGGGCTGCGCGAGGATACGCTTGTGCTCGTCCTCTCCGACAATGGCGCGAGCCAGGAGGGCGGACCCACCGGCGGCGTGAATCTGCTGGGGCCGCGCAACCTGCGCGAGGAGACGATGGCCGAGAAGATGGCGCGGCTCGACCAGATCGGCGCGCCCGGGACCTATGCGAATTATCCCCTGGGCTGGGCCATGGCGTCCAATACGCCGCTGCGCCGCTACAAGCAGAACACCCATGGCGGCGGCATCCGCGATCCCCTGGTGATGTCCTGGCCGCGCGGCATCCCGGCGCGCGGCGAGTTGCGACATCAATTCGTGCATGCCTGCGACCTGACGCCCACGCTGCTGGAACTGGTGGGTGTGACGCCGCCGGCCACGGTGAACGGCGTGCCGCAAATGCCGCTGGAAGGTGTCAGCTTCAAGCCGAGCCTGACCGACCCCGCCGCGCCCTCCAAGCCCGAGCCGCAGTATTTCGAGATGTTTGGCCATCGCGGCCTGGTGCATCAGGGCTGGAAGGCAGTGGCCTACCACACGCCCGAGACGCCTTTCGAGGAAGATCGCTGGGAGCTGTTCCATCTGGAGAGCGATTTCTCCGAAAGCCACGACCTGGCCCAGCAGCATCCGGAGAAGCTGAGGGAGCTGGTGGCGCTCTGGTGGGAGGAGGCGCGCCGCCACCAGGTGCTGCCGCTGGATGACCGCTTCCGCCAGCGTTTCGCCGAGAATGCCGCCCGCGTGCATGGCGCGCGCAGGCAATACGTCTTCCATGCCGGCGTCGGCCATGTGCCGACCGAGGTGGCGCCCGATATCCGCAGCCGCAGCTACCGCATTGACGCCCATGCGCGTTTCGCGGGCGGCGATCAGGGCGTGCTGATCGCGCATGGCGATGCGACGACGGGCTACGCGCTCTACCTGCGCGACGGGCACCTCGTGCATGACATGAATATCGGCGGCGAGCATGTGGTCGTGACCTCGGACAGACCGGTGCCGGCGGGCGATCATGTCGTCGGCCTGCGCGTCCGTCGCCTGACGCGCGAGGAGAAGCCGACCATCGGCACCGGACCAGGGATCAGCGAATTCACCCTGCTCATGGACGGCCAGCCGGCGGGGCGCATCGAGACGCGGCTCGGTTTCTTCAACTTCGTCTCCTGGGCTGGCTTGGACATCGGCTGCGACCGGGGCTCGCCCGTTTCGGGCTATGAGCCGCCCTTCCTCTTCACGGGCAAGCTCGCCAAGGTCGTGGTCACGATGGATGATGACCAGGAGTTGGATGGCGACGGCATCGGCGAGGCGCTGATGGCGCGCGAATAGGAGAGCGAAGCATGGCCGAGCCGCAAGTGCCGATCGAAGTGGACCCCGGGACCGGGATCTGGACCACCAACGGCCTGCCCATGATGTACCTGCCGCGCCACTTCATGGTGAACATGCAGCAGGCGATCGAAGCCGCGATGGGCGCCGAGGCCTATCGCGCCATCCTCTACAAGTCCTGCCACCTCTCGGCGCTGCAATGGTGCCGGGCGGAGGCAAAGACGCATGACCTCTCGCCCGAGGAAACCTTCCGCCACTATTTGAAGCGCATGTCCCAGCGCGGGCATGGCCAGGTGGAGATCGCCTCGCTCGACATCGCGGCCGGCAAGGCCGAGGTGATCGTGCGCAACTCGGCCTATGCGCTGGGCTATGGGGCGGGGGCGGGGCGGCGGGTCTGCTACGTCTTCGAGGGCAGCTTCGCGGGCGGCATGGCCTATGTGCTGGAGGCATCGGGCATCGCGGGCGAACCCGCCTGCCGCGAGACCGCCTGCTTCGCCGAGGGCGCGCTGGAATGCCGCTTCGCGGTGGGCTGAGCCCGGGTGGCGGAACCCGCGCGCTCGTGTTTCGATCGTGCGGCCTCTGGAGGAACAACGCTGCATGCCCCGCCTTGCCCATGACAAGCTGACCGCCCTGGTCGCCGAGATGCTCACCCGCGTGGGCGCCGAACCCGAAGTGGCGCACCAGGTGGCGGCCGATCTCGTCGAGGCCAATCTGCAGGGGCATGACAGCCACGGCATGCAGCTGGTTCCGCGCTATGTGGAGAACACCGAGAAGCGGCTGATCACCCCCAATGCCGCGGCCGAGCAGGTGGGCGGCGCGGGCGCGCTTTCCGTCTGGGATGGGCGGATGGGCTATGGGCAATGGACCGGGCGGCAGGTGACGGCGGCGGGCATCGCCACGGCGCGGGAGCAGGGGCTGGCCTGCTTCGGGCTGCGCAACACGCATCACCTGGGCCGCATCGGCGCCTATGCCGAGATGGCGGTGGAGGCGGGGATGATCGGTCTCTTCTT
>JAIYCD010000118.1 GCA_027488195.1 Acetobacteraceae bacterium | reverse complement strand
TAACTGGCTTATATCGGTCTTTTTGTTTTTTTTTCTCTTGTGGCTTGTGGCTTGTGGCTTGTGGCTTGTGGCTTGTGGCTTGTGGCTTGTGGCTTGTGGAACAGGGCAGGCGCGGGCACAGGGCACGGGTTTCGCCATGCCGCGCGGCGGCCGCTATATCGGCGCCAGTGGAAGCCTGAACGTCTCGCGCTTTGGCACGCAAAATGTCCATGCGCTTGGCCTCTCCGACGTCTACCAGAACGGGGTGAGGGTCTCGAGCGGCTCGGCTGCCGGGCCGGCCCGCGTGCCCATGGGCTCCGAGATCGCGGCCGCGCCCTCCGCCCAGCTCGGCTACTTCCAGAATTTCGCGGATAGCCCTTGGCTCTGGGGCGCCAAGTTTGCCTATAGCCACCTCGGCTGCAGCACTTCCACGCCGAATGCCCTGCTCCCCCAGAGCGGCTCCTTCACCAATGCCATCACCGGGGTCTCCACGCCCTCTACCGGCAATGCGGTGGTGCGCTCCTACCAAGCTTCGGCCGAGCGTCAGGTGGCCTTCACGCCTTTTCTCGGCCGATCCAATGAGGGGGGCTTCATCTATCTCGGTGGCGGGCCCAGCCTGACGCGGCTGCGCACCAACCTCAACGGGCTGGTGGGCTTCGCCGACATCAACGGCACGCGCAGCGACGTCTCCGGCGCCCCGCGGGGCTTCAGCAGCGCGGGTTGGGTGCTGGGCGGCATGGTCACGGCGGGCTTCACTTACCTCCGGACGCCCGGCTGGTTCCTGGATTTCAGCTATACTGCCAGCACCACCCAGCGGCAGGCCGGCAACTACTTCAGCAACCCCGGCGCGACCCAGGGCGCCGTCACCCAGGGCTCCCTCATCGGCAATTTCTCCGGCGCTCTCATCGCCCAGGGCGCGATGCTGATGATGAATTGCCGCTTTTGAGCCGGCTGCTTCGGGCTCAGTGACGGTTGGTTAACCCGGCGGGGCCATGCTCCGCCCGTGTTCCGCCCCGATCCCTTCACCTTCGACCCGGTCCGCTTCCCGGGGCTGGCCCCCGGTGAGGAATGGCCCCCCGAGGCCTTCGACTTTTCCGCGCCCTGGCTGCGGCACCGCGAACTGGCCTTCGAGCGCGGCGAATCGGGGGAGGTTGTGCTGGTCCGCCGCTATGACGAGCTGCGCCTGGTGCTGGCCATCGAGACGGCGCACTCCGCCCTCGACGTCCCGCCCAACAGCCGGGATTTCCGCCTGCTGCGGCTGGTGCCCTCCGCACTCCGCCTGGTCGAGACGGTGGCGCCCGGCGATCCCGTGCCGCCCAGCCTGCGCGGGTTGCCGCCGCCGCCGCCCGAGGAGCATCACATTTATGCCGCCACCACCTCGCTCGTCGCGGCCCTGGAGCGTGGCTCAGGCGAGGCGGGCGGCGCCTTCCTCGATGCGCTGCGCCGCACGCCCCCCGGCGTGGGCATGTTCGAGGCGGCCGCCGCGCAATGCATCCGCCAGAGCGGCTTCGGGCTGGAGCGGATCGCCAACTTGGCGCGCGGCCTCCAGCGCCTGGCCCATGCCCATGCGGAAGTCCTCGCCGCCGATGCCGCGCGGCCCGATTATGTCGGCATGGAGCGGATGGTGGCCGCTACCACCCGCGTCATGGTGCATGACGCCGGCTGGTCGCGGGATCTGCTGGCGCACGGGCTCCGGCAGATCGCGCCCCTCATCTCCCAGCCGCGCGAGGCGACCGAGGCGCTGCGCGAGGCGGCCGGCGCCATGCTGGAGGCCGGCGGCACGCTGGGCGATGCCGCGCGCCTCGCCTATGCCCAGGGCGCCTATCGGGACCGGCTGATCGAGATGGGCATCTTCTGGCGCCGCCTCGCCGCCGCCTGGGCCAGCGTCCATCCCAAGCTGACCGACCGGCGCGAGATCGACGTGCTCTGCCGCAACGTGTTGCGGCGCCTCTCGCTGAAGGGCCTCTACGAGCCGATCTGACTCACTCGCGCCAGGGCCGCCGCTGCCATAGCACGCGCAGCTGGTCCTCGGTGCGCTGGGCCATGGCGCGGTAATCGGCGCCGATCAGCGGGTTCAGCGGCATGAACTGGCGCTGCGCCTCGCGCAGGAATTCGGGATCGCGCAGCGCCACCGCGAAGGCCTGGGTCAGGCGCCCGGTGATGGGCGCGGGCAGGCCCGGCGGGCCCACGATGCCGCGCGCGGCGCCATGCAGGATGTCCAGCCCCACCTCGCGGAAAGTCGGCACATCCGCCGCTTCGGCCCAGCGCGTGGCACTCGCCTGGGCCAGGATGCGCAGGCGGCCTTCGCGCTTGAGCTGCAGCGCATCGCCCACATTGATCGCGGCCACGTCCACATGGCCGCCCAGCAGCTGCGGGATGAGGGGGGCGGCGCCCGCGAAGGGCACATGCACCAGCGGCGGGACATTGGCCACCTGCTCGAAGGCCAGCATGAAGAGATGGTCGTCCGAGCCCACGCCCGTCGTCGCATAGGTCATCTGCCCCGGCCGCGCCCGGGCGGCGGCGATGAGATCGGCCACCGAGGTCAGCGGGCTGTCGGACCGCACATAGAAGCAGTTCGCATCCTCGACGATATTGGCGATGAAGGTGAAGTCCATGGCGCGAAAGCGCGCGGGCCGCTCCATGGGCACGGCGTTGTGGGCGGGGAGCGTGGTGGCGCCCAGCGTATAGCCATCGGGCGCCGCGTTGAAGGTCGCCTCCAGCCCGATCTGCCCAGCCGCCCCGCTGCGGTTGGTGACGATGTGCCGCATCCCCGGGATCTGCGCCGCGACCAACGGCATGATCAGGCGCGTCATCACATCCACGCCGCCGCCGGCCGGGAAGGGGACGATGACCTCGATCGGGCGTTCGGCGGGCCAGGCGGGTTGGGCACCTGCGAGCTTCGGCAAGGCCAGGGCCGCGGCAGTGCCCGCGAGCCAGGTACGACGCTGGATCATCATGTTCCTCCCTTGGTTGCGCGGGAGGGTGCGGCATCCGGCTTCAGCGGAGCAAGAAGTGTTTCGCGCCCCTCACTCCCGCCAGGGCCGACGCTGCCACAGCGCGCGCAGATGGGCGTAGTCGGCCGCCATCATCTGCCGGTAGGCGCGCCCCACCAGCGGGCGCATCGGGAAACCCTGTGTCGCCGCGTCGCGCAGGAAATCGGCATCTGCCAGCATCGCGGTGAAGGCCAGCTCGTATTGCAGCGTGATCTCGGGATGCAGGCCAGGCGGGGCCGCGATGCCGCGCGAGGAACCGCCGAGTACGTCGAACCCCGCCTCGCGGAAGGTCGGCACGGGGCCGAGCGGCGCCCAGCGCTCAGGCCCGCCCTGCGCGAGGCCCCGGATACGCCCATCGCGCAGCAGGGTCAGCGCCTCGCTGCCATTGAAGGCGCCGATGGCCAGCGTGCCGACCAGCAGGTCGCGCTGGATGGGCGAGGTGCCGGCATAGGGCACATGCAGCAGGTTCACCCCCGCCGCCGCCTCGAAGGCCAGCAGCAGCATGTGGTCATCCGAGCCGATGCCGGCGGTGCCGACGCCGATCTCGCCCGGGCGGCCCCGCGCGGCGAGGCGCAGATCCTCCAGCGTGCGCCAGGGGCTGCGCGCCGTGACCCAGAAGGCGCCCGGGTCATCCACCACATTGGCGAGCAGCGTGAACTCATCCGGCCGGTAGCGCGGGCGGCGCTCGATCGCGATGGCGTGCATGGCCGTGTTGGTGGCGGCGCCGATGGTGAAGCCATCGGGGGCGGCGTTGAACAGCGCCTCGAAGCCGATCTGCCCGCCGGCACCTGGCCGGTTGATCACCGCGGTGCGCGCGCCCGGCAAATGGCGCGGCAGGTGATGAGCCACGAGGCGGCCCATCTGATCCACGCCGCCACCGGGCGGAAAAGGGATGATGACCTCAATCGGCCGTTCCTGCGGCCAGGCGGCGCGCGCAATGCCCGGGATGGCGAGGCTCCCCGCCGCCAGAAGCGTCCTACGCCGCATGCCGTCTCCTCCCTCGACCCTGGCAGGGTGGATGCCCGCGCCATTTTCGTCCAGCTTGCCGCGACGAAAGGGAGGACGGGCATGCACGGATCGCTGCTGGAGGAATTCGGCGTCGAGGGGGAATGGAACATCGCGGTGCGCCATCGCATCCGCTGGGCCGAATGCGACCTCTATGGCCATGTGAACCACGCGGCCTATCTCGTGATGTTCGAGGATCTGCGCGTGGAGCACTGGCGCTCGCTCGGCCAGGTGCTGCAGGCCGACCAGCCGGGGCCGGTCGTCGCCAAGCTGGAGGCGCGCTACGTCCGGGCCACCGGCTTCGAGGATGAGGTGCTGCTGACGCTGCGCGTGCCCAGCCTGCGGAACACGAGCTTCGTGCACGAATACGCGATGTGGAAGAACGGGCTGTGCTTCGAATGCAAGGCGCTGCTGGTCTGCGTGCAGAATGGCGCGAGCACACCGATCCCGGAGGCGGCGCGGAAGCTGATGATCGAGCGGGATGGTGCCAAGCCCGGTTGAGGAGGGCGCTGCCCTCCTCAAACTCCTCCCGCCAGGGAGCTGGCTCCCTGGACCCTGTTCAGCCGGCGTAGCCCTCGACAAGGGCCACGTGAGAGATCGTGCAGGATTCGCGCAGCGCGATGAGCGGGGCATACTCCTCGCCGTGGTAGAAGCGCTTCAGTGTCTCCATATCCGGATATTCCAGCACGACGACGCGGTCCAGGAAGGGCTCGCCCTCCACCGCCGTCACTGCCCCGCCACGGATCAGGTAGCGCCCGCCATGGGCGGCGATCATCGGCGCCACCTTGTCCCGATATTCGCCAAAGCGCACCGGGTCGGCCACCGTGATGTTCGCGATCAGATATGCGGCCAAGTCCCTATTCCACCTTGATGCCGGCGGCGCGGATGATCGGCTCCCACTTGCCGATCTCGGCGCTGAGGAAGGCCGCCGCACTCTCGGGCGTGCTGTCGCTGACGACCTGCATGGTCATCTCCGTCAGCCGGTTGCGGATGGCCTCCGCCCTGGCGGCGCGATTCACCGCGGCATTGATCGCGCGCACCACCGGCGCCGGCGTGCCCGAGGGCACCAGCACCATGTGCCAGGTATAGGCCTCGTAGCCGGCCACACCCTGCTCGATGAAGGTCGGCACATTCGGCACCAGCGGGCTGCGCTCCTTCGTCGAGATCGCGAGCGGCCGCAGCTCGCCGCGCTGGATGTAGGGGATCGTCGCCGCCGCCACGTCCAGCATCATCGGGATGCGGCCGGCCAGCACATCCGGCATCGCGGCCGAGGAACCGCGGAAGGCGATGTGGTTCATGCGCAGCGGTCCCTGCGGCCCGCCCGCCATATGCAGGAACAGTTCGGAGGCGAGATGCACCGCGCCGCCATTGCCGCTGCTCGCATAGTCGAAGCGGCCCGGATTGGCGCGGACGAGCGCGATTAGCTCCGGCAGCGTGCGCGCGGGAAAATTGTTGTTCACCATCATGATCATCGGAATCTGGCCGACGAGGGCGACCGGCGTGAAATCCGCCACCGGGTCGAAGGGCACGCGCTCGAACAGGGCGCGCACCACCGCATGGCCGACGGTGGTGTAGAGCACCGTCAGCCCGTCCTTCGGCGCCTTTGCCACCATATCCGTGCCGATGATGATGCCCGAGCCGGTGCGGTTCTCCACCACGATGCGGTTGGGCAGGTTGCGCGCCATCTCCTCGGCGATCATGCGCGCGGGAATGTCGGTCGGGCCGCCGGCGGCGAAGGGGACGATGAAGCGGACCGGCGCGCTGGGCCAGTCGGCCGCGATCTGCGCGCCGGCTCCGGAGATGAGCGCAGGCGTGGCGAGAGCGGTAAGGGCCAGGGCCCGGCGGTTCAGCATGGATCGTGATCTCCCGTTTGGTTGGGCGGGAGAGTGGGGGCTTCCGCCCTTCGCTTCAATCCTTGGATTCGATCCGGCGGCCCGATTCGCCGTCGAATACATGCAGGGATTCGAGCGGCAGGATCACGCTCATCGGCCCATCGGCATGGCTGGCGCCGGGCAAGCGGGCGGTCAGCGGCGTCCCGCAGGGCAGGCGGCCATGCAGCACGCTCTCGCCGCCCAGGGGCTCCACCAGCTCCACGATCATGTCGAGGCCGCCCTGGCCCACGCGAAGGTGCTCGGGCCGGATGCCGATGGTGAGCTTGCGGCCGGCGTCGCCGGGCCTTGCGCCATGCACGAAGGGAAGAACCAGCCCGTTCGAGTCCAGGCGTGCCGCGCCGCCGCCTTCCATCAGCGTGGCGGGCAGGAAGTTCATCGAAGGGCTGCCGATGAAGCCCGCGACATAGGTATCCGCTGGCTTCGCCCAGATTTCCATGGGGGTCGCGATCTGCGCGGCGTGGCCGGCATGCATGACGACGAGGCGGTCGCCCAGCGTCATCGCCTCCACCTGGTCATGCGTGACGAAGAGGCTGGTGACGTTGAGGCGCCGCTGCAATTGCCGGATCTCGGCGCGCATCTGCACCCGCAGCTTGGCGTCGAGGTTGGAGAGCGGCTCGTCGAACAGGAAGAGCTTGGGGTTGCGCACGATGGCGCGGCCCATGGCGACGCGCTGGCGCTGCCCGCCCGAGAGCTGGCGCGGCTTGCGCTCCAGGAGTTGCCCGATGCCCAGCAGCCTCGCCGCCTCGTCCACGCGCTTCACGATCTCATCGCGCGGCATGCCCCGGATCTTCAGGCCATAGGCCATGTTCTGGAAGACCGACATGTGCGGATAGAGCGCGTAGTTCTGGAAGACCATGGCCACGTCGCGGTCGGCGGGCTCCAGCGGCGTCACGTCCTGGCCATCGATGATGACGCCGCCCGAGGTGGCGGTCTCGAGGCCGGCCACGATGCGCAGCAGGGTGGACTTGCCGCAGCCCGAGGCGCCGACGATGACGATCATCTCGCCATCGCGCACATCGAGGTCCACGCCATGCAGCACGGCGGTCGGCCCGAAGGACTTCTTCACATCGCGGAGGGTCAGCGTCGCCATTACTTCTCAGTCTCCGTCAGGCCCTTCACGAACCATCTTTGCATCAGCACCACCACGGCGACGGGCGGCAGCAGGGCCAGCACGGCGGTCGCCATGATCACATTCCACTCATTCTGGGAGTCGCCGCTGCCGATCATCTTGGTGAGGCCGACGACCACCGTCTCCATGCTGCGGTCATTCACGATGAGCAGCGGCCAGAGATACTGGTTCCAGCCATAGATGAAGAGGATGACGAAGAGCGCCGCCACATTGGTGCGGCTCAGCGGCAGGATCACATCGAGGAAGAAGCGGATCGGCCCCGCGCCATCAATCTTCGCGGCCTCCACATACTCATCCGGGATGGTCAGGAAGAACTGGCGGAACAGCAGGGTCGCCGTCGCACTCGCCACCAGCGGGATGATGAGGCCCTGGTAGGAGTTGGTCATGTTGAGGTCCACCATCACCTGGATGGTGGGGATGATGCGGACCTCGACCGGCAGCATCAGCGTGATGAAGATCAGCCAGAAGAACATCATCCGGAAGGGGAAGCGGAAGAACACGACCGCATAGGCCGAGGTGAGCGAGATCGCGATTTTCCCGACCGCCACGCACATGGCCATGATGATGCTGTTCATCAGCATGACGCCGGCCGGAACACCCATGAAGCGGCCACCGCCGACACCCCAGGCCTGACTGTAATTCGCCACCGCCTCGCCGCCCGGGATCAGCGGCACATCGCCGCGGCCGATCGTGTTCACGTCATGCGTGGAGCCGATGATCGTCAGATAGATCGGGAAGGCGAATATCAGCACGCCGAGCACGAGGCAGGCATGGGTGACGAAGGCCTCGCTACGCTGGCGGCGGCGCGTGCGGTCGGCCAGGGCATTCACGTCGAGCGCGGTGGGCGGCCGATTCACGCCTTCGCTGGCGCTCAGTCGATCGGACGCGGGCATCAGTAATGCACCTTCCGCTCGACATAGCGGAACTGCACCATGGTCAGGACGATGACGAGGATCATCAGGATCACGCTCTGCGCGGCGCTGGAGCCGAAGTTCAGGTTCATCACGCCATCCGTGTAGACGCGGTAGATCAGGGTCTCGGTCGCCTTGCCAGGCCCGCCCTGGGTGAGCGAGTGGATGATGCCGAAGGTGTCGAAGAAGGCGTAGACGAGGTTCACCACCAGCAGGAAGAAGGCCGTCGGGCTCAGCAGCGGGAAGACCACGGTCCAGAAGCGCCGCATGGGCCGCGCGCCGTCAATGGCCGCCGCCTCCAGCACGGATTTCGGGATGCTCTGGAGCCCCGCCAGGAAGAAGATGAAGTTGTAGCTGACCTGCTTCCAGGCGGCGGCGAAGATGATCAGCAGCATCGCCTGGTTGCCGTTCAGCTTGTAGTCCCAGGGCACGCCGAGCGCGTTCAGCATCCGCCCGAAGATCCCGATATTCGGGTGGAACATGAAGAGCCAGAGCACGGCGGCAATCGCCGGCGCCACCGCATAAGGCCAGATCAGCAGCGTCTTGTAGGTGTCCGCACCCCGGATGTGCTTGTCCGCCTGAACGGCCAGGAACAACGCCGCACCCAGCGCCAGCACGGCGACCGATGTGGAGAAGAGCAGCGTCCGGAAGGCGGAATCGAGCCAGGTCGGGTCGCTCAGCACATCCGTGAAATTCTCGAAGCCGACGAACTGGCTGGAGAGGCCGAAGGCGTCCTCGCGCAGGAAGGATTGCCGCACGGCCTGCGCCGCCGGCCAGAAAAAGAAGAGGCCCGTGACGATGATCTGCGGCAACAGCAGCAGATAGGGCAGGGCGATGCCCTTGAAATAGACCTTCTTCTCCATCGCCCCTCAAGCCCTTCAAAGCGGCGAAGCCGCCATTCGCCCCTTGGTGCCCTTCGGTGGCTTTGCCACCGAGGGATGACCCGCGCTCACAATCCCGGCGCCAGCCCGGGGCCCCCGCGAAGGTTTCGCTGGCGTCAACGCCGCGAACGCGGCGTTGCGACAGCGAAAACTTCGTGGGGAATTACCCGCGGTTGGTGCGCTCGAAGTTGCGCAGCACGACGTTGCCGCGGGTGACGGAGTTGTCCATCGCCTGCTGCGCCGTCTGCTGGCCTTGCAGCGCGCGCTCCATCTCCTCCTGCATGGCGGTGCGGATCTCGACGAAGCCGCCCAGGCGGATGCCGCGGCTGTTGCCGGTCATCTGGCCGCCGCCGCGCAGCAGCTGCTGGATCGGAATATCGGCACCAGGGTTCTGCGTGTAGAAGCCCGTCGCCTGCACCTGGCGGAAGGCGGTCTGCGTCACCGGCAGGAAGCCCGTCTCGGTGTGCCAGGCGGCGACGATGCGCGGCTGGGCCAGGAAGGCGAAGAACTCGGCGATGCCGCGATTCTCATCGGCCGAGCGCGTCGCGTTCGGGCCGCGATTCATCGCCCAGAAGGCCGCGCCGCCGATGATCGAGTTGATCGGCGCACCCTGCACGTCATTGTAGTAGGGCAGCATGGCGACGCCGAGATTGGCGAGGCCGCCCGGCAGTTCGCGCACGAAGCGCGCACGCGCGCCGGAAGAGGCGAAGATCATGCCCGAGGAGCCATTGGCGAAGAGCGCATCGCCCGCGCCGTCACGCCCGCCCCAGCGGAAGGTGCCCTCGCGGCCCATTTCCATGAGGGTGTTGATGTGGCGCACCATCAGCGGGTTGTTGATCCGCAGCTCGGCGTTCAGGCCGCCGAAGCCGTTGTCCAGGGTCGCCAGCGGCGTGTTGTGGATGGCGCTGAACTGCTCGACCTGCGTCCAGGTCGGCCAGGCGGTGGTGACGGGGATCTCGACGCCGCCGGCGCGCAGGCGGGTGGCGGCGGTGCGCATCTCGGCCCAGGTGGCGGGGGCCTGGTCGGGGTTCAGCCCCGCGCGGCGGAAGGCGTCCTTGTTGTAGAACATGACGGCCGTGGACGAGTTGAACGGCATCGCCATCATGCGGCCATCGGCCAGGCTGTAGTAACCGCGCACGGCGGGCAGGTAGTCATCGAAGGCGATGTTCACGCCGGTCTCGCGCAGCAGCTCGTGCAGCGGCTTGATGGCGCGGCCGGCGGCCATCATCGTGCCGGTGCCGACCTCGAACATCTGCACGATGTGCGGCGCGGTGCCCGAGCGGAAGCCAGCGATCGCGGCGACCATGGTCTCGGGGTAGGAGCCGCGGAAGCTGGAGACGATGCGGAAGCGCGTCTGGCTCTCATTGAACTGGTTGGCGATGCCTTCCAGGATGCCACCCAGCGGCTGCGCCAGCCCATGCCAGAAGGAGATCTCGACCGGGCCCGACTGCGCCAGGGCAGGGGTGGCGAGGGGGACGGCAAGGGCAGCCTTGCCGAGGGTGCGACGCAACATGAAGGGGCTCTCCCGGTCAGTTCGATGGGTGGCGCCTAAGCCCCCACCATTGCCCCCATGTGACACTAAAATGTCACTTTCGTGAAGCGGGTTAATCGGATGTAAGTTTTTTATAGAGTTCGGGGTCGGTGGCGCCCTCCGTCCCGAAGACCAGCACCCGGCTCTCGGTGGTCAGGCCCAGCGCCTCGGCGGCGGCGGGGGTGGCGAGCGCGGCTTCCAGCGCGATCAGCCCCACGACGGCTGATTCGCCCGCTTCGATCCCCTCGGCCTTGAGCGCGCGCATGGCCGGGCCCACCAGCACATCGGGCACGGCCATGGCGGCGAAGGCGCTGCGCTCCAGCTCCTGCCAGGCGAGCAGCGACGGCTCGCCGCAGGCCAGCCCCGCCATGATGGTGTCCAGCGCGCCGGTGACGACGCGGAGTTCCCCTGCCTCCAGGCTGTCGGTCAGGCAGGCGGCCTGGTCGGGCTCGGCAATGATGAGGCGGGGCCCGGTGCCGCACATGGCGCGGAGCTGCACGGCGACGGCGGCGGCGACACCGCCCACGCCACCGGGGATGAAGACATGGGTGGGCTGCACGCCGCCCATCTGGGTGATCGCCTCCTCCGCCATCAGGCGATAGCCCTGCATCACGTCGCGCGGGGGCTCGGTGTAGCCGGGGTAGGAGGTGTCGCTGATGACGAACCAGCCATTTTCATCGGCGGCATGCTGGGCGGCGCGCACGCTGTCGTCGTAATTGCCGGGCACCTCGCGGATCTCAGCGCCGTAGCGGGCGATGGCGTCGCGCCGGCCCTGGCTGACGTTCTCATGCACGTAGATGACGCAGCGCGCGCCGAAGCGCTGCGCGCCCCAGGCGACGGAGCGACCGTGATTGCCGTCGGTCGCGCAGGTCACGGTGATCTGCTCGGTCGCATGGACGTATTGGCCGGATTCAAGCGCCGCGCCACTGGCGTTGTTGGCCGTGCCGCGTCGCGCAAGCTCAGCGCCCAGCAGCTTGCAGACGGCATAGGCCCCGCCCAGCGCCTTGAAGCTGCCGAGGCCGAAGCGCCCGCTCTCATCCTTGAAATGGACGGAGGCGACGCCCTCCATGGCCAGCTCATGCAGGGGTGTTGCGGCATAGCCGGGCCAGGAGGTGATCTCGCGCCGGGCGCGGCGATAGCCGCCCTCGGGCAGGACGATGATGCCGGGGGTGCCGTGGTGGCGGTTCAGGACGAGGCGAAAGGGATGCATGGCGCCGAGCTTGGCGTGGCGCGCGGCCGGGGGCAATCTGACGGCCATGCAGATCACCATTCTCGGCGGCGGGGGCTTCCTCGGCCGCAAATTCGCGGAGCGGCTCGCCGCGCAGGGCCATCTCGGCGGCAAGCCGGTCACGGGCCTTGTCCTGTTCGACCTCGCCGCCCCCAAGCCGCTGGAGGCGCCCTTTCCGGTGACCTGCCTGGGCGGCGATGTCGCGAGCCTCACGGATGTCTCGGCCGCGATTCCGCCGGGCACCTCGCTGGTCGTGCATCTGGCGGCGGTGGTGAGTGCGGCGGCCGAGGCCGATTTTGACCTCGGCATGCGGGTGAACCTCCATGGCACGCTTGCCGTGATCGAGGCCTGCCGGAAGCTTGCCGCCCCGCCCCGCGTCCTCTTCACCTCCAGTGTCGCGAGCTTCGGCGGCGGGCAGACGGCGCTGCTGCCCGATGATGCGCGCCAGGTGCCGGCCAACTCCTATGGCGCGCAGAAGGCGGCGGCCGAGTTGCTGCTGCAGGATGCGAGCCGCAAGGGCTTCCTCGACGCCGTCTCGATCCGCCTGCCGACCGTCATCGTCCGCCCGGGCCGGCCGAACAAGGCGGCCTCCTCCTTCTTCTCGGCCATCCTGCGCGAGCCGCTGCTGGGTCTCGAGACGCCGCTGCCTGTGGAGGATGGGTTCCGCGTCTGGGTCTGCTCGCCCCGCCGCGCGGTGGATTGGCTGTTCCATGCGGCCACCATGGACACCGCCCCCCTGGGCGTGGATCGCGGCATCAACCCGCCAGGCCTTGCGGTCAGCGTGGGCGAGATGCTGGCGGCGCTGAGCCCAGCCGAACGCGCCTTGGTGAACCGCGAGCCCGACCCCGCCATCGCCGCCATCGTGGGCGGTTGGCCCGCCGAATTCGCGGCGACCCGCGCGCGTGCGCTGGGCTTCGCCCCGCAGGAGGGCGTGCCGGAGATCCTCTCCGCCTTCCGCGCCGATGACCTCGAAGCCACCCGCGCTGATCGGGGGCTCTGATGATGGAGATCACCCGCTTCCTGCTGGGCGATGGCCCGAAGCGCGTCGCCCCCTTCAGCCACGCCGTCCGCGCGGGCGATTTCCTGTTCGTCACCGGCCAGATGCCGACCGAGCCCACGGACAACACGCGCTGCGTGCCGGGCGGTATCGAAGCTGAGACCCATCAGGTCATCGCGAATCTCAAGGCGGTGCTGGCGGGCTGCGGCGCGGATTGGAACCGCACCGTCATGGCGCGCATCTACCTGACCGAATTTGCGCGCGACTACGCGGCGATGAACGCCATCTGGGAGAAGAGCTTCCCCGGGGGCGGGTTGCCGGCGCGCACGACGGTGGGTGTGACCGGCCTCGCGCTCGGCGCGCTGGTCGAGGTGGACCTGATCGTCGCGCTCTGACAGCGAATCGCCTTCACGCGCCGGGGCGCGTGTGGGACCGTCAGGCACAATGATGGGGAGGTGACGATGCTCGGTCCGCGCCTGGCTGTGCTGCTTGTGTTGCTCTCCGGCTGCGCGGCGGTGACGCCCACACCCGTACCGGCGCCCGAGCCCGCGCCGGCCGCCAGCGCCGCGCCGGTCGCGGCACCCCAGGCCCTTTCTTTTGCGCCCCGCCGGGAATGGCGCCGCATCCCGCTGACGCGCGGCGCGCGCATGGCCGAAGCCTTCATCGCCTCGCCGACCATGACCAATCCGGATGGTACGCGCCGCGTCTGGATGGTGATCAACCTGCTGGAACCCATCCGCCTGCCCGAGACCGGCGGCTATGCCCGCAGCGCCGCCTACCTGGCCGATTTCCGCTGCGACCCGCATGCCTGGAACCCCATCCAGGGCGTCTGGTACACGCAGCGCGACGCGGTGGGCGAAGCGCTGCGCGAGCAGGAGCGTGGGCCCGGCGGCATCCGCGATGTGGGGGAGGGAACCTTCGTGGACCTCTTCGTCAACGCCGCCTGCGGCACCACGCCGGCGCGCCCGCGGAGGTAGCCGCGCGCGCCGGGGGGCAATAGACGGGCCCGATCGGCGCCATCCGTGGCCCCGTCTCGGCAGCGCGCCACCGGGTGGGCAAAATGGGGGCATTCGATCCCGGAGATGTCCCGATGTTCCGAATCCTCGCCCTGCTCCCCGCGCTCCTGCTCGCCATGCCAGCCTTGGCCCAGGTGGAGAACTGCAACGGCGCACTGGCCGTGGACAACGTCCAGTACGGCACGCAACGCGTCCCGCGCATGGGGCCTGGGAGCGATTGGCTGACGCTCAGCGTGACGGTCCGCAACCTCTCGCCCGCCCGCCAACGCTTCACGGCGCGCTACACTTCGCGCGCCATGCAACAGGATTTCATCCTGGGCCAGACCTGGACGGTCGAACCCGGCGGGCGCACCGAGGTGATCATCGGCAATGTGGTCAAGCCGGGCGAGCCCGGTGACAGGGTCCGGCAAGCGCTGCAATTCACCTGCGGCTGAGCCTCAGACCGGGCTTGCAGCCGCCGCATCCGCGGGAAAGACGGCGACGGGCCGCCCCGCCTGCCATTGCAGCAGCACAGGCCGTGCACGGCTGTTCTGCCCGCGATCCTCCAGCCGGAAGCCCCAGCCATTGGCCCATTGCCCCTCGGGCTGGTCGAGCGCCGCGAGCGCGGCCCTGAGCGGCGCGCGCTCCAGGCTCGGCTGGCTGAGCACCACCAGCGCCCCGGCATAGGCCGCCAGCGAAAGGCCCGAGCGGGGCGCGCTGCCCCAGCGCCGCTGATAGGCCTCGGCGAAGGGCCGAGCGCCGGCGGCCCAGCGCTCCGCCGTCTCGATGGGCGGCATGTCGAGGGCGAAGCAGGCCTCAAGCCCGGGGCCCACGGCCCGAGCCAGGTCAGCGAGGCCCCAGGCCGGCCCCGCGCCGATCACGGCCGCCGGGCGCCAGCCGGCATCCTGCATGGCGCGGAACAGTGCCACCGCGTCGCCCTCGGCCGCCGCATGGATCAGGATGTTCACGCCGGCGGCGCGCAGCCGCTGCACCATGGCCGGCATTTCGGGCGTGCGGGCCGCATGCGGCAGGCGCTCGGCCACCACCAGCCCCGCCTCGCGCAGCTTGGTCTCAAGATGGAAGGCGATACTCTCGGGCGAGGCGCTCGCCTCATGCAGGATCGCGATTCGCAAGCCATCGGCCGGCTGGCCCAGGTGGTTGGGCAGGAATCGCGTGAGGGCGTCGGCGCTGAGCTGCCCATAATCGGCCGCCGCGGGTGCGGTGCGGAACACGTGGCGCCCGCCGCGGTCGATCACGGCATCGGCGGCGGCGGTGAGCTCCACATAGCTGGCATCGAGCGACTCCGCCGCCTGGGATGCAGCGAGGCCGATCGGCGCCGAGACGCTGCCGAAGAGCAGCACCGCGCGCTCCGCCTGGATCAGCCGCCGCGCCTCGGCCAGGGCCTGCGCGGCTTCGGTCACATCGACGCGGATCAGGCGCATGTGCCGGCCGCCAGTGGCATTGCGCTCGGCGATCGCAAGTTCAAGCCCGCGTGCGGCTTCATCGCCCAGCAGGGCATTCGCACCGGAGAGTGGGAAGAGTCCACCGAGCCGCCACTCTGACGTGGCGTTCTGGGCCAGCGCCGGGGCGGCGAGCAGGCTCGCGAGCAGGGCGCGGCGCAAGGGAGGACGATGATTCGACAAGGTGATCGAGTTTCCGTCGCATTGCGCTGCGATGCAATGCGCGCCGCGCGCTTGACCTTGGCCGCTCAGGCGCGGAACTTGCCGGCCCAACCCGGAGGACGCCGCCATGAGCCAGACCATGACCCATATCGCCCATGGCGCCGGCGGCGCGGCCGAGGTGATGGTCCTGGCCGAGGGCCCGCGCCCCAGCCCCGCCGCCGATGAGGTGCTGATCCGCGTCGAGGCCGTCGGCGTGAACCGGCCCGACGTGCTCCAGCGCTCGGGCGCCTATCCGCCGCCGCCCGGCGCCTCGCCGCTGCTCGGCCTCGAATGTGCGGGCGAGGTGGTGGCCGTGGGCAGCGCGGTGACCACCTGCAAGCCGGGCGACAAGGTCTGCGCGCTGACAAATGGCGGCGCCTATGCCGAGTATTGCACCGCACCCGCCGCGCAGACGCTGCCCTGGCCCAAGGGGTTCGACGCGCTTCGTGCCGCCGCCCTGCCGGAGACCTTCTTCACCGTCTGGGCCAACCTCTTCGGCACGGCGCATGCGGGCGGCGGGCGGCTCGCGGCCGGTGAGACGGTGCTGATCCATGGCGGTTCCTCGGGCATCGGCGTCACGGCCATCCAACTCGCCAAGGCCTTTGGTGCCACCGTGATCACGACCGTCGGCAACGCGGCCAAGTGCGAGGCGGTGCTGGGCTTCGGCGCCGACCACGCGATCAACTACCGCGAGCACGATTTCGCCGAGGAAGTGAAGCGCATCACCGAGGGCCGCGGCGTGGATGTGGTGCTCGACATGGTGGGCGCTCCCTATTTCGGCCGGAACATGCGCAGCCTCAGGATGGATGGGCGCCTCGTGCTGATCGCCTTCCTGGGTGGCGAGATGGCCGCCAATCTCGACCTGCGCCCGATCATGCTGAAGCGCCTGACCGTGACCGGCAGCACCATGCGGCCGCGCACGACCGCGCAGAAGGGCGAGATCGCGGAGGCGCTGCGCGCCAAGGTCTGGCCGCTGCTGGAGGCGGGGCGCTGCCTGCCGCACATCCACGCGACCTTCCCGCTGGCCGAGGCCGCCGCGGCCCATGCCCTGATGGAGAGCAGCCAGCATATCGGCAAGATCATGCTGACGGTGGGATAGGCCCGCTTGTCGCAAGGCCCCCTGTCGCAAAGCCCCATGTCGCAAGGTAGGGCGCTCCAGCTCCTTTTTCTCTCGGTATTCCTGTTTGGCGGCGTCTGGCCTGTCACCAAATACGCCTTCGCGCACGCCACACCGCTCTGGTTCGGCTTTACGCGTGCGGCGCTGGCGGCTCTCTCGGCCGCGTTGATGATGGCGGCGATGGGGCGGCTCCGGCTGCCGCGGCGGGCCGACTGGCCGGGGCTTTGCGCGATTGGCCTGCTGCAGATCGGCGCCTTCTTCGCGCTCGCCCATGTGGCGCTCTCGCTCGTGCCGGCCGGGCGCACCGCCATCCTCGGAAATGTCACCATCTTCTGGCTGGTGCCGCTCTCGGTGCTGCTGCTGGGCGAGCGCGTCTCACCGCAGCGCTGGTTCGCGGCGGGGCTCGGCCTGGCCGGAGTGGGCGTGATGATGAGCCCCTGGGGGATGGACTGGTCGGCGCCTGGGGCGGTGTTCGGCCATTCCCTGCTGCTTTGCGCCTCGCTCTGCTGGAGCCTCGCGATCCTTTTCACGCGGCTCTATCCGCCGCGCACGCCCATCGCGGATCTGATCCCCTGGATGTTCGGCCTCGGCGCGCTGCTGATCCTGCCGCTGGCGCTTTGGCGCGAGCCGTTTTCGGCGGGGGGCGGCGTCGGGCGGGAGGCCTGGCTCGTGGCGGGTTTCATCGGCCTGGTCGCGGCGCCCATCGGCACCTGGGCCACGGTTGAGGCGGGACGGCATCTGAATGCGGTGGTGGCCTCGGTCGGCTTCCTGATGGTGCCCTTGGTAGGCTTGGTGCTGGCCACCACATGGCTGGACGAGCCGCTGGGCTGGGATCTTATCCTCGGCGGGGGTCTCGTGGTGATCAGCGTCATCGTGGCGGCCCGAGGTTAGGGCATTGTGGCCAGGGCATTGGGGAGCATGGCATTGCGCCTGAACGTGATCGAGATGGGGGAGGGCACGCCCGTCCTCCTGCTGCACGGATTATTCGGCGCCGGGCGGAACTGGGGCGGTATCCAGAAGCGCCTCGCCCAGCGCCACCGCGTGCTCGCGCCCGACCTGCGCAACCATGGCGAGAGCGACCACGCCTCGCGGATGGACTACGTGGCGATGGCCGCGGATGTAGCCGAGATCATCGCCCGCCGCGGCCTCGCGCCCGCCGCTGTGCTGGGCCATTCGATGGGCGGCAAGGTGGCGATGGCGCTGGCGCTCGGCCATACCGGCCTGGTGTCCCGGCTGGTGGTGGCGGACATCGCGCCGGTCCGCTATCCGCCCGCCTTGCGCGGCTATGTGGCGGCAATGCGCGCCGTCCCGCTCACCCCTGGCCTGACCCGGCGTGAGGCGGATGCGGCGCTGGAGGCCGCGATCCCCGAAGCGGGCATCCGCGCCTTCCTGCTCCAGTCGCTCGACTTCGGGAGCGAGGCGCCGGCCTGGAAGCTCGGCCTCGCCGAGATCGCCGCCGCCATGCCGGATATCGAGGATTTCCCGGTGACCGGCCGCTTCGAAGGACCCACGCTGGTTCTGGCGGGCGAGCGCAGCGGCTATATCCAGCCGCCGCACCATGCGCTGTTCCGCTCGCTGTTCCCGGCTGCCCGCTTTGCCATGGTGGAAAAGGCCGGCCATTGGGTGCATGCCGACAATCCCAATGCCTTCCTGGCCCTGACGGAGCCCTTCCTCGCATGACAAGCGTGCCCATCACCTCCTTCTACGCGGCCTTTTTCGGGCTGCTGCTGTTCGCGCTCTCGGTCCAGGTGATCCGCGCGCGCGTCGCGGCGCGCGTGGCCCTCGGCCTCGGCGACGATATCCGGCTGCTGCGGGCGAGCCGGGCGCAGGGCAATTTCATCGAATACGCGCCGATGATCCTGATCCTGCTGTTCCTGCTGGAACTGGCGGGCACCGGGCCCTTCCTGCTGCACGCCCTCGGCGGACTGGCACTCGCCGGGCGCGCGGCTCATGCCATGGGCATCTCGCGCGAGCCGGAAAATCTGCAGCTGCGTCAGCTCGGAATGGCGCTGACCTTCACGGTGCTGGGCCTCGCGCCGCTTCTGCTGTTGCTGCGGGTCGCCTTCGCCTGATCAGGCGCCCAGCGTCACCTCAACGATCTCGGGCGGCACGCCGAAGCGCACCGGCAGGATGGACGTGCCGAGCCCACCCGAGACGATCAGCTCCCGCCCGCCATCGCTGACACGGCCATAGGCGTAGCGATTGCCGAAGCGCGAGGGCACCCGCGGCGAGTAGCCGAGGATGCGCACCTGCCCGCCATGGGTATGCCCGCAAAGAGTGAGCGCCACACGGTCCGGCATCGCGGCGAAGATGTCGGGCTCATGCGCCAGCAGGATGACCGGCGCGGCGTCGGTGACCTGCGCCAGCGTGCCCGGCAGGTCATCCGCGCCACGCGGACGGAAGGCGACCTGACTGTCGAGCCCGGCGAGCCAGAAGCCCCGCGCGAAGCGGCGCGCCTCGTTCTGCAAGGGCGTGATGTCGTGCCGCGCCAGCGCCACCAACCATTCCGGGCGGCCGGAACGCCGCTCCATGGCGGCCTTGTCCTCCCACCAGTCATGGTTCCCCGCGATGGCGTAGACGCCGAGCGGCGCGCGCAGCCGGGCCAGGACAGCCGCCACCTGCTCCGGCGCATAGGGCTGGCTCACCAGGCGGCTCACGGGCCCATAATCGCCCAGCAGAACTGTCATGTCGGCGCCAAGTGCATTGGTGGCGGAGACGATCCGCGCCACGCGCTCCAGATCCATCAGCGGCGCGCCGGCATGCAGGTCGGCCAGCACGGCGATGCGCAGGCGCAACCCTTCGGGCCAAGCCTGCGGCGCCAGCGCGTAACGGGTGATGACCGGGTCGGCAAAGGGTGCGACACCGAAGCCATAGGCAGCGAAGGAGGCGCCGAGCAGGCCCGTGCCGAGAAGGGTGCGGCGGAGGATCATGCTTCTGGTCATGCCCGCTTGCGGGCGGCGGAACTCGGGCCAGTTTGGGGTGACATGATGGCAGAACCCACCCGCGCCGCGGCCCTCGCGCGCCTCGCCGAATTCGCCCCCCGCATGGGCCGTGACTATGCCGCGCTGCGCAACACCGATGGCGGGCCGGGCGGGACGCGCTGCGTCTCCGGCCTCTCGCCGCATATCCGCCACCGGCTGGTCCCCGAGAGCGAGGTGGTGGGCGTGGCACTCGCCCAGCAAGGGCCGGTGCGGGCGGAGAAATTCATCCAGGAGGTGTTCTGGCGCTCCTACTGGAAGGGCTTTCTTGAGCTTCGCCCCTCCATGTGGCGTGAGTATCGGGCGGCGGTGGCGGCGATGGACGCGCCGCCCGGCCTCGCTGCCGCCATGGCGGGCGAAACCGGCAT
>JAIYCD010000327.1 GCA_027488195.1 Acetobacteraceae bacterium | reverse complement strand
GCACCCACCTGCGTGGCGCTCAGCTCGCCCACATCCGTCGCCGTCAGCCCGCGGATCTGCGTCGCCGTCACACCGCCGATCTGCGTGGCGGACAGCGCCCCCATCTGCGTCGCATCCAGTGCAGACAGGCCCGTCGCCGTCAGGCCACCGATCTGCGTGGCGGTGAGGCCCGTCATTTGCGTGGTGGTCAGCGCCGCCACCTGGGTCGACGCCAGCACGCCCACCTGGCTGACCGTCAGCGCCCGTACCTGCGTGCTCGTGAATTCTCCAATATCCGTCGCGGTGAGCGCGCCCAGCTGCGTCGTGGTCAGAGCGCGGATCTGCGAGGTGGTGAGCGCCGCCACCTTGGTCGCGTCAAGGCCCGAGAGCTGGGTCGTCGTCAGCGCGCGCACCTGGAACTCGCCCAGCACGGCCAGCTGGTCCCCGCTGAAGCTCAGCTGGGCCGCGAGATACGGGATCTGCGTCGCGGTCAGCCCGCGCACCTGCGAGGTGGAGAGCGCGCCGATCTGCGTCGCACTCATCGTCTCGACCGCCGAACTGCTCAGCGCACCGACCTGCGTCGCGGTCATCGCGCTGATCTGGGTGGTGGAGAGCGCTGCGACCGAAGTGGTTGACAGCGCACGGATCTGGTTGGTCGACAGCAGCGAGATGGACATGGCGCATTCCTTTTCCAGAGAGGGCGGAACACAGCATCTTGCCGGCAGGGTCTCTGAGGGGCGCTCTCTGGAAACGCCACTCCCGCGCCATAAGATTCGCAGTCGAAGGCTTACAAAGGGTGAATCGGGCGCAGTTTTTTTTCACGCCGCCTTGCGGCGCGGCGAGGCCCCCTCAAACCCGATGGCGCCGCGCCATTGGAGCACCGGCGCCATGGGCTCCTGTCCCCGCTCCAGCCGCAGCAGCCCAGCCTCCTCACGCCAATGCCAGGGCTGGCCGGGCAACGCCTCGACCAGGCCGGCGGCCGCCACGCGCGGCAGCATGTCCAATAGCAGGGCCGCCTGAGCGAGGCTGCCGGGCGCAAGCCGCGCCACCGCATAGGGGAAGCGGCCCTGCCGCGCGGCGAGGCGAAGCAGCCCCTCCCAGTCCCGAGCGCGAGTGGGAGGATTGAGGGGAATGCAGGGCGCGTCCCCCGCTACGCCCTCGCCCACCGCGAGCACGCCGAAATCGGGGCATCGGGCGCGCCGCGCGGCGATCCAGCTGTCCAGCCCCGCGACCGGCGCACGCAGCGCCTGGGAGGGACGCGGCACCTCGCGTTCGAACAGGAAATCAAGCTGAAGCAGGGCGCCGGCCTGCACGCCGCGCAGGCGATGGAACTCCGCCACTTCGGCGCTGCGGAAGCCGAGGGCGCCCAGCGCCGCGAAGACCTCCTCCGCGCGTGCGCCGCCCTGGTTGTACTCGACGAGCGAGACCTCGATCAGGATATAGTCGGCCTGGCGCAGGACCTCCTGCCCGCCCAGCAACACATCCAGCTCGGCGCCCTGCGTATCGATCTTCACGAAATCGAAGCGGCGGCCCGCCAGCACCTCATCCAGCCTTCGCTTGGGGACAGGCGTGCGCACCAGCACCTCATCGCGGAAGAAATGCGTATTCTCGCGGTAGAGCGAGGTGCCCGTGGATTGCAGCCATTCGCGCGTCAGGAACAGCTCCGCCTCGCCATTCTCGTGGCTGGCGGCGAAGCCCAGAACCTCATGGCCGGTCGCGGCCAGCGCCGGCAGGCAATGCGGGTTCGGCTCCACCAGCGTGGGCACGCAATCGGGAAAGACCTGCCGGAGCCCGTGGCTGAAATGCCCAAGATGCGCGCCCACATCGAGCAGGGTGCGGGGCGCATAGCCCGCGAAACGCAGCGCTTCGAGCCGTTCTGGTCGCATGGTGTCTCTCGCCTCTCCGGCCCTTTTGCCGGTGGTGCGAGAGTGACGGCGCCGCGTTAGCGCGCGGTTAACGCGCGGCTCAGCTCTCCGGCTTGATGTCCGCGCGGCGGATCACCGCACCCCATTTCACGTATTCCTCGCGCTGGATGACTGCCAGTTCCTCGGGCGTCGAGGCCACCAGCTCATAGCCCAGCTCGAAGAAGCGGCGCGCCACGTCGCTGTCCCGCGCGGTCGCGACGGTCGCCGCATGCAGGCGCTGCACCACGGCGGGCGGGGCGCCGGCCGTCATGTAGATGGCGGCCCAGGTGTAGCTCTCGAATTCCGGCAGCCCCTGCTCGGCCACCGGAACCAGCTCGGGCATGTTGGGGATGCGCGTCTTCGTGCCGGCGCCTATGGCGCGCAGCGATCCCTGCTGCACCTGACCGATGGCGGGTGCGAGCGCGTCGATCATGAAGGTCACGCGGCCGGCCAACAACTCGATGATGGCGGGGCCCGAGCCGCGCGTCGGCACATGCGTCGCCTGCACGCCGGCGAGTTGCAGGAAGAGTTCCGGCGCCAGGTGCGTGATGGAGCCCGCGCCGGTCGAGACATAATTATGTCGCCCCGGCTCACGCCGCAGCAGGGCGATCAGCTCCTGCACGCTCGTGATGCCCGAGGCCGGGTTCACCATCACCACATGCGGCACGCGGGCGATGAAGCTGATCGGCTGGAAGTCGCGCACCGGGTCATAGCGCAGCGTGGGAAAGAGGGCGGGTGCGATGCTGTTGGTCGCACCCGTGGTGCTGAACAGCGTGTGGCCATCCGTCGCGCGCGCCACGACCTCGGCGGCGATGGTGCCGCCCGCGCCGGTACGGCCCTCGATGATGACGGGCTGGCCCAGGCGCTGCTGCAGGCCGGGGGCCAGCAAGCGGGCGGTCAGGTCGGTCACGCCGCCCGCCGCGAAGGGCAGGATCATGCGCATGGGCTGGCGCGGCCAGTCGGCGGTTTGCGCCTGGGCCGCAAGCGGCGCCACACCGGCGGCGGCAAGGAGGGCGCGGCGTCTCATGCGGGTCTCCCCAGCAGTTCGTCGGGAATGGTCACGGTGAGCGCGAGCAGCCGGAAGGAGTTGGTCTTGCCGTGGCCGTCCAGGTTCAGGCTGCCATTCACGCCGCCCTCCAGCACTTCATCCACCACGAAGTTGAAGCTGTGCAGCAGCGGCAGGTCATGCCGGACGCAGGCGGTGGCGCCGCGGTGGCGGAACAGCGCCAGCACGCGCTCCGCCGTTACCTGCTCGGCGAGGATGGGATAGAGCTCGGCCCGGTAGGGAATGAGCGACATGTTGAGGCGGTTGCCCTTGTCGCCCGCGCGGCTGTGCGCGACCTCGTGCAGAAGGACATCCCTCATCCCACGATCTCCCTCGCCGTCCGCACCGAAACCCGCACCGGCACGCGCTCCCGCAGCACCAGGTGGCTGCGGGTCAGGATACGCGGCGTGACCCGCCAACGCGCCCCTCCCGTGCCCGCCGTCCCGCAGCAAAGCATGGCCAGCACCTCGCGCGAGGCCTGGTCCGCGTCGTCCCGCGTGCGGGCCTCGACGGCCAGGCGGATGCGGATCTCGGGCGGCTCCGGCCCGTCATAGCCGCGCCAGAGCGCGCCATCATCGCTGTCATGCACGCTGGCCACACCGATCAGGTCCACGCGGGCACGGACATCGAGGCCGCGGATCTTCATGCGGGCGAGCAACACATCGGCGGTGGCGCGGGCGCGGGCCAGGGCGTTGGGCCCGGCCACGGAAACCTCGCCCTCGCCCAGCCAGCTGCCCTCGAAGCTTGCCGTCACCTTCAGCGTGTCCGGGCGCGGGTGGCCGCGCAGGCCGCGGACCGCGACGCGGTCCTGGCCGACCTGCTCCAGCGAGCAGCCGGTGATGTCCAGCACCACATCGGGCGTGATGTAGTGGGCGGGGTCGTGCAGCTCGTAGAGCAGCTGCTCCTTCACCGTGCGGAGGTCCACGAGGCCGCCGGTACTGGCGGCCTTGGTGATGACCAGGCCGCCTTCGCGCGTGACCTCCGCGATGGGGAAGCCGATATTCGCCGGGTCTGGAATGTCCTTGAAGCCGGGATCCCAGAAGACGCCGCCGGTCACCTGGCTGCCGCATTCCAGGAGGTGGCCCGTGGCGGCGCCCAGCGCCAGCTTCTCCCAGTCATCCGCCCGCCAGCCGAAATGATGCGCGAGCGGCGCGATGGCCAGCGCGGGGTCGCTGGTGCGGCCGGCCACCACCACATCGGCGCCCAGCGCCAAGGCCTCCACCAACGGCTCCGCACCGATATAGGCATTTGCGGCGATGAGGTTCCAGGCGCCCATGTCGAGCCCCGCATCCGCCTCATGCACCGGCAATTGCCCGCCCGCGACGAGGCCCGTCACGTCGTCGCCCTCGACGAGGGCGATGCGCAGATCGGGCATTCCCTGCGCCATGGCGAGCTTTGCCACGGCGCGCGCGGCGGCGGGGGGATTGGCGGCGCCCCAATTGCCCAGCAGCGGGATACCGTGCTGCCTGGCCAGCGCCAGGATGGGCTCCAGCAGGCGCTCCAGCATGGGCTCATAGCCGGCCTCGGGGTCGCGGCGCTTCTCCAGATGCGCCAGGGCCACGGTGCGCTCGCCAAGCGTTTCGAAGAACAGGGCCGAGGGAAGGCCGCTTGCGATGAGGGTCCGCAGCACGGGCAGCGGCGCATCCACCCGGTCGCCCGAAAAGCCCGCGCCATTGCCGACGAGAAAGCGGTCCATGTTGTTCTCCCTGGGGCGCGAGTCTTCGCCGGGAAGCGTCAATCCGCAAGGGCCGCGCGCAGCAATGCGCCGAGCCGCGCGCAATCCCGCTCATGCAGGCTGATCGGGTTGATGGCGAGGATGCCCTCGCTGAGCCGGGCCGGGTTCACATGCACGGCGGGGCGGCTTGCGCGCAGGCGCGCCTCGACGGCGGCCGCATCGGAACACCGCAGCAGCAGCAAGGGCACCTCGCCCGCAGCACCCTCCTCGAACACGAGGCCCGAGGCAGCGCGCACCGCGTCCAGCCGCGCCTGCCAACGGGCGCGGCGGGTGGCGGCGTCCTCGCTGGTGAAGCGGCGCAGCGCCACCAGCAGCCCCATCACCTCCTCCCGCCCCACCTTGCAGGAGCGGCCGATGCCGGTGCGTGGGAAGAAGGCGAGTTGCGAAAGTGCAGCGAATTCCGCGGGCGCCTGGAACTGCGCGGCTGGCAGGTCGAGGTCGAGCATCTGCGCCAACGCCGAGGCCACCAGCGGCCCCCGCCCCGCCAATATCCCCGAGGCCTGCGGCCCGCCGATCGCCTTCCCGCCCGAGAAGGCCACGAGGTCGGCGCCCTCCTCGAAAAAGCGGCGCAGATTCGCGGCTGGCGGCAATTGCGCGGCGGCGTCCACGATGACCGGGATGCCCGCCGCGCGCGCCACGGCCACGATCTCGGGCAAGGGCGGCTCCGCATGGGGTTGGGCCACATGCAGGATGCCCGCTGTCAGCGGCGTGATCGCATCGGCGAATTCAGAGGCACTCGCATCGCGCACGCCAGCGCCCGAGACGCGGTCGGGGATGCCCACATCCACAAGCCGCCCGCCCGCCGTCTCGATGGCGCGGTCATACATGTTGCGCTGGCTGCGCGAGATGAGGAACTCGCACCGCCCTTCCCGCGTGGCCGGCAGCCGGTTCATCGCGCCTGCATCCAGACGCGCGAGGCAGGCGGCGGCGGCCAGGAGCAGCGCGGCGGAAGCGCCGGAGGTCACGAAGCCCGCCTCCGCCCCCGTCGCGGCCGTGATCTTCCGGCAGGCGGCGGCTTGGAGGTCGAGGATATCCACGCTGGCGGTCGCCGCTTCGCGCATCGCCTCCGCCACCTCGTCGCTCAACGGGCCGGCCGAGAGGCGCGTATTGGTGCCATAGGCGTTGATGATCGGCGTGATGCCGAATTCCGCGAGGATCATGCGCTGCGCGTCCGGCGCACCGCATCCTGCCAGGCCGCCTTGCGATCCGTCGCCTCGGCGCGGCTCATATGCGGCTGGAAGCGGCGCTCCAGCCGCCAATGGGTGGGGGTATCGCCCGGCGGCGGCAGCAAGCCCGCCTGGAGGCCCGCGAGATAGGCGGCCCCCAGCGCCGTGGTCTCGGTCACCGCGGGTCGGTCCACGGGCGCGCCCAGCAGGTCGGCCAGGAACTGCATGGTCCAGTCGCTCCTCGCCATGCCGCCATCCACGCGCAGCACCGTCTTCTTCATGCTGGGCCAATCGCGGCGCATCGCCTCGAGCAGGTCGCTCGTCTGCAGGGCCACCGCCTCCAGCGCGGCGCGGCAGATTTCGGCGCGGCCGGAGGCGCGGGTCAGGCCGAGGATGGCGCCGCGCGCCTCGGCATCCCACCAGGGCGCGCCCAATCCGGTGAAGGCGGGCACCAGATGTACGCGCTCGGCCGGGTTGGCGCGGGCGGCCCATTCGCCGGCCTCGCGCGCATGCCCGATGATGCCGAGGCCGTCGCGCAGCCATTGCACCGTCGCACCCGCCATGAAGATCGAACCCTCCAGCGCATAGGCGCGGCGGCCGCCCAATTGCCATGCGATGGTGGTGAGCAGGCGG
>JAIYCD010000101.1 GCA_027488195.1 Acetobacteraceae bacterium | reverse complement strand
GGCATGCGCTCGATCGTCTCGCGGTCCATGGTCGTGGTGCTGGCGCCGGTGCTGGCTGGGATGCTTTCCCGCGCGGCCGCATGGCGCGCGGAGTTCACCACCACATCCTCGATCTCCGCCTCCTGGGCGAAGCCCGCGCGCGGCAGCGCCAGCAGCAGCAGCAACAACGCCAATATATGCACCACTCTTCACCTCTTCATCGGTAAAGCTGTAGATGTCTTCATAAAATCGAAGAAAATCAACAACTTGCGATAAGGAAGCGGAAGTCGCGCGCGAGCGCAACTTCGGAAGATACCGAGGTGCAGGAAGCCCGGGGCTGCGGGTGCAGCCCCGGGGCGGCGTCACGCGAGAATCTCGATCACGGCGCCGTGCGTCTCGTCGATCCGCGCCGTCTCATGATCCGTCTCGTTGGTGTCGGTGAGTTCGAGGTTCAGGAAATCCACCGAGGGCGCGGTGAAGAAGGGCCCGGCATGCCAGGTGCCGGCATGAAGTGCCAGTGCCACATCGCCGCCCATGCGAAAGACCCGGATCTCCTCGGGCTCCGGCGCGTCGCCGGCTTCGGCGAGGCCGATGAACCATTCCTCGCCCTTCATGCTGGCGAGGCATTGCGTGACGCGGCCGTGGCGCGTGATGCCCCGGATCAGCAGCGGGCGCTGGCGCAGCCGCATGATGTAGAGGCGGGGCTGGCCCTGCGTCAGGTCCAGCTCGGCATCGTCAGCGCCGAAGGGGCTGCCATCCTCGCTGGGCTCGATGAGCGTGCCATAGGGGGCGATGCTCTCGGGCGTCGCCATCCGGGGCATGGCGCGCAGGATCCTGGGCGTGGTCATGGCGTTCTCCTGTTCAATGGGGGCGCAGCAAGGCACCGCGCAGCGCGAGGCGCAGCGTGGCAAGCGCGATGCCGCCGATCACCAGCGTGGACAGGCCCAGCATGCCCCAGCCGATGGCCGCGGGTGCGATCTTCATCGTGGCCGTGGTGAAGGCGGCGAGCGGGAAGGTGAAGCCCCAGTAGCCGAGCGTGAAGCCCGAGCCGAGCATGGGCCGCAGCACCATCAGCAGGAGCGTAAAGGTAAAGGCGGCCAGGCCGTAAATCGCCAGGAAGGCCGGCAGCGGCGCGCCGAGCGCATCCAGCGCCAGCGCGCCCACGGCACTCGGCGCGAGCAGGATGGCGAGGGAGGGGCGCAGCGGCGGCGGCAACGGCGCCTCGAAGAGCCGGCCCAGCAGCAGCGGCTGCAGGCCGAGCCAGAGCAGCATGCCCACGCCGAAGAGCATCCAGCCCAGCATGGGCAGGCCAAGCGGCACGCAGAAGATCGGCGCCAGCACATTGCCCACCAGCGGGATCATGAGCGGCGGGACAAGCATCGCGGCGCTGCCTTCGCCGCGCAGCACCCGCGCCAGCAACAAGAGGCCGATGGTGAGGTGCAGCACGATGGCCGGCAGCAGCAGCGCGCGCGCCAGATCCGGCGCATGCGGCAGCAGGGCGGCCGCCGTCAGCATCATGCCGATGGAGGCCGCACCGACGAAGCCGCAGCGCATCGGGTTGCGCCAATCGGCCAGGGCTGCCTCGCGGTGGCGCAGGGCGCGCGCCAGGTGCAGCCCGCCTATCACGACCCAGGCCAAAGCGGTCAGCGCCATCAAGGGCTCGCCCACGGAGGCCACACCCAGATGCCGCCATGCGAGGCCAAGCCCGCCCAGCCCCAGCGGTACCGCCAGGAGGGGCAGGGGGAAATGCGCGAGCCCCCCGGCCGGCGCCTCGGAGACGGCCGCGTCAGTCAAAGCGGCTGGTATCCACCGTGACGCCGTGGTCGAGCGGCCCATGCCCGGCGCCGAGGCCGGGTGCCGCCAGGATGGCGGCGCGCACATAGGCGCGCGCGCGGCGCACGGCCGGCTCCAGTGCCAGGCCCCGCGCGAGGCCGGCCGCGACGGCGGAAGCGAGCGTGCAGCCCGTGCCATGGGTGTGGCGCGTCACGATCCGGCGGTCCTCGTAGCGATGTACGCCCTGGGGTGTGACCAGCAGATCGACCAGCACTTCCCCCTCCATGTGGCCGCCCTTCAGCAGCACGGCGCGGGCACCCATCGCGAGCAGCGCCTGTGCCGCCGCGCGCATGTCGCCCTCATCGGTGATGGAAAGCCCGGTCAGCGCCTCGGCCTCGGGGATGTTGGGCGTGATGACGACGGCGATGGGCAGCAGGCGCTGGCGCAGCGTCTCCATCGCGTCATCCGCCAGCAGGCGGCTGCCGGAGGTCGCGACCATCACCGGGTCCGCCACCAAAGGCAGGCCCGGGGCGCTGGCCGCGATCTCGTCGCAGACGGCCTCGATGGTCGCCACGTCGTGCAGCATGCCGGTCTTGATCGCGTCCGCGCCGAGATCCTCCAGCACGGAGCGCATCTGGAGCCGGATGAAATCGGGCGCGACGCCCACCACGCCCTGCACGCCCAGCGTGTTCTGCGCCGTGAGTGCCGTGATCGCCGTCATGGCGAAGCCGCCCAAGGCCGTCACCGCCTTGATGTCGGCCTGGATGCCCGCGCCGCCGCCGGAATCCGAACCCGCGCAGATGAGGACGCGGCCCTTCATATGCCGAGCTTCGCGCGGATCACGCCGCACAGCGCATCGATGGACTGGTTCAACAGATCTTCCTCCTCCGCCTCGACCATCACGCGGATCACGGGCTCGGTCCCGCTCGCCCGGATCAGCACGCGGCCGCGGGAGCCGAGGCGCTTCTCCTCCGCAGCGATGGCCTCCTGCACGGCCGGGTCCTTCAGCGGTGTCGTGCCGGAGAAGCGGATATTGACCAGCTTCTGCGGCAGCGTCTGGAAGCGGCGGCACACCTCGCTCGCCGGCCGCTTCTCGCCCACCAGCACGGCCAGCACCTGGAGTGCGGCGACCAGGCCATCGCCCGTCGTGCCGAAATCGCTGATGATCATGTGGCCCGATTGCTCGCCGCCCAGGTTGCAGCCGAGCTCGCGCATGCGCTCGCCCACATAGCGGTCGCCCACATTGGTCCGGTGGAGCGCGATGTCGCGCGAGGTGAGGAAGCGCTCCAGGCCCATGTTGCTCATCACGGTGGCGACGAGGCCGCCACCCCTGAGCTTGCCCTCGCGCGCCCAGAAATCCGCGATGACCGCGAGGATCTGGTCGCCATCGATCACGGTGCCCAGCTCATCCACCAGCACCACGCGATCGGCGTCGCCATCGAGCGCGATGCCGAGATCGGCGCGGCGCTCGCGCACCAGCTCGGCCAGCTGCGCGGGGGCGGTGGAGCCCACGCCGCGGTTGATGTTGAAGCCATCGGGCGCGACACCCACGCTGACGACCTCGGCGCCCAATTCCCACAACACGGTGGGCGCCACCTTGTAGGCCGCGCCATGCGCGCAATCGACGACGAGGCGCAGCCCCTCCAGCGTGAGGCCGCGCGGGAAGCTCTGCTTCGCCGCCTCGATGTAGCGGCCCGGCGCATCCTCAAGCCGCGAGGCGCGGCCGAGCTTGGCCGGCGAGACGAGGGCGGAGGAGAGGTCGCCCGCCATCAGCCCCTCGATCTCCGCTTCCTGCTCGTCGGAGAGCTTGAGGCCATCGGGGCCGAAGAGCTTGATGCCGTTATCCTCATGCGGGTTGTGCGAGGCCGAGATCATCACGCCCAGATCGGCGCGCAGCGAGCGCGTCATCAGGGCGATGGCGGGTGTGGGCAGCGGTCCCACCAGCACCACATCGATGCCGGCCGAGACGAAGCCCGCCGTCAGCGCCGGCTCCAGCATGTAGCCCGAGAGGCGCGTATCCTTGCCGATGACGACGCGGTGGCGATGCGTACCGCGGTTGAAATACTTGCCCGCCGCCTGGCCCAGGCGCAGCGCCGTCATCGCATCCATGGGCGGCTTGTTCGCCGTGCCGCGAATGCCATCCGTGCCGAACAGCTTCTTCCGGGGGGGGGTGTCCTGGCTCATTCGGGGTGCCTTGCGTGCAATCATGGGCGGGTGCTCATGGCTCGATTGCTACTGCCGCGACCGGATGGACACAACGCCCGGCCCGCGCCAGCCTCGGCGCATGAGCACCGCCCGCACCCGCGCCTCCGACTTCTGCGCCCGCTTCGGCCTGCGCGCCCCGATCCTCCAGGCGCCCATGGCCAGCGCCTCGCCGGTGGCGCTGGGGGTGGCGGTCGCCAATGGCGGGGGCATGGGCGGCCTCGGCGCGTTGCAGATGAGCCCGGCCGAGATCGCGGCCTGGGCGCAGGGCTTCCGCGCCGGCAGCAATGGTGCCTTCCAGGTGAATCTCTGGGCGCCCGACCCGCCGCCCATCCGCGATGCGGCGCGCGAGGATGCGGCGCGGGCGGCCTTGGCGAAGCTCGGCCCCGAGCCGCCGCCGCTGGGCGATGGACCCTTCCTCCCGGACTTCGCCGCGCAATGCCAGGCGGTGCTGGAGGCGCGGCCGCCCGTCGTCTCCACCATCATGGGCCTGTGGGAGGCGGAGTTCGTGGCCGAATTGAAGGCGCGCGGCATCCTCTGGATCTGCAACGCGACCACGCTGGCCGAGGCCCGCGCGGCCGAGGCGGCCGGGGCGGATGCGGTGATCGCCCAAGGGGCGGAGGCGGGCGGGCATCGGGGCTCCTTCACGCCGGAAGCGGCCGAGGCGCAGCTCATCGGCCTCTTCGCGCTGATTCCGCGCTTGGCGGATGCGCTTTCGGTTCCCGTCATCGCGGCGGGCGGCATCATGGATGGGCGGGGCATCGCGGCCGCGCTCACGCTGGGGGCGAGCGCCGTGCAGCTCGGCACCGCCTATCTGCGCTGCCCCGAGACGGCGCTCGCACCCGCATGGGCCGAGGGGCTGGCGCATGCCGCGCCCGAGGATACCGTGCTGACGCGCGCCTTCTCCGGCCGCCTCGCGCGCGGCATCGCCAATGACGCGACCCGCGCCTTCTCGCATGACGGTATGCGCGCCTCCGGCGCGACGCCCCCCGCGCCGTATCCGCTGCAACGCGTGCTGACCACGCCGATGCGGGCGGAGGCGGGAAAGGCGGATGACCTCTCGCGTATGCAGGCCTGGGCGGGGCAGGGGGCGGCGATGGCCCGAGCGGAACCCGCCGCCGACCTGACCCGCCGCCTCTGGGCCGAGGCGGAGGCGCTGCTGCCCTGAGGGGCGCTCACGCCATCAGCAGCCGGATGGAGCGCGGCATGTTGGGCCGCCCGCCCGCGGTCACGAAGACCTTCCGGAAGGTGGCGCCCCAGTCGAGGATGAAGCGCCGGAAGCGGCCGGGGTCCGGATGTTCGAATTCGCGCCGGAACAGCGCCACCAGGCTTTTGGACAAATCCGGATCAGCCACCAGCCAGGAAGGTCCTGGCAGGGCTTGGTGAAAGCCGAGCCGTCTCGCCAGCACAATGATTCCCAACCCGCGCAGCCGGGCGGCCCGGCGGGCGCCCCGGAAGAGGACGGGGCGGAGCTGCTGGAGCGGGTGCAGCGGCCCCAGCTCCTTCAGCGCGATGAGCAGGTTCTCCCAGAGGCCGGCATGGGTCAGGCGGCGGAAGTGGCGCGAGATGGTCCCGGCTGCGCCGTAGCGCTCAGGCAATTCGCGCCAGGGCGCGTCGGTGGAGAGCAGGAAGAGGATGGCGTCCATCCGCTGGCGCAGATCGCGCATCGGCCGTCCGGCGGGGTGGTCCTTGACCACATAAGGCCTGAGGGCGGCCCATTGGCGGTCTGTGAGGGCGGAGAAGGGAACGCGCTGTTTCATGTTAGGAATTTAAGCGCAAATTTACCCATAATTCAAGGAAATTTGGGGGCGCGGGGGAACGCGTTCCCCCGCTTCTCTTCTAAAGCGCCAGCACCAAACTCTCCCCAAACCCCGGCACCCGGAAATCCTGTGCCCCCCGCGCCGCCAGCAGCCGCCGCGCCGGTTCCTCCATCGCTTCGCGCGTCAGCTGGAAGGTCCCGAAATGCATGGCCAGCGCGGTGCGCGCGCGCAGTTGCGCCTGGGCCTCCACCGCCTGTTCCGGGGTCACATGGATGGGCTGCATGAACCAGGTGGGCGCATAGGCGCCGATCGGGATGAGGGCCACGCCGAAGCCGCCGAAATGCCGGCCGATCACGTCCAGATGCCCGCCCGCCGCCGTGTCGCCCACGAAGAGGAACCGCCCGCCGGCGGCGGCTTCCACGGCGAAGCCGCCCCAGAGCGCCCGCGCCCGGTCGCGGATGCCGCGCGCCGAGAAATGGCGCATCGGCACATATGTGGCGCGGTGCCCGCCGGGGAGCGGCGCCGCCTCGCCCCAATTCAGCTCGATGGCGCCCGGGATGCCGGCCTTGGTCAGGAATTCGGCATGGCCGAGTCCGGTCAGCAGGCGCGGCTGCCACCGGGCATGGAGGGCGCGCAGGCTCGGCAGGTCCATGTGGTCGTAATGGCCGTGGCTGACCAGCACGGCGTCAATGCGGGGCAGGTCGTCGAGCGCCAGGGCAGGGGGCCGCACCCGCTTCGGCCCCCACCAGGAGAGGGGGCTGCACCGCTCCGAGAAGATCGGGTCCGTCAGGATTGTCGTCCCATCGTCCAGGCGGATCAGGAAGCTCGCATGGCCGATGAAGGTGAAGGCGGCATGGCCCGCCGGAACCAGGCCGGGTGGCTGCGGCTGCGGCGGGTTCACAAGCCCCTGCGGCCAGGGCGCGCCCTTGCCCTCCCACATCATGCGCGCCACGCGGGTGAGCGGCTGGCCGGCGGGGCCGCCATCGGGGTTGCGGAAGCGGCCCTTCGCGTCCCGCGTCGCGGGCGCGATCACCACATGGTCGCCTTGGCGCGCTCCGGCCACTCGGCGTCATAGGTCGCGCCGCCGACCTCACCCGCCGTCATCGCTGCCAGGATCTGGCCGGGCGTGGGCAGGTCGGGCACCGCATGCGGCTCCCAGAGCCGGGCGCGGATCAGCGCGCGGGCGCATTGGAAATAGATCGTCTCGATGGAGATGACCGCCACGCTGCGCGGGAGCCTGCCCTCCATCAGGAAGCTTTCGCAGAGCGCCTCATCCGCCGTGATCCGCGCCGTGCCGTTGATGCGCAGCGCATTCCCGGAGCCGGGGATCAGGAACATCAGCGCCACGCGCGGGTCGCGCAGGATGTTGCGCAGGCTGTCGATCCGGTCATTGCCGCGCCGGTCGGGGAGCGCCAGGGTCCGCTCATCCAGGATGCGCACCAGCTGCCCCGGCGCATCGCCGCGCGGCGAGCAATCGGCGCCTTCAGGCCCCACGGTCGCGAGTGCCAGGAAGGGTGCGGCCTCGATGATGCGGCGATATTCGGGCGTGATCCGCGGCGCTTCCTTCCGCGTGGACGCCGCGCCCGGCACGCCATAGAGGGCGTGCAGCTCCTCCAGCGTGCCGAGGAACTTCACCCCTTCACGCCCAGGCGGCCCGCCATTTCCTGGATGAACTGCCAGGCCACGCGCCCCGAGCGCCCGCCGCGCGTGACGGACCATTCGACGGCCGCCGCATGCAGATCCTCCTGGCTGATCGGCAGGTCCATGGCACCGGCATAGCCGTCGATCATCGCGAAGAAGGTGTCCTGGTCGCAATTGTGGAAGCCGACCCAGAGGCCGAAGCGGTCGGAGAGCGAGACCTTTTCCTCCACCGCCTCGCCCGAATGGATGGCGGTGCTGCGCTCATTCTCGATCATGTCGCGGGACATGAGGTGGCGGCGGTTGGAGGTGGCATAGAACAGCACGTTGGCGGGCCGCCCCTCGATCCCGCCATCCAGCACCGATTTCAGCGCCTTGTAGTCGGCATCCTCCTTCTCGAAGGAGAGGTCGTCGCAAAACACCAGCGCCCGGCGCTCCTGGCCGCGCAGATGGCCGAGCAGGTCGGGCAGGGTGCGGATATCCTCGCGATGGATCTCGATCAGCGCCAGCGAGTTCGGATGCAGCCGGTTCGCCTCCGCATGGGCGGCCTTCACGAGGCTCGACTTCCCCATGCCGCGCGCGCCCCAGAGCATGGCGTTGTTGGCCGGCAGGCCGCGGGCGAAGCGCAGCGTGTTCTCCAGGATGATCTCCTTCTGCCGGGCCACACCCTGGAGAAGCACGATGTCCACCCGGCTCACCTTCGGCACGGGTGTCAGCTCGTTCCGCCCAGGGTGCCAGACGAAGGCATCGGCCCCCTCCAGGCTGGGCGGGGGCGCCGGCGGCGGGGCCAGGCGTTCCAGGGCGGTTGCGATGCGGGCGAGGAGTTCGTTGTCCATGGAAGGGCTTCAAGCGCCGGATCGCGGTTGACGCAAGCCTTCGGGCAGTTCATCTGCCGCGCATCCTTTTAACTCTGCGAGGCCCGATGCTCATCTCCCCCGCCTATGCCCAGGACGCCGCCGGCGCGGGCGCGATCGTCATGCAGCTCCTGCCGCTGCTGCTGATCTTCGTCGTCTTCTACTTCCTGCTCATCCGCCCCCAGCAGAAGAAGATGAAGGAGCACAAGGCCATGCTGACCAGCCTGAAGCGCGGCGACCGCGTGATCACGGCGGGCGGCATCCTCGGCGAGATCAAGTCGGTCAAGGAGAATTCCGACGAGGTCGAGATCGAGATCGCGCCCAATGTGCGCGTGACGGTCGTGCGCGGCACCATCGGCAGCGTGATCCGGCCCGAAGCGGCCAACGACGCGAAGAGCTGAGGCCATGCGGTTGCGGCCCCCCATCTTGCGATGGGTCGAGACGCCGCAGCTGACCATCGCCGTGGAGGAGCACGGGCCTGAGGATGGCCCGGTGGTGATCCTGCTCCATGGCTTTCCCTATGCGGCGCGCTGCTATGATGGCGTCGTGCCGCTTCTCCCCGGCCATCGCGTCCTCGTCCCGCATCTGCGCGGCTATGGGCAGAGCTGGCTGCGGCCGGGCGTGCCGCGTTCGGGCGCGCAGGGGGCCTTGGGCGCCGACCTGCTGGCGCTGATGGATGCGCTGGCCATCCCTTCCGCGATCCTCGCGGGCTATGACTGGGGCGGGCGCGCGGCCTGCGTGGTGGCCGCCCTCTATCCCGAGCGCTGCGCCGGCCTCGTCACCGGCACCGGCTACAACATCCAGGACATCGCCCGCGCCAACGAGCCGCAGCCGCCGGACCGAGAGGCGCGGCACTGGTACCAATACTACTTCCACAGCGAGCGCGGCGCGCGGGGCCTCACGCAGAACCGCGCCGAGCTCTGCCGCCTGCTCTGGCAGCTCTGGTCCCCCGAATGGGGCTTCACCGAGGCCGAATTCGCCGAGAGCGCCGCGCATTTCGACAATCCGGATTTCGTGGAGGTGGTGCTCCACTCCTACCGCCACCGCTTCGGCCTGGTCGCCGGCGACCCCGCGCATGACGCGATCGAGGCGGCACTCGCCATGCTGCCGCCGATCACCGTCCCCGCCATCGACCTGCACGGCCTGGCGGACGGCGTGAACCCGCCTGGCCCCCAGGCTTCGCCCCGTTTCACGGGCCGCTTCGAGCGGCGGCTGCTGCCGGGGGTCGGCCACAACCCGCCGCAGGAAGCGCCCGCGGCCTTCGCGCAGGCCTTGCTCGACCTCAGCGCATGAAAAAGGGCGCGGCCCTCGCGGACCGCGCCCCCTGTTCCGGCAAGCCGCGAAAGCTCAGGCCGTCTGGCCGGAGGCGAGGCCGCCCTTGTCCATCAGGCTTTCCACCACGGACCAATCCACGAGCTTGTTCAGGAAGTTGTCCAGGTAGTTCGGGCGGACATTGCGGAAGTCCAGGTAATAGGCGTGCTCCCACACATCCACGCCGAGGATGGGCGTGCCCTCGCCCGTCGCGACGGGGTTCGAGCCATTCGGCGTCTTGGTCACCTTCAGCTTGCCGTCGGCGCCCACGATCAGCCAGGCCCAGCCCGAGCCGAACTGGGTCACGCCGGCCTGCTTGAAGGCCTCCTTGAAGGCGGCCAGGCCGCCCAGGTCACTGTCGATCTTGGCGGCGAGCTTGGCCGGCAGCTTGTCGCCACCGCCATTGGGGGACATCACCTGCCAGAAGAGCAGGTGGTTCCAGTGCTGCCCGGCCTGGTTCAGCACGGGCAGGCCATCGGCGCCGGCCTTGCCGGCCTCGGCCACGATGGTCTCCAGCGACTTGCCGGCCAGGCCCTTGCTCTCGATCAGGCCGTTCAGCGCGGTCACGTAGGCGTTGTGGTGCTTGCCGTGATGCAGCTCCAGCGTTTCCTGGCACATGCCCTGGGCGGCAAGGGCGGAGGTGGCATAGGGGAGGGGGGGAAGGCTGAAGGCCATGGCGTTTCTCCGAGGGTGGGGATCAGTGGCTGGCAGCTAAGCAGCGCGGGCCCCAGCGTCAACCGCAGGCCCGCGCTTTACCACCCCGGGCGCCTCAGGCCGCCCGGATCCGCGAGACGAAGCCGGTCACCTCGCGCTTGAGCTGATCCGACTCGCGCGAGAGGCCGCCCGCCGCCGCCAGCATGTGGCCGGCCGCCGCGCCCGTCTCGTCCGCCGCCTGGTTCACGCCGGAGATGTTGCCCACCACCTCCTGCGTGCCGGCGGCGACACTCTGCACGCTGCGCGCGATCTCCCGCGTGGCCGCCCCCTGCTGGTCCACCGCCGAGGCGATGCCGGAGGCGATGTGGTTCATCTCGCCGATCGTCTGGCCGATGGCATGGATCGCGGTGACCGAGGCCGCCGTCGCCGCCTGCATCTCCTGCACCTTGGCGCCGATCTCCTCGGTCGCCTTGGCTGTCTGCGCGGCCAGCGCCTTCACCTCGCTCGCCACCACGGCGAAACCCTTGCCGGCATCGCCCGCCCGCGCCGCCTCGATCGTGGCGTTGAGCGCGAGGAGGTTGGTGCGGGCCGCGATGTCGTTGATCAGGCGCACCACCTCGCCGATCTCCTGCGCGGCCGAACTCAGGCCCAGCACGCGGCCGTTCGTGTCCTCGGCCTGTTCCACCGCGCGGCGGGCGATGTCGTTGCTGGCCGAGACCTGGCGCGCGATCTCGCTCACCGTGGCCGCCAGCTCCTCGCTGGCGGCGGCGACGGTCTGCACATTCGCGGCCGCCTCCTCCGTCGCCGTGCGGACGGTCACCGCCTGGCCCGCGGTGCGCTCGGCGATGCGCGTGAGCGATTGCGCCGAGGCCTCCATCTCGACCGAGGCCGAGGCCACATTCTCCACCACGCCGCCGATGGACGCCTCGAAGGCATCGGCCATCTGGTGCATGGCGGCGCGCTTCTCGGCCTCGGCGGCGGCGGCCTGGGCCGCCTGGTCCTGCTCGAGGCGGCGCACGGCCTGCGCATTCTCCTTGAAGACCTGGACCGCGGCCGACATGGCGCCGATTTCGTCGCGCCGGCCGCGCGCCGGGATTTCCGTCTCGAGCCGGCCCTGGGCCAGCTCGCTCATCGCCCCGGTCATGGCCTTGATCGGCCGGGCGATGCCGCGGGCGATCAGCAGGGCGACGAGCAGGGTGACGAGGATGGCGGCCAGCGAAAGCCCGAGCAGGGTGGCGAGGTCGCGACGCGCCGCCGCGGCGACGGCCGTGCGGTCCAAGACGAGCTCGGCCACGGCAACCGGGCGGCCCGCGTGATCGAGCAGCGGGATGGTGAAGGCGGCGTAGTGCCGATCCCCCATCGCCGATTCCACCGGACCGGTGGGGCCGGCCAGCCCCTGGCGCAGCGCCCCCTGATCCAGCAGCCCATCCGCGCGCGTGCCGGAGATGCGCGTCATCTGGCCGTTGCGCTCCGCATGCACCACCAGGTCCGCATTCACCGAAGCCTTGATGCGCTGCAGCAGCTCGTCATTCGCCAGCGACTGGACCAGCAATGCGCCCAGGACGCGGCCCTCGCTGAGGACGGGCACCGAGGTCGCCAGCGAGAGCCCGGATGCGGCCATCATCGTGCCCCGCGCCGTGCGGCCCGCGAGCGCCGCCATGGCATCGCCCCGCCGGCGCGCGATGTCCTCGGGCGCCGCCATCGGCTCATGCGCGCGGAACTGCAACTGCCCGGGCGGGGTCACGACCGCGAAGGTGGAGATCTGCCGCTCGGCGCGCAGGGCCTGGTAGATCGGGTCGATCACCGCGCCCATGGCCGCGCGATCGCCGCGCCTGACCGCATCGATCAAGGCCGGCTGGGCGGCAAGGGCCAGGCCCAGGCTCTCCAGGCGGAGGAGTTCGGCATTCAACTGGGCCTGCGTCGCGGAAGTGACCCGGCCCGTGGCCGTCTCCAGCGCCGCCTGCTGCGCCAACGATCGGAAATGGAGGGCAACGCCGACCATGCCGGCGGCGATGCCCGCACCGACCAGGATCATCGCGAGGACAAGGCGCGACTGAAGCGAAAGGAAGCGTTGCAAGTCTGATTCTCCTGGTGGTTTCGGCGGGATGCCGGTGGGAATGGCCCGCGAAGCTTAAAGAAAGCCCGAACAGACCCCACCGCGGCGCAGCCGACGCTTGCGCACCGCGCCGCTTCTCGCCATGGAGCCTGCCGTGGCAGAACGCTCCCCTCCCTCCCTGTCGGCCTGCGGCGCCATCGCCCGCCGCCACGACCCGGACCGCTTCCTCGGCGCCCTCTTCGCGCCGCCGGAGAAGCGCGAGGCGCTCTTCACCCTCATCGCCTTCAACCACGAGCTGGCCCGCGCCCGCGAAGTCGCGAGCAACCCGATCCTCGCCCTGATGCGCATGACCTGGTGGCGCGAGGCGGTGGAGCAGGCGGCGCAAGGTGCAGCCCCCCGCCAGCACGAGGTGGCCGCCCCCCTGCACGCCGCGATCCAGGCGGGGGAGCTGGATGCGCCGAGCCTGATCGCCATGGCCGAGGCGCGGGAGATGGAAGCGGAGGAGGAGGGGATCGCGAGCGTGGCCGCCCTGCACGCCTATCTCCGCGGCACGGCGGGCGGCTTCGCCGTCGCCGCCGGGCGGCTGCTGGGCGCACCGCCGGCCGTGCTGCCCGCGCTGCAACAGGCGGGGATGCTCTATGGCCTGGCCGGGCTGTTGCGCGCCGTGCCCGCACTGGCCGCCCAGGGCCGCTGCCTGTTGCCACGCGAACTGGTGACGCCCGAGGCCGTGATCGCTGACCCCGCATGCGCCGCGCCGGTCATTGCCCGCCTCGCGGCCGAGGCGCCGGCCGCACCCTCGCTGGCCGGCCTCCCGCGCGAGGCCATGGCCGCCGCGCTGCCGCTGGTCCTCGCCCGCCGGGACCTGGCACGCCTTTCCGCCGGCCGGCCCGTCACGCGCGGCGTGATGGACCGCCTCGCCGTGATCATCGCGGCGCAACGGAGGCCGCGCTAACGAATTGATGCCATATTCCGGGAGCAAACCGCCATCGTCAGATCGGAACACCCATGGCACGCTATCTTGTCTCCGGCGGCGCCGGCTATGTCGGCAGCCACCTTGTCCTCACCCTGCTCGATGCGGGGCATGAGGTGGTCGTGGTGGATGACCTCTCCACCGGCCATCGCGGCGCCGTGGCGCCGGGCGCCACCTTCATCCAGGCCAGTCTCGGCGAGCGGCGGCGGCTGGACGAGATCTTCGCCGCCTGGAAATTCGACGCCGTCTTCCACCTCGCCGCGCTCTCCCTGGTGGGCGAGAGCATGCAGCAGCCGCTGCGCTATTGCCGCGAGAACCTCTCCAACAGCGTGAACCTGGCCGAGGCCGCGGTGAAGGGCGGCTGCCTCAAATACGTCCTCTCCTCCACCGCCGCCGTCTTCGGCGTGCCGAAATCCGTGCCCATCACGGAGGAAGCGGAGACCGCGCCCGTGAATCCCTATGGCCTCTCGAAACTCATGATGGAGCAGGCGCTGGCCTGGGCGGAAAGCGCGCATGGCCTGCGCTCCGCCTCGCTGCGCTACTTCAATGCCGCCGGCGCGGACCCCCGGGGCCGCGCGGGCGAGGACCACGACCCCGAGACCCACCTGATCCCCCGCGCCATCACCGCGACCCTGGGCCACGCCCCGCCGCTCCATGTCTTCGGCACGGATTACGACACGCCCGACGGCACGGCCGTGCGCGACTACGTCCACGTCATGGACCTCGCCGCCGCGCATATCGCCGTGTTGCCGCGGCTCGACCAGGGTTCGGTGCGCTACAATCTCGGCAATGGCGCCGGGCATTCGGTGCGCGAGGTGATGGCCGCCGTCGAGCGCGTCTCGGGCCGCAAGGTCCCGCATGAGAACGGCCCGCGCCGCGCGGGCGACCCGCCGGCGCTGGTCGCGTCCTCGGCCCTGATCCGCGCCGAGACCGGCTGGCGGCCGCAACACGCCTCGCTGGACGAGATCGTGCGGACGGCCTGGAATTGGCACGCGGCCCACCCGCGGGGCTACGGCGCCCGCGAAGCAGCGTAGTTCAAGGCGGGGTCCGGGGTCCGCCACGGACCCCGGCGGGGTCGAGGGGCAGCGCCCCTCGCTTTACTTCTTCGGCGCCGGCATCTGCACCCGGATATGCACTTCCCGGAGCCGTGCCTCCTCCACCGTGGAGGGCGAGCCCATCATCAATTCCTCGCCCTGCTG
>JAIYCD010000036.1 GCA_027488195.1 Acetobacteraceae bacterium | reverse complement strand
GTTTCGCCCGGCGAAATCGTCGGCCTGCTGGGCCCGAACGGCGCCGGCAAGACCACGTCCTTCTACATGATCGCCGGCCTGGTGCCGCCCGACGCCGGCAGCGTGCAGTTCAACGGCAGCGATATCTCCCGCATGCCGATGCACCGGCGCGCGCGGCTCGGCCTCGGCTACCTGCCGCAGGAGGCCTCGATCTTCCGCGGCCTCACCGTCGAGCAGAACATCACCGCTGCCCTGGAGGTGGTGGAGCCGCTGCGTGACCGGCGGGAGCAGATGCTGGAAAGCCTGTTGGCGGAATTCGGCATCTCCCACCTGCGCCGCGCGCCCGCCCTGGCGCTCTCGGGTGGTGAGCGGCGGCGCTGCGAGATCGCGCGCGCTCTCGCCACCCACCCCTCCTACATCCTGCTCGATGAACCCCTGGCGGGCATCGACCCGATCGCGGTGGCCGAGATCCGCGACCTCGTGAAGCATCTGAAGAATCGCGGCATCGGCGTGCTCATCACCGACCACAATGTGCGCGAGACGCTCGAGATCATTGATCGCGCGTACATCATGCATGACGGCCAGGTGCTGATGGAGGGCCTGCCGCACGAGATCGTGGCGCATGAGGGCGTGCGCCGCGTCTATCTCGGCGAGAAATTCAGTTTGTAGGCTCCAACCCGTGCAGCCCGCCGTTCCAGCCATGAATACGCGGCGGGGTTAGCCATGGCGCTCGGGCCGCGCCTCGATCTGCGCCATTCGCAGTCGTTGATGATGACGCCGCAGCTGCGGCAGGCCATCAAGCTGCTGCAATCCTCCAACATCGAGGTGATGGCCTTCGTCGAGGAGGAGCTGGAGCGCAACCCGCTGCTGGAGCGGGACGAGACGCATGTGGCCGTGAGCGAGGCCATCGCCATCGCGCCTGACGCCGCCGCCATCGCCGGCTCCGACACGCTGGCCGTGGGTGATGCGGCGCCGCTCGACGCCGATTTCTCCAATGTGATGGATGAGGGCGAGGCCTATCAGCCCAGCATCGGCGCCGGCGGGCGCATGGATTTCAGCGATGACCTCTCGGGCATCGAGGCGATGGCCGCCGCCGGCCCCAATCTGCGCGAGCGCCTGGCCGAACAGATCCGCCTGAATTTCGAGGAGGGGCGGGACCGGCTGATCGCCTCCACGCTCCTCGCCATGGTCGAGCCCTCGGGCCGGCTCAGCCTGGATGCGGCGGGGCTGGCGGCGAAGCTCGGCTGCGAGGTCGAGGTGGTCGAGCGCGTGCGCCGCGCCATGCAGCGCTTCGAGCCGACCGGCATGTTCTGCGCCGATCTGCGCGAATGCCTGATGGTGCAGCTCCAGGAAGCCGGTCGCTTCGACCCTTATATGGAGCGCCTGCTCGACAACCTGCCCCTGCTCGCGCGGCGCGATATGGCGGCGCTGCGCCAGGCCTGCGGCGTGGACGCCGAGGACCTGGCCGAGATGGTGGCCGAACTCCGCCGCCTCGACCCCAAGCCAGGCGCGGGCGGCGATGACGAGCCGCTCAACATCATCCAGCCCGATGTGCTGATGCGCGCCGATGCCGAGGGCGGCTGGATCCTGGAACTCAACCCCGACACGCTGCCCCGCGTGCTGGTCAATCGCGGTTTCGCCGCCCGCTGCACGGTCGGCCTCAAGGACAAGGAACAGAAGGGCTTCCTGGCCGAGCAGCTGCAAAGCGCCAATTGGCTGGTGAAAAGCCTGGAGCAGCGGGCCAACACCATCCTGAAGGTCGCCTCCGAGATCGTCCGCCGGCAGGACGGCTTTTTCCGCCACGGCGTGGGCCACCTTCGCCCCCTCATCCTCCGCGACGTGGCCGATGAGGTGGAGATGCATGAAAGCACTGTCAGCCGCGTCACCGCCAACAAGTACATGGCGACACCGCGCGGCATGCTGGAGCTGAAATATTTCTTCACCACGGCCATCCAGGGCACGGCGGGCGGCGAGAGCGTGAGTGCGGAGGCCGTGCGCCACCGCATCCGCGGCCTGGTCCAGGCCGAGACGGGCGAGACCGTGCTGTCCGATGACGCAATCGTATTGCGGCTGCGTGAAGAAGGCGTGGACATCGCGCGGCGGACCGTGGCCAAATACCGGGAAGCGATGCGCATCCCGTCCTCGGTGCAGCGCAAGCGCGAGAAGGCCGCCACGGCCTGAAGGGACACCCCCTGCTGGCCGGATGGCGGCTGGCCTCGGGCGAAAGGTTAACGCTTTCGCTCGGATAGACTCAGGGGAAGTGACCAACATGCACATCACTGTCGCCGGCAAGCAGGTCGCCACCAGCGATGCTCTGCGGACCCATGTCGAGGATGGCCTGGGCAACATCACGGCGAAGTATTTCGACCACGCGCTGGAAGCGCGGGTCACCTTTCGCAAGGATGCCAAGGGCAGTGCCGGGGGGCACTTCGCCTGCGACATCAATCTGCATGCGGGCCGCGGCCTGATGATGCGGGGCGAAGGGCAGGGGGTGGATGCGCACAAGGCCTTCGACGAGGCGGCCGAACACGTCGCCAAGCGACTTCGGCGCTACCGACGCCGCGTGAATGAGCATGCGCGAGGCTCCGCCACCCAGCGCGAACCGCAGGAGACGCTGCGCGAATACGTGGTCCAGGCCGAGGAAGGGGTGGAGGAAGCGCCCGAGATCAACGGGTCCGAGCACCCGGCCGTGGTGGCCGAACCGTTGGGCGAGCTGCACCAGCTGACGGTGGGTGAGGCCACGATGCGGCTGGAACTGGCCGGGCACCCCGTCATCGTGTTTCGGAACCGGGCTAGCGGGGGGATCAATGTGGTCTACCGCCGGCAGGATGGGCATGTGGGGTGGATTGACCCCGGCTAGGCAAAAAAAGGGCCTCCGGCGGCTGGGGCCGAAAGGCCCCAGACCCCATGACTTTAGTGGGAAAACAAATCGGGGTCTTCGTAGCCCATCAGGTCCAGCTTGCCGCGCGCGGGCAGGAAACGGTAGCAATCCTCGGCGAGGGCCAGGCGGCCCTCGCGCACCAACAGCGCCTCCAGCCTGGCCCAGAGGGCGTGCAGGTGCAGCACATCGCTCGCCGCATAGGCGCATTGCTCGGGCGTGAGGTCAGGCGCACCCCAGTCGCTGGTCTGCTGCTGCTTGCTGATCTCCACACCCAGCAGATCCCGGCAGAGATCCTTCAAGCCATGCCGGTCGGTGTAGGTCCGCACCAGTTTGGAAGCGATCTTGGTGCAGCGCACCGGCGCCACTGTGGCCCCGATTCCCTGATGCAGCGCCGCCACGTCGAAGCGCGCGAAATGGAACAGCTTCACCACGCCCGAATCTTCCATCATCCGGACCAGATGGGGCGATGGGCCGCCACCGGGGATGATCTGCACGAGATGCGCCGTGCCATCGCCCGAGGAGAGCTGCACCAGGCACAGCCGGTCCCGCCGCGGGTCGAGGCCCATGGTCTCGGTATCCACGGCGACAACGCTGCCGAGCGACAGGTCGGGCGGCAGATCCTGGCGGTGCAGATGGATCGGGCCGGCTTGGGTGAAGAGCGTCTTCGCCATCAGATAGGCCTCATCCTCCCCGGCGGGGCGGGGTCTGTCTGCGGTGATTGGGGTGGTGGTGCCCAGGAAAGGACTCGAACCTTCACGACCTTGCGGTCACTGGCACCTGAAGCCAGCGCGTCTACCAATTCCACCACCTGGGCATTTCAGCGGGGTGACGGCCAGATAGACGGGCGATCCGGATGCGTCAACCCCGCCTCCCGCTTGGCGTGCCGCGTCGCACGCCATATGAGGAATGCGAACGGAGAATGGCGAAGATGCGCAAGGTAGCGACGGTATTCGGCGGCGCGGGCTTCATCGGCCGGCAGGTGGTGCAACGCCTGGCGCGCGAGGATTGGGTGGTGCGCGTGGTGACACGCGATCCGCTGGGCGGCCGCGGCATGCACACCATGGGCCGGGTGGGGCAGATCGCGGCGCTTGCCGCCGATGTGACGGATGAGGCGGGCGTCGCCCGTGCCGTCGAGGGGGCGGGCGTCGTCGTGAACTGCGTGGGCATCCTGCATGGCCGCTTCGATGCGGTGCAGGGCGAGGGCCCGGCGCGAATCGGTCGGCTCTCGGCGGCGGCCGGTGTGGATCGCGTGGTCCATATCTCCGCCATCGGCGCCGATGGCGCGAGCGAGAGCGCTTATGCCCGCAGCAAGGCGGCGGGCGAGGCGGGGCTGCTGGCGGCCTTCCCGCGCGCCACCATCCTGCGCCCGTCCATCGTCTTCGGTGAGGGCGACGCCTTCTTCAACCGCTTCGCCCAGCTCGGCTCCGTCCTGCCCTTCATGCCGGTGATCTGCGGCGAGACGAAGTTCCAGCCGGTGCATGTGGGCGATGTGGCCGACGCCGTGATGGCCGCCCTGGCCGACCCCGCGACCGAGGGCCGCATCTATGAGCTGGGCGGCCCGCGCGCCTGGAGCTTCCGCGAGCTGCTGGCCTTCATCGTCACGCAGATCCAGCGCAAGCGCCGCCTGGTGAACATCCCGCTGAACATCGCGCAAATCCAGGCGCGCTTCGCCGAGCTCCTGCCCAACCCGCCGCTGACGCGGGACCAGCTGATCCTGCTGCAGCGCGACAATGTGGTCTCGCCCGGCGCACTGACCCTGAACGATCTCGGCATCCAGCCGGCGGCGGTGGAGGCCCTGGTGCCGGCCTATCTCGCGCGCTTCCAGCCGGGCGGGGCGCGGCGGGTGCGGCCCACCTGATATGTCCACATCGGACATAAACCAGGCTGGCAGGTTGCCCGACTATGACTGGTGCGTGGCGACATGAAAAAAGAAGGACAGTAAAGCTGTCCTGAAGGCGATTTTCCCTCTGGCGCGCGCCGTCAAGCTTGGGTAAGGGCTTCTCGCGCCGCGCATCCTCGCGGCGAAATCCGTCTTGAGGATGCCCCCATGGCTGAGCGCATGCTGCAATTCGTCCGTCTCCAGCAGAAGACGCCCGAGAAACGCGCCGCCACCGCCCGTCGCGAGGACTTCAACGAGATCTACGCCCGCTTCGAGCCAGCCAAGGCCGCCGAGCAGGCCAGCCGTTGCAGCCAATGCGGCGTGCCCTTCTGCCAGGTGCATTGCCCGCTCCAGAACAACATCCCCGACTGGCTGAAGCTCACCGCCGAGGGGCGCATGGAAGAGGCCTATGAGGTCGCTTCCGCCACCAACACCTTCCCTGAGATCTGCGGCCGGGTCTGCCCGCAGGACCGCCTTTGCGAGGGCAATTGCGTCATCGAGAAGGGATTCGATTCCGTCACGATCGGCTCGGTCGAGAAATACATCGTGGACACCGCCTGGGAGAATGGCTGGATCAAGCCGCCCACGCCCACCCGCGAATTGCCCTGGTCCGTCGGCATCATCGGCGCGGGCCCCGCTGGCCTCGCCGCCGCCGAGCGGCTGCGCGTGCGCGGCTTCCAGGTGCATGTCTATGACCGCTACGACCGCGTCGGCGGGCTGATGATCTACGGCATCCCCAACTTCAAGCTGGAGAAGGACGTCGTCCTCCGCCGCTGGGAGCAATACAAGGCGGGCGGCATCCAGTTCCACCTGAACGTCGCCATCGGCCAGGATGTCTCGCTGGAGCAGCTGCGCGAGCGGCATGACGCCGTCTTCATCGCGACCGGCGTCTACAAGGCGCGCGACATCGAGCTGCCCGGCGCCGAGCTGAACGGCGTGGTCCCGGCGCTGGACTACCTGACGGCCTCCAACCGCAAGGGCCTGGGCGATGCCGTGCCGGAATTCGACAGTGGCGCGCTGGATGCGGCGGGCCGCGATGTCGTCGTCATCGGCGGCGGCGACACGGCGATGGATTGCGTCCGCACCGCCATCCGCCAGGGTGCGAAGTCCGTCTCCTGCCTCTATCGCCGCGACAAGGCCAACATGCCGGGCTCGATGCGCGAGGTGAACAATGCGGAGGAGGAAGGCGTGCAATTCCTCTGGCTCTCCGCCCCCGAGGCCTTCCTGGGTGCCACGGACGTCACCGGCGTGCGCGCCGTGAAGATGCATCTGGGCCTGCCCGATGCCACCGGCCGCCAGCAGGTGGAGCCGATCGAGGGCAGCCATTTCGTCCAGCCGGCCAGCCTCGTCATCAAGGCGCTGGGCTTCGACCCCGAGGACCTCCCCAAGGCCTTCAATGAGCCGGCACTGCCCATCTCGCGCTGGGGCACGCTGAAGGTGGACTATAAGACGATGATGACGGCGCTCCCCGGCGTTTTCGCGGGCGGCGACATCGTGCGCGGCGCGTCCCTGGTGGTCTGGGGCATCCGCGACGGCCGCGACGCGGCGGCGCAGATCGAGGCTTATGTGAAGGCAAAGGCCAAGTTGGCCCCCTCTGAAATGATGACGGCGGCGGAGTAAGAACGATGGAAAGCAACTACATCCAGAACTACGTCTCCAACGCCGCCCTGCTCAACGAGGCCGGCATCGACACGACCGAGCATGACGCCTGCGGCGTGGGCCTCGTCGCCTCGCTCAACGGCCGCGCCACGCGCGCCGTGGTCCTCGCCGGCATCGATGCGCTCAAGGCCGTCTGGCACCGCGGCGCCGTCGATGCCGACGGCAAGACCGGCGACGGTGCCGGCATCCATATCGAGATCAGCCAGGAATTCTTCTCCGAGGCCGTCCGCAATGGCGGCGACACGCTGAAGCCCGGCCCCATCGCCGTCGGCCAGGTGTTTCTTCCCAAGACGGATTTCGGCGCGCAGGAGCGTTGCCGCCAGATCGTCGAGACCGAGATCCTCGCCAGCGGCTATGGCATCTATGGCTGGCGCCAGGTGCCGATCAACGCGAGCGTGATCGGCGAAAAGGCCAATGCGACGCGCCCCGAGATCGAGCAGATCCTGATCCATGATCCGGAGCAGCGCGACATCGCGACCATGGAGCGCGACCTCTACGTGATCCGCCGGCGCATCGAGAAGCAGGCCATCGCCGCACAGATCCCGGAGCTCTATCTCTGCTCCCTCTCGGCGCGCAGCATCATCTACAAGGGCATGTTCCTCGCGGAATCGCTGAGCGAATTCTACCCCGATTTGCAGGATGAGCGCTTCACCTCGCGCTTCGCCATCTACCACCAGCGCTACAGCACCAACACCTTCCCCACCTGGCGCCTGGCGCAGCCCTTCCGCATGATCGCGCATAACGGCGAGATCAACACGCTCTCGGGCAATGTGAACTGGATGAAGGCGCACGAGACGCGCCTGTCGCATCCGTTGCTGGATGCGCATCTGGAAGACATCAAGCCCGTCGTGCAGGCCGGCGGCTCCGACACCGCCAGCCTCGACAACGTCTTCGAGCTGCTGGTCCGTGGCGGGCGCGATGCGCCCATGGCCAAGGCCATGCTGATCCCGGAATCGCTCGGCAACAACGCGACCATGCCGCCGCGCCATCATGACCTGTTCCTGTATTGCAACGCGGTGATGGAGCCCTGGGACGGGCCGGCCGCACTTTGCGGCACGGATGGCCGCTGGGTGGTGGCGGGCCTCGACCGCAACGGGTTGCGCCCGCTGCGCTACACCGTCACCCATTCGGGCCTGCTGATCGTCGGCTCCGAGACGGGCATGGTGAAGGTCGCGGAGGATGCGATCTCGGCCAAGGGCCGCGTCGGCCCCGGCCAGTGCATCGGCGTGGACCTCGATGATGGTCGCGTCTATCTCGACACCGAGCTGAAGGACATGCTGGCCGCCCGCAAGCCCTTCGGCCAATGGGTCAGCCGCACCACGCCCATTGACGAGATCGTCAAGGTGGCGAGCCCGCAGCCCGCGCAGATGACGGGCGAGGCGCTGCGCCGCTCGCAGCTCGCCATGGGCTACACGCTGGAGGAGCTGGAGCAGATCCTGCACCCGATGGTGGAAGACGCGCAGGAGGCGGTCGGCTCCATGGGCGACGACACGCCCATCGCCGTCCTCTCCAGCCAGTATCGCGGGCTGCACCATTACTTCCGCCAGAATTTCGCGCAGGTGACCAACCCGCCGATTGATTCCCTGCGCGAGACGCGCGTGATGTCGCTCAAGACCCGCCTCGGCAATCTCGGCAACATCCTCGACGAGGATCCGACGCAGTGCGACATGCTGATGCTGGACAGCCCCGTGCTCTCCAGCGCGCAATTCGCCGCCATGCGCCACTACATGGGCACCAGCGCCTGCGAGGTGGATTGCACCTTCCCGGTGGCCGAGGGCGAGGCCGGGCTGCGCCAGGCGCTTCTGCGCATCCGCCGCGAGGCGGAGGAGGGTGTGCGTTCCGGCTGCCAGCACGTCATCCTCACCGATGAGGCGCAGGGGCGTGAGCGCGTCGCGATCCCGATGATCCTGGCGGTCTCGGCGGTCCACACGCATCTCGTGAAGACCTCGCTGCGGACCTTCACCAGCCTCAACATCCGCTGCGCCGAATGCCTCGATGTGCATTACTTCGCGGTGCTGATCGGCGCGGGGGCCACCACGGTCAACGCCTACCTGGCCGAGGCCTCCATCGCCGACCGTCATCGCCGGGGCCTCTTCCAGGGCGTCAGCGTCGAGGAGGCGATCGACCGCTACAAGAAGGCCGTGGATAAGGGCCTGCTGAAGACCATGTCCAAGATGGGCATCTCGGTCATTTCCTCCTATCGCGGCGGCATGAATTTCGAGGCGATCGGCCTCTCACGCGCGCTGATGGCGGAGTTCTTCCCGGGTGTGGCGTCCCGCATCTCGGGCATCGGCCTCGCCGGCATCGCGCGGCGCGTGCTGGCGCTGCATGAGCGCGCCTTCGGCTCGGAGGTGATCACGCTGCCGGTGGGCGGGCTCTACAAGCTGCGCCAGTCGGGCGAGGCGCATGCCTTCGGCGGCACGCTGATCCACACGCTGCAACACGCGGTGGAGACGGACAGCTACCAGACCTTCAAGCGCTACAGCGAGTCGGTGCGCAAGCAGGCGCCGGTCGCCCTGCGGGACCTGCTGGATTTCCGGATGGAAGGCGTGAAGCCCGTCCCGCTGGAAGAGGTCGAGAGCATCACGGAGATCCGCAAGCGGCTGATCTCGCCGGGCATTTCCTTGGGCGCGCTGAGCCCCGAGGCGCATGAGACGCTCTCCATCGCGATGAACCGCATCGGCGCGCGCAGCGACAGCGGCGAGGGCGGCGAGGATCCGGAACGCGCGAAGCCGCGCCCGAATGGCGACAACGCGAATTCCGCCATCAAGCAGATTTCCTCGGGCCGCTTCGGCGTCACCGCGGAATATCTGAACAATTGCCGCGAGATCGAGATCAAGGTCGCCCAGGGTGCCAAGCCCGGCGAGGGCGGGCAGCTGCCCGGCTTCAAGGTGACCGGCCTGATCGCGAAGCTGCGCCACTCCACCCCCGGTGTGACGCTGATCTCGCCGCCGCCGCATCACGACATCTATTCCATCGAGGATCTGGCGCAGCTCATCTATGACCTGAAGCAGATCAACCCGGATGCGACGGTCTGCGTGAAGCTCGTCAGCCGCTCCGGCATCGGCACCGTCGCGGCCGGCGTTGCCAAGGCGAAGGCCGATGCCATCCTCGTCTCCGGCCATTCCGGCGGCACGGGTGCGAGCCCGGTGACCTCCATCAAATATGCCGGTCTCCCCTGGGAAATGGGGCTCTCCGAAACGCACCAGGTGCTGCTGCTGAACCGGCTGCGCCACCGGGTGAAGCTGCGCACCGATGGCGGCCTCAAGACCGGCCGTGACGTGGTGGTGGCCGCCATGCTGGGCGCCGAGGAATTCGGCATCGGCACGGCGAGCCTGGTCGCCATGGGCTGCATCATGGTGCGGCAATGCCATTCCAACACCTGCCCGGTCGGCGTCTGCACGCAGGATGACGCGCTGCGCGCCAAGTTCACCGGCACGCCGGAGAAGGTGATCAGCCTCTTCTCCTTCGTGGCGGAGGAAGTGCGTGAGATTCTGGCCAGCCTCGGCTTCCGCAAGCTGGAGGAGGTGATCGGCCGCACCGACCTGCTCAAGCAGGTCAGCCGCGGCGCCGATGACCTCGATGACCTCGACCTCAACCCGCTGCTGGTGAAGGCCGATGCCGGCCCGCATGCGCCCTATTGCACGCTGGAAGGCCGCAACGAGGTGCCGGAGACGCTGGACGCCGACATGCTGCGTGACGCCGCACCGCTGTTCGAGCGGGGCGAGAAGATGCAGCTTGCCTACAACATCCGGAACACGCATCGCGCCATCGGCACCAAGGTCTCCTCCAAGATCGTGCGGCAATACGGCATGAGTGGGTTGCAGGACGGGCACCTGACGGTGCGGCTGCGCGGCAGTGCCGGCCAGTCGCTCGGCGCCTTCGGCGTGCGGGGCCTCAAGCTCGAGGTCTTTGGCGATGCCAATGACTATGTGGGCAAGGGGCTGTCCGGCGCCACCATCGTGGTTCGGCCGGCGCCTTCCTCGGGCCTCGTGTGGAACGAGAACACCATCATCGGCAACACCTGCCTCTATGGTGCCACGGCCGGTGCGCTGTTCGCGGCAGGGCAGGTGGGCGAGCGCTTCGCCGTCCGCAACTCCGGCGCCATCACGGTGGTCGAGGGTGTGGGCGCCAATGGCTGCGAGTACATGACCGGCGGCACGGTCGTGATCCTGGGCACGGTGGGCGACAATTTCGGCGCTGGTTTCACCGGCGGCCAGGCCTTCGTGCATGACCCGCAGAACCTGTTCGAGCGGCGGGTGAACAAGGACACGCTGCTCTGGCAGCGCCTTGCCTCGGCGCATTGGGAGGGCGAGCTCAAGGCGCTCATCCAGCGCCACGTGGCCGAGACGGGCAGCCGCCATGCCGCGCGCATCCTCAATGACTGGGAGAATGAGCGCGGCGCCTTCTGGCATATCGTTCCGAAGGAATATGCCAAGTATTTGGCACGTCCGATGACGGAAGTGGCAGTCGCCGCGGAGTAGCTTCACGACGCGGGCGGCGGGTGGCATAAAACAGGGGTGAGAATCCTCTACCACCTGCCGCTCTCGCCCTATTCGCGAAAGGTGCGCCTGGCCCTGGCCGAGAAGCGCATCGCATTCGAATTGCGCGTGGAGAAAGTCTGGGAGCGGCGGCCAGAATTCCTGGAGCTGAACCCTGCCGGCACCGTGCCGGTGCTGGTGGAGGAAAACGGCCTCACCATCGCCGACAGCTACGCCATCGGCGAGTATCTGGACGAGGCCTATCCCGACATTCCCCTCTTCGGCCGCACGCTGGCCGAACGCGCCGAGGTTCGGCGCCTGCTCTCCTGGTTCGACAACCTCTTTGGGCAGGAGGTCTCGCGCAACCTGATCTGGGAGCGGCATCTCAAGCGCCAGCTCGGCCATGGGCATCCGGACGGCACGGCGATCCGCGCGGGCTACGCCAACCTCAAGCACCATCTGGACGAGATCGGCTTCCTGGCCGAGCGCCACACCTGGCTGGCTGGCCCGCAGATCAGCATGGCGGATTTCGCGGCGGCCGGGCATCTCTCGGCGCTCGACTATGCGAATGACGTGGATTGGAGCCATAACCAATCGGCGCGCGACTGGTATGCCCGCGTGAAGTCGCGCCCTTGCTTCCGCGCCCTGCTGGCCGACCGGATCAGCGGCCTGGAGCCGCCCGCCCACTACGCCGATCTGGATTTTTGAGCCAGGCGCCGGACGCCGCCCGGCGGGGCCTGCGCAATGCGGCGCTGCTGGCCCTGCTGGCGCTGGCCGCGCTGCTTCTGCTGAACAGCGGCGAACTCGCTACCCTGCCGCAGGTGCTGGCGAGCCTGCCGCTGGCGGTGCTGGTCTCGGCCGCCGCGCATTTTCCGCAGATCCTCTTCACCGCCTGGGCCTGGCTGGTCCTGCTGCCGCGTGAGGACCGGCCGAGCCTCGCGCGGATGCTCCGGCTGCGCTGGTATCGCGAGGGCGCCGATGCGCTGCTCCCGGCGGGCTCCGTGGTGGGGCAGGCGGCCATCACCCGGCTGATGATCCGCGACGGCATGGCCCCCGACCTGGCGGCCGGCACCGCCACCATCGGCATTTCGCTGGAGGCGATGGGGCAGATGGTCTTCACCATCCTGGGCCTCGCCATGTTCCTGACCATCCGCGGCGATGCCGAGGTCTCGGGCTTCCTGATCGGCATTGCGGTGGCGGCGGGCATGGTGGCGCTGCTGGTGTCGGCGCAGCCGCCTTTCGCGCTGGGGCTGCTGCGGCGTGTGCTGCAACGGTTCGGCCGGGAAGCGGCATGGCTGGACCGCTTCCAGGCCGCCCTCCTGCGCCTGCACGCGGATTACCGCGCGCTGGCCATGGCCCTGCTGCTGCATGTCGGCTGCTGGATGATGGGCGCCATCGAGATGATGCTGGTGCTGGCGGTGATCGGCCACCCCATCAGCTTCGCCGAGGCCATGGTGATCGAGGCCTTCGCGCAGGTCCTCCGCAATGCCGGCTTCCTGCTGCCCGGTGCCGCCGGCGTGCAGGAGGGGGCGATCATCGCGGGCGGCCTGCTGATGGGCGTGCCCGTCTCCGCCATGGCCACCGCCGCCCTGGTCCGCCGCACGCGCGAGATCCTGGTGGGCGGCGCGGGGCTCATCGCCTGGCGGCAGGACGAAGCCCGTCAGCCATAGGTCAGCGCATTATCCGCCCGGCTGCCCGAAGCGCGCACCGGCCCGCCATCCGTCATGGCCAGCGCCACCGCCTCCGCGACCCGGATGCCATCCACCCCCGCCGACATGATGCCCCCCGCATAGCCCGCCCCTTCGCCCGCGGGATAAAGCCCCGGCGTGTTCAGGCTCTGGCAATCCACACCGCGCGGGATCCTGAGCGGCGAGGAGGTGCGCGTCTCCACCCCCGTCATCACCGCATCCGCCAGCGCGAAGCCGGGGATCTGCTTGTCGAAGGCCGGCAGCGCCTCACGCATCGCCGCCACCACGAAATCCGGCAGGCAGGTGGCGAGGTCCGTGGGCCGCACCCCCGGCCGATAGGAGGGCGTCACATCGCCCAGCGCGGTCGAGGCGCGGCCGGCCAGGAAATCCCCCACGCGCTGCGCGGGTGCGGCGTAGGTCCCGCCGCCCGCGGCAAAGGCCTGCTCCTCCCAATGCCGCTGGAACTCGATCCCCGCGAGAGGGCCGCCCGGATAATCCACCTCCGGCGTGATGCCGACGACGATGCCGGCATTGGCGTTGCGCTCATTGCGCGAATACTGGCTCATCCCGTTCGTCACGAGGCGGCCCGGCTCACTCGCCGCCGCCACCACCGTGCCCCCCGGGCACATGCAGAAGCTGTAGACCGAGCGCCCATTGGCCGCGTGATGCACCAGCTTGTAATCCGCCGCGCCCAGCAGCGGATGCCCCGCATGCGGCCCGAAGCGCTGCCGATCAATCAAAGACTGCGGATGCTCGATCCGCACGCCGATGGAAAACGGCTTCGCCTCCATCGCCACCCCGCGCGCATGCAGCATGGCGAAGCTGTCCCGCGCCGAATGGCCGATCGCCAGCACCACATGGCGGGACGCGATGCGCTCGCCCCCCTCCAGCACCACGCCTTGCACCCGCCGCGCCGCGTCCAGCTCGATATCATCCACCCGGCGGCCGAAGCGGTACTCGCCGCCCAGCCCCTCGATCGTCGCGCGGATGGATTCCACCATCTGCACCAGCCGGAACGTCCCGATATGCGGCTTGCTGACGTAGAGGATCTCCTCCGGCGCGCCGGCCTTCACGAACTCCTCCAGCACCTTCCGGCCGAAATGGAAGGGGTCCTTGATCTGCGACCAGAGCTTGCCGTCCGAAAACGTGCCGGCCCCGCCCTCGCCGAACTGCACATTGCTCTCGGGGTGCAGCGTGTTCCGCCGCCACAGATCCCACGTATCCTTGGTCCGCTGCCGCACCACCTTGCCGCGCTCGAGGATGATCGGCCGGAAGCCCGACTGCGCGAGGATCAGCGCCGCCAGCAGCCCACACGGCCCGGTGCCGATGACGATGGGCCGCTCCGCCAGCCCTTCCGGCGCCCGCGCCACGAAGCGATACCCCGTATCCGGCGCCACACGCAGCGTCGCATCCCGCGCCAGCAGCGCGGCCTCGCCCTCCGCCTCCACATCCAGCGTGTAGGCCAGCATGATCCGCTTCGGGTTCCGCGCGTCATAGCCGCGCCGGAAGATGGTGAAGCCCCGCACCACCGCACCCGCGCCCAGCCGCGCGCACACCGCCGCCTCCAGCGCTTCGGGCGGGTGGTCCAGCGGCAGGCGGATCTCGGTCAGGCGGAGCATGCGCCTCCCTCATCCCCGATCGCCCCTGGCGTCAAGCCCGCCATGCGGCAGGGGACGTATCGCCGCCCGCCCGCCTGCGCTACAAGACCCTCGATGAGCTTCAAAGACACCCACGAAAACCGCGCGGCCAAGGCCGCCGAGGCGAAACGCAAGCTGATGGAGCGCTTCCGCGCCCAGCCCGGCCCCGATGATCCCGCCGTGATCGCCCGCCTCGCCGCCCAGAAGGCCGCCGGCGAAGCCCGCGCCGAACGCGAGGCCGCCGCCCGCGCCCGCGCCGAGGCCAAGGCCGCCGCCATCGCCGCCGCCAAGGCCGAGGCCGAAGCCGCCAAGCAACGCGCCATCGAGGAGGCCGCCCAGGCCGCGATCGAGGCGAAGCGCCGCGCGGCCCAGCTCCTCATCGAGCAGAAGGCGGCGCGCGATGCGCGATACGCCGCCCGCAAGAAGAAGAAGTAAGGGGCCGCAGCCCCTACACGTCTCAAGCCGCCTTGCTGCCTGCACGCTCCCGCAGGAAGCGGAAGAACTCCACACCCTCGCGCAGGCGGCGGACCATCATCTGCCGGTCGCGGATCATCTCGCCGCAGATGGACGCGATCTTCGGCGCCCGGAAGTAGAACTTGCGGTAGAAGGTCTCGACGCTGTCGAAGATCTCGGTATGCGCCAGGTGCGGATAGGCCAGCGGCGCGATCTGCACGCCATGCGCGTCCACATATTCGGTGTTCGCCGTATCCAGCCAGCCCTCGCGCGCCGCCTGGTCCCACAGATACGTCCCCGGATAGGGCGCCGCCAGGCTCACCTGGATGGTGTGCGGGTTGGTCTCCACCGCGAAGCGGATCGTCTCCTGGATCGTCTCCGTCGTCTCGCCCGGCAGGCCGAGGATGAAGGTGCCGTGGATCTTGATGCCGAGCTCATGGCAGTCCTTCGTGAACTGCCGCGCGACGTCGATCCGCATGCCCTTCTTGATGTTGTGCAGGATCTGCTGGTTGCCGGATTCGTAGCCGACCAGCAGCAGCCGCAACCCGTTCTCCGCCATTACCTTCAGCGAGGAGCGCGGCACATTGGCCTTGGCGTTGCAGGACCAGGTGACGCCGAGCTTGCCCAGCTCCTTCGCGATGGCCTCGGCCCGCGGCAGGTCATCGGTGAAGGTGTCGTCATCGAAGAAGATCTCCCGGTTGCCCGGGAAATTCGCCTGGATGTACTTGATCTCCTGGATCACATGCTCGACCGAGCGCGTGCGGTAGCGATGCCCGCCCACCGTCTGCGGCCAGAGGCAGAAGGTGCAGCGGCTCTTGCAGCCGCGGCCGGTGTAGAAGCTGACATAGGGGTGCTTCAGATAGCCGATGAAGTACTTTTCGTATTGCAGGTCCCGCTTGTAGACCTCGGAGACGAAGGGCAATTCGTCCATGTTCTCCAGCATGGCGCGGTCCTGATTGTGGACGATCACGCCTTCGCTGTTCCGGTAGCTGATGCCCTTGATGGCGCCGAGATCCATGCCCGAGGCCACGTCCCGCACGGAAAAATCGAACTCATTGCGCGCGACCCAATCCACCACCGGCGCATCGCGCAGGCTCTCATTCGCCTGCACCGCGACCTTGGCGCCGATCAGCCCCACCTTGAGGTTCGGATTCTCGGCCTTCAGCCGCTCGGCCACCTTGATGTCCGACGCGAAGGAGGGCGTGGAGGTGTGCAGCACCGCCAGGTCATAATCCCGCGCCATGGGCGCGACATCCGCGAGCGACTGGTTGTGCGGGGGCGCATCCACCAGCTTGGAGCCGGGAATCAACGCCGCCGGCTGCGCAAGCCAGGTGGGGAACCAGAAGGACTTGATCTCCCGCCGCGCCTGATAGCGCGAGCCGGCGCCGCCATCGAAGCCATCGAAGGAAGGAGCCTGGAGGAAGAGCGTGCGCATCATCGGCAGAGCGAGCCTTTTGCAAAGGACGAACCCCAGGCGAAACCCAGGGCCGGAGAGGAAACGGATGCCGGGTTTGCCCGTGGAAGTCCAGCGGGGGATGAAGCATGGCCCGGTGCGCGGGCGAGGGCGGGGCGGCGCCTTACCATCTTACGGCCTTACGCCCTTACCGCGTGACGTGATGTTTTCGGACAAACTCCGGAGGGCGCGCGGCGGGGGCGGGGCGGAGGTTTGCACGGGGAGGGGGAGGGTGGGGCGCATGGGCGCGAGCTTAGGAAAAAATGCCGGAAAAGTCGAGGGAAAGTGACTTGGGGAGCCACGGGCTCCCCAAACCCCTGCGGCAATTATCTGACCGGAAACACATTGCCAATCTATGAAATGAGAAAAGCCAAAGCAAATCAGATCTGAATTGCGAGGCAAGACGCATCATCGTCAAAGTTAATGCTTGATGATAATCCCTCAATTTCATTCCAGAAATCTTCGAAATTGGGATGTTCGTTAGATATACGGGCAATAGTACGTTTCAATATTGATCCATGAAATCCATCGCTTGTGAGTAGAATTCTATCCGATTTTTGTATTGCGAACTTAGAAAATGCCAAGTTGTAGGGTCGATCAACTGCCATCACGGAGGTTAGTACATTTCGTCGCGGATAACGTGTTGCTTGGTGCTTTGATATAATTCCTTCTTCAATGAGGCGTTGAAGCTCGGTCTGGTCCTGAGTTCGGGACATTACCTTCTCTTCGCGGTAATGGGTTACGCGAGTATCTCCAACATGACCAATAGTAGCAAATGCCTGTTCTATCCGAACTACAGTAAGCGTTGTTCTAAGTAAATCGGACCGTTCCTGAGACTTACTCATATATTTAAGTTGTGTCTGAACCATGGAGAATATCGTGGCCATATCTTCGCTACCAGATATCTCTCGTACGACCTGAATGCTTGTCTGTGCAGCGCGTCCGGCATTTTCCGACGACCCGACACCATCGGCGATCGCGCACCAAATTGCGCCGCCCGCTTCGAATGGCGCTAGCACCGCATCGTTGTTGCTGCCCTTCGGCCCAACCAAGCTGAAGAAGTGAAAATTCATTCGCTTTCAATAAGCGTTTGAAGGATAGGGTGCAGCATATCGATACTTATTCCGATCGATCGTACTACATGCCTAATTCTCGAATTGAAAGGAAAGTTGCGTGCAAGCGCTTCGATTCTGATCCGATTTGCCAGCACAGGATCACAATCTGGGCCAGCCATTCGCATAAATTGACGTTCGACCCGCCAGCGATTGTGGCTCGTACCCAGTTCAAGCATGGCCAGCGCAATGCTTGCTTTTAAGTTTACGTCACCGAGATCGAAAAAGACCTCAGCTTTGTCGGAAACAACATCGCAATAGTCGAAGCCAAATCCTGTTGAGTCGGCAAAGGAAGCATAAAAATGCCCAAGCGCTGAAAACATATCAGGTGAGCTTTTATGGATAGAATGTATATGATTTAGGCTGAGGGATCGTAGTATGTTCGTGTTCGAGCGGCCTTTATCGACGTTTTCGTCAATGAAATGAAAGACTCTATCCCATTCAGTATCAGCTAAATCGTCTTTCGATTTCAGGAGGTTTACAATATCCTCCTCTTCCTCGGAGAAAAATTGTATAACAGAGCTGTCTAAAACATCAAAGAGCTCCTCTCTTAACTTGGCGATCGAGGAGTAGCGTCGGCGTGGACTGTGCTTTGTGCACTTTTCGATGATCTCTTTAAGGTCGCCGGGAACTGTGAGTTCGCCATGCGGAAGTCGGGCAACACCTCCGCCGAAAATATCGTGCAGTATCGCTCCAAATGAATAAATATCCGCTTGCTCGGTCGCTCGCCGGAAATTTAGTGCGCATTCTGGCGGACGATATAAAGGCGTCCCGCCGGCCATGTTCGAGCCGGTTAACGTCGATGTTTGTCCAACTCCAGGGGTCGTCAGTCCAAAGTCAGATATTTTGTAGAGAGTGTGCCCACCATGGTCAAACTTCAATACGTTTGCTGGTTTAAGGTCTCGGTGCCGCAGTCCTTGGCTATGTAACGCTTCAAGCCCTGACAGAATGTCGAAGAGGGCTTGGCGCGGTGAACCGCCCAAAGTTCTGTCTAGTTCTAGATCATCCTTTAAGCTTCCCGAGGCAAGGGGCATAATAAACCAAGGAGAACTCGCATTTAGATCATGATCTAATACCTCAACGATATTTAAGTGAGGTGTCATTTGCTGATATCGGACCTCTCTTTCAAAGCGACGGATAAGGGTAGTTCGCTCGCTGGCGGGGAACATTGAAAAATTTAAGCTTTTGCGTGCGTAATGAACGCCGTCATCTCCTACTACTTCTTCAACAATGCCAAATCCACCTCTCCCAAGTTCGCGGATGACCACATAATTCATGTTTGCCTCACGATGATATGCATAAGATTGGGAGTGGTATTTTGCTAAATTAGTCTACATTGTGAATCTCCAGATACTATAATTTGCTTATATGCATGAAGGGCGGAGGCGACGTTGCTCACCCCGCACCCATCAACCCCCTGATCCGCCGCCCATGATTAATCACCGCCCCCAGTGACCCCAGGTTCCGCCCATCCGCCAGCGCGGACAGCGCCGCCCCGATCTTCCCCTCGCGCAGCCGCGCAAAGCTATCCCCCAGCGCCACCGAGAAATGCAGCATGATGCTCGCATCCCGGTAGCAATCCGTGGTGCAGGCCTGGCACCCATCCCGCATTGCCATTTCCGGCTGGTACTCCATCACCTTGCTGATCGGCTTGTTCCAATCCTCGCAGCGCCAGAGGTCGTAGTTCCAGTCGAGGTAGAAATACTTGTACCCCGCATGGCAGATGAAGCGCTCGCCCTGGCCCGTCAGCCGCCTCCGCATATCCGCGATACCTTCCCGAGGGTTGAACACGGGGATCACCGCCCGCGTCTTCTCCACCCCGTCAAACGCCGCGATCAGCTCCTCCACGGACATATCCACCAGCGCGCTATCCTCGGAATAGACGAGCGAGGATGACCCCAGCGCCGCCTTCCGCGGATAGGAAAAGGTGACGGCCGCGAAGCCCAATTCCTTCAGGAAATGCCCGAGTGCCGCGTAATCCCGCACCAGCCGCGTCATGGCGACGGAGGCGATGGGCGTGATCCCCATCTCCTTCATCCGCCCCGTGCTTTCGCGGATGCGCTCGCACCCGCCCTTCAGGCCGCGATTCTTCTCATGCTCGCTTGCATCCTCGCTGTCGATCGAGATGAAGATCGTGCTGATCCCCGTCCCCCTGAGCGATTCCAGCTGCCCCGGCAGCAGCCAGCCATTGGTCACCATGGTGGGCTGCACGCCCATCTCGCTGGCCGTGCGCGCCATCTCGGCGATTCGCTTGTGCAGCAGCGGCTCGCCGCCCATGAAGGTCACGAAGCGGACATTGGCCTTCAGGCGCATATGCGCCAGCGCATCGGCAAACAGGTCGGCGTTCAGGCTCCGCCGGTCGGTCACGAAGCCCTTGTCATGCGCGAAATTGCAGAAGTCGCAGGTCGCGTTGCACATGTTGGTGACGGAGCAGTTCAGGATCGCCGGCCCGCCCTGCGGGACCAGCTTCAAAAGATCCATGAATCCGGAACGATTCGCCGCCATGATGCATCCTTTGCCGCGCCCAATGGGGCCAGCCGTGGATTGCCCCAAACCGGCCCCGATGTCACGCGATGGCGCGAAATCCGGCCTCGGCGGCGTCCAGCACGGCGGCGATATCCGCCTCGGTATGCGCCGCGCAGAGGAACATGTTGTGCCGCGGGTGTAGATAGGCCCCGGCCTGCAGCGCCGCCGCGCAGAAGGTGCGCCCCGCCTGGAAGTCGGCGTCGCCCTCGAAGAGAAACAGCGGCATGGCAACCGGCCCCGATTGCCGCAGCCCGATGTTGAACCCCCGCGCCCGCTCGGCCAGCCCCTCGCGCAGCAGGGTGCCCAGCCGTTCCAGATGCCCCACCACATCCCGCCGCTCCAGCTCCCCGAGCGTGGCCACGGCGGCGGCCATCGCCACGGCCGAGCACCAGAAGGAGCCGGTGACAAAGACGCTCGCCGCCGCATCCCGCAGCGAATCCCGGCCCGTCACGGCGGCCAGCGCATGCCCATT
>JAIYCD010000024.1 GCA_027488195.1 Acetobacteraceae bacterium | reverse complement strand
TTCTCCTGGGTCATCCACCTCACGGGCTATGTCTTCGGCGTGGTGGTCCGCAGCGACAGCCGCTACCGCAGCTGGGAGGAATTCCTCGAATACGCCAAGGCCAATCCGGGCCGCGTCAGCTACGGCACGCCGGGTGTCGGCTCCTCGCTGCACATCACCATGGAGCGCATCGCGGCTGAACGTGGCATCGAATTCCTCCACGTCCCCTTCCGCGGTGGCGCGGACACGACGCAGGCGCTGCTCCAGGGTTCGGTCGAATGCGTGGCGGACAGCACGGGCTGGGCGCCCATGGTGCAGGAGGGGCGCTTCCGCCTCCTCGTCGTCTGGAGTGCCGAGCGCGCCAAGCGCTTCCCGGACGTCCGCACCCTGCGCGAAGTCGGCATCGACATCGTCTCCGACAGCCCCTTTGGCCTGGCCGGTCCCAAGGGCATGGACCCGGGCGTGGTCCGCGCGCTGCATGACGCGATCAAGCCCGCCCTCTTCGACCCGCAGCATGTGGCGACGCTGGAGCGCTTCGACATGCCCGTCCGCTACATGGACCCCGAGGCCTATGCGGATTTCGCAAGGCGGCTCAACGCGGAAGAGGGTGCCGCCGTGCGCCGTCTGGGCTTGCGGATGGACTGAGCCAGGGCGATAGACGGGCGCAAGAACAGCCGAGGAAAGCCACGCCCATGATCACCCGCCGCAACGCCCTCATCCTGCCCGCCGCCGCCACCTTGGCGGCCCCTGCCTATGCCCAGCAGGGCTTCCCCAACCGGCCGATCCGCATGATCGTCCCCTGGGGTGCCGGCGGCACCACCGACGTCCAGATGCGCGCCTATTGCGAGGCCGCCTCGCGCCGCCTGGGGCAGCCGATTATCGTGGACAACCGCGCGGGTGCCGGCGGCGTGCTCGGCGCCCAGGCGCTGCTGAGTGCCGCCCCCGATGGCTACACGCTCAGCCAGATGCCCATCAGCGTCTTCCGCCAGCCGCTGCTCAACAGCCGCGCCCTCTTCGACCCGCTGACCGACTTCACCTACGTCATCCACGTCACCGGCTATCTCTTCGGCATCGTGGTCCGCGCCGATTCGCCCTGGCAGAACCTGGCCGACCTCATCGCCGCCGCGCGGCGTGAGCCGGGCAAGCTCAACTACGGCACGCCGGGTGTCGGCACCTCGCTGCATCTGACGATGGAGCAGATCGCGCAGATGCAGCGGCTGGAATGGACGCATATCCCCTTCCGGGGCGTCGCCGAGAATTTGCAGAACCTGCTGGGCGGCCAGATCCAGATCACGGCCGACAGCTCGGGCTGGGTGCCGATGGCCGAGGAAGGCCGCGTGCGCGTGCTGGCCACCTGGGGCGAGAGCCGCGCCAAGCGCTTCCCCAATGTGCCGACGCTGAAGGAAAGCGGCATCGATATCGTCTCGATCAGCCCTTACGGATTGGCGGGCCCGAAGAACATGGACCCCGGCGTGGTGCGCGTGCTGCATGACGCCTTCCGCGAGGCGCTCTCCGACCCCTCGCATGTCGCGATCCTCGATCGTTTCGACATGCAGCCCAACTACAAGAACAGCGCCGACTACACCGCCTTCGTCCGCCAGACGATGGAGGAGGAGCGCCGCCTGATCCAGCAGCTCGGCCTGCGGCTGAGCTGATTGCTGCACCTGCGAGGCGGCCGGTTGCGCCGCCTCGCCCGAAACCCGCAGGCTCCCCGGAAACGGAGGACGCCCTGCATGATCGTCACGCGCCGCACGGCCCTGCTGGCCGGCCTCGCCACGCCGTCCCTGGGGCTGGCGCAGTCCCGCTTCCCCGACAAGCCGCTGCGCGTCTTCGTCCCCTGGACACCCGGCGGCGCCACCGACATCCAGATGCGCATGGTCTGCGAGTTGGCCTCCCGCCATCTCGGCCAGCCGATCATCGTCGAGAACAAGCCCGGCGCGTCGGGCACGCTGGGCGCGCAGAACCTGGCGCGCGAGGCGCGTCCGGACGGCTATACGCTGAGCCAGATGCCCAATGGCGTCTTCCGGATGCCGGCCATGATGCGCGCCCAGGGCATGACGCCGCCCTTCGACCCCATGGCCGATTTCACCTGGATCCTCCGCATGGTGGGCTACATGGGCGGCGTGGTGGTGCGGCCCGATGCGCGCTGGCGCAGCATGCGCGACCTGCTGGACCACGCCCGCGCCAACCCCGGCACGCTCTTCTACGGCACGCCCGGCGCCAACACGACCGATGTGGCGATGACGCGCCTCGCGCGGATGCTCGGCATCGAATGGACGGCGGTGCCCTTCCGCGGGGCCGCGCCCAATCTGCAGAACCTGCTCGCCGGGCAGATCCAGTTCTCGGCCGAGACCTCGGCCTGGGCGGATATGGCGCTGGAGGGCCGGGTGCGGCCGCTCGGCCTCTGGATGTCGCAGCGCGCGGCACGCTTCCCCGATGTGCCGACCTTCCGCGAGCTGGGCCATGATGTGGTGGCCGAGAGCGCCTATGGCATCGCCGCCCCGCGCGGGACGCCGCCGGCCATCGTCAACATCCTGCACGACGCCTTCAAGCGCGCCGTGCATGACCCGCAGCACCTGGCCGTGCTGGCCCGCTTCGACATGCCGGTGCGCTACCTGGACAGCGAGAACTACGCGAATGACGTGGTGCAGGTGAACGCGCAGGAGATCGAGACGGTGCGGGAGCTGGGGCTGCGCCCGGGCGGGTAGGCGCGCTACCCTCGCCCCCATGCAAGACACCTGGACCCTCGCCATCCATGGCGGCGCCGGCACCATCCGGCGCGAAGACCTCACCCCCGGGAAGGAAGCCGCCTATCGCGCCGGCCTTGATGCGGCGTTGCAAGCGGGCGGCGCCATCCTCATGGCCGGCGGCAGCGCGGAAGAAGCGGTGCTGGCGGCGGCCACGAGCCTGGAGGATTGTCCCCTCTTCAACGCCGGGCGCGGCAGCACCTTCACCGCCGCCGGCACCATCGAGATGGATGCCGCGCTGATGACGAGCGGCGGCCAGGCCGGCGCCGTCACGGGTGTGACGCGCATCCGCAACCCGATCCTCGCCGCGCGCGAAGTGATGCGCACGACACCCCATGTGCTGCTGGCGGGCGCCGCCGCGGATGAGTTCGCGGCCGCGCAGGGCCTCGCCATGGAAGCGCCCGAGTATTTCCGGACGGAACACCGCCACGCGCAGCTTCTCGCCGCGCAGGCGGCCTCGGTGGTGGCGCTGGACCACGACGTGCCCGCGAAGATGGGCACCATCGGCGCCGTCGCGCGCGACCGGCAGGGCGCCCTCGCCGCCGCGACCTCGACGGGCGGCATGACCAACAAGCGCGCGGGCCGTGTGGGCGACACGCCGATCCTCGGCGCCGGCACCTGGGCCGATGCCCGTGTCGCCATCTCCTGCACCGGCACGGGCGAGGCCTTCATGCGCGCTGCCGCCGCGCATGAGATCTCGGCGCTGATGCGCCTCGCGGGCCGCAGCCTCGCGGAAGCGACGGAGGAGGTCGCGCTGCGCCGCGTCCCCGAAGCCGGCGGGCGCGGCGGCCTCATCGCCGTGGATGCGGCGGGGAATGCCGCGCTGCCCTTCGGCACGGAGGGGATGTATCGCGGCATCTGGCGCGCGGGCGAAGCGCCGCGCACCGCGATCCACGCGGATTAACGGCGCGCGGCGAAGAACTCCCGCAGCAATTCAGCCGCCTCGCTTTCGCGCACGCCGCCCACCACCTCCGGCGCGTGGTGGCATTGCGGATGGGCGAAGACGCGCGCGCCATGCTCCACACCGCCGCTCTTCGGGTCATAGGCGCCGAAGACCACGCGGGCCACGCGGAACAGCGAGGCGGATTGCGCGCACATCGCGCAGGGCTCCAGCGTGACCCAGAGCGTGGCGTCAGCCAGGTGCTTCTCGCCCCTGAGCGAAGCCGCCTCGCGCAGCGCCAGCATCTCGGCATGGGCCGAGGGATCGCGCCGCTCCTCCACGCGATTGCCCGCGCGGGCCAGCACTGCGCCCCGCGCATCGGTGACGACGGCGCCCACCGGCACCTCGCCGCGCGCGGCCGCCGCCTGCGCTTCCGCGAGCGCGATCTCCATCGGTGTCATGCGGGCGCTTCTGCACGAGCAACGCCGTGTGGCGCAAACGACATCTTGCTATGGCCGCGTGACGCTGCTTCACACCACCCATGACAAAACGCCCCGTGATCGGATTGACGCTGGATGCCGAACCGGCGGGAGGCTGGTCCAAGCTGCCCTGGTACGCGCTCCGGCAGAACTACTTCTCCGCCGTGATCGCCGCCGGCGGTCTGCCGGTGGCGTTGCCGCATGCGCCCGAACTGGCGGAGGCCTATCTCGATGCGGTGGACGGGCTGCTCGTGACCGGCGGCGCCTTCGATGTGGACCCGGCCTTGTGGGGCGGCGGCGCGCCGCACCCGAAGGTCACGCTCAAGCCCGGCCGCACCGATTTCGAATTGGCCGTCACGCGCCGCGCGCTTCAGAAGGACCAGCCCGTGCTCGGCATCTGCGGCGGGCAGCAATTGCTGGCGGTGGCCCTCGGCGCCACCCTCATCCAGCACATCCCCGACGAGCACCCGAGCGACATCCCGCACGAACAGCCCAACCCGCGCACCGAGCCGGGGCATGAGGTGATGATCGCGCCGAACACGCTGCTGGCGCGCATCACCGGCCGCACGCGCATGTCGGTGAATTCCGCGCATCACCAGGCGGTGAAGGGCGTGGGCCCGGGCCTCGTCGTCAACGCCACGGCGCCCGATGGCCTGATCGAGGGCATCGAGGCCACCGCGCATCGCTTCGCCTTGGGCGTGCAATGGCACCCGGAATACAGCGTGGACGCGGCCGATCCATTGATCCTGCGCGCCTTCGTGGAGGCCTGCCGATGAACGCGCCCACCAAGGACACGGAAGACTCCGCCCGCGGCGAACGCATCGCCAAATGGCTCGCCCGCGCCGGCGTCGCCAGCCGCCGCGACGCCGAGAAGATCATCGCCGAGGGCCGCGTGAAGCTCGATGGCAAGCTCGTCACGCAGCCCGCCACCTTCGTGCAGCCCGACGACATCGTGATGGTGGACGGCCGCGCGGTGAACGAGCCCGAGCGCACGCGCCTCTTCCGCTTCCACAAGCCGGCAGGCCTCGTCACCACCCATCGCGACCCGGAGGGCCGGCCCACCGTCTTCGAGCGGCTGCCCGAGGGCCTGCCGCGCCTGATCTCCGTCGGCCGGCTTGATTTGAACAGCGAAGGCCTGCTGCTGCTGACCAATGACGGCGCGCTCTCCCGCCGGCTGGAGCTGCCGGCCAATGCCTGGGTACGGCGCTACCGCGTGCGCGTCTTCGGCGACATCGACCCGCGGGCACTCGCGCATCTGGCCCAGGGCGTCACCATCGAGGGCGTGCGCTACGCACCGATCGAGGCCGGCATCGACAGCCGCAAGGGCGACAATGCCTGGCTGACCGTGGCCCTGCAGGAGGGCAAGAACCGCGAGATCCGCCGCGTGCTCTCCTATCTGGGCCTGGAGGTCTCGCGCCTGATCCGCGTGGCCTATGGCCCCTTCCAGCTCGGCACGCTGGAGCGCGGCCTGGTGGATGAGGTGAACCCGAAGGTGCTGCGCGAGCAGTTGGGGCTCGCAGCGCCGAGCCGCAGGGGCAAAGCGTGATGCGCAGCGCCGCCCAAGCCGCACGCAAGACCATCCGGCCGCAACGCGGCCGGCGCCGCCCAACCGGCCTTCCCGCCGGGCACACCCGCCGCGCGGCGAAGCCCAGCGCGCGGAGCGCGCGCGTCGTGCCGAAGGCACGCCTCCGGCGTGACGCGTCTGAGGGCCCAAAATGATCCGCATCATTTCCGGCCTCTGGAAGGGCAAGAAGCTCATCGCCCCTGCGGGCGAAACGGTGCGCCCCACCTCCGACCGCGCGCGCCAGGCGCTGTTCGACATGCTCTGGCACGCACCCTGGGCCGGGCGTGAGATGGTGGATGGCGCGATGGTGCTGGACGCCTTCGCCGGCACCGGCGCGCTGGGTCTCGAGGCCCTCTCGCGCGGGGCCGCCCGCGCCGCCTTCATCGAGAAGGACCGCGCGGCGCTGGCCGCACTCCGCGCCAACATCGCCAATTGCAAGACCACGCAGGCCCAGGTCATCGCGGGCGACGCCACCAAGCCGCCGCGCCCCATCCAGCCGGCCACGCTCGCCTTCCTCGACCCGCCCTATGGCGCGGGGCTGCTGGCCCCAGCTCTCACCGCCCTGGATGCAGCCGGCTGGTTCGCCCCCGGCGCCATCCTCTGCACCGAGCTCGGCCAGCGCGACGAAGTGCCCGAAACCCGCTTCACCACGCTGGATGACCGCAGCCACGGCAAGGCGCGGCTCTTGATCCTCCAGGCCTGAGGCCCGGGATGCGCGGCCAGCCCGAGCGCATCCTGGTCGTCATCCCCTCCCCCGTCCTGGGCGGCGCCGAGGCGCAGACCTTGCAGGTGGCCCGTGGCCTCCGCGCGATGGGTGCCGAGGTCGCGGTCGCCGCCGAACCCGCGGTGCTGCAGGCGGCCGGCACGGCGCTGGGCGGCGCGCACCCCCTCCCCGCCGCGCTGCGCCCTCCAGGGGACATGCCGCGCGACGCCGCCATGGACTGGCAGGCCTCGGCCCTCACGCCCCTGCTTGGCCCCTGGCGCTGCGATGCGGCGCTGGTCTGCTGCCCCCTGCCCAGCGAGGGCTTCGGCGCGCTCCGCGCCCTGGCCGCGGCCCGCATCCCCGCACTGGCCGTCGCCCATCTCGTGCGCCAGGACTGGGAACTGGCCGAGACCGAGCGCGGCACCCTGCCGCGCCTGCGCGCCGATTGGGCGGCGGTCTCCACCCCATCGGCCCGGCGGCTGGAGGCGCTGTTCCGCTGGCCGCCCCATAGGGTCGCCGCCATCCCGAACGGAATGCCGTCCTTGCCACCAGCCGCACCCGATCGCGCAGGCTGGTGCCTGCCCGAGGGTATCAAGCTGCTGGCGCAGATCGGCCGGCTCGATATCCGCAAGGGCGCGCAGCTCGCGCCCGCCATCGCCGAGGCCATCGCGCCCGGGCTGGTCGTCATGGCCGGGGATGGCCCGCTGGCCGCGCATCTGTCGAAGGCGACAGGCGTGCTCGCATTGGGCCAGCAGGACGACATCCCCGCGCTCCTGGCCAGCGTGGACGCCTTCCTCCTCCCCTCCGAGCATGAGGGCTGCCCGCTCTCCGTGCTGGAGGCGGCGCGCGCCGGCTGCCCCATCCTCGCCACCCGCGCCGCGCTGGAAGCCTGGCCCGAAGCGGCGGAGATGGCGCGCTTCATCCTGCGCGAGCCCGACCACATCGCCGCCACCTTCGCCGAAGCCATGGCGGACCCGGTCGGCACGGCGCGCCGCGTGGCCCGCGCGCGCGAGGTGGCCGCCGCCTGGGACGAGGATGCGATGATCCGCCGCACCGCCTTCCTCCTGGCCGCCGCATGCGCCTGATCCATCAGCGCCGGCCGGGCGTGAGCCGCTTGTGGCTGGGCGATGCGCCCCAGCCGCTGAACCTGCCGCCTGGTGGCGAGCTGCTTGGCCTGCACCTGCCACGCGCCGCGCCCTCCTCGGCCCTGCTGGTGACCACGCGCGGGGGCCACGCGCGCCTCGCCGCGCCCGCCGCGGGCTGGGTGGTGCTGGAACTGCCGGGGCCGGCGCTTGCCGTGCGGGCGGAAGGCGCCCCCTTCCAGCTCTCAGGCGGCCTGGGCGAGGGCCCGGCCTTCCCAGCCTGCCGCCTCTGGCACGCCGAGCCGGGCCTGATCCCCGAGGATCACTGGCGCCGCGCACGCATCCTCGGCGATGGCGGCGTGCTGGCGCTGGCCGCCGGCCCGGCACGGCCCTTCATCCGGCTTCAAGCGGGCGAGGTGGCGCGCATCACCCTCGCCCCGCTGGATCTGCCCGCACCCCTGGCGCCGGTGCTCGCCGCCCTGCGCGGCCCGCTGCCGCTCGCCGAGCTGGATGGCCTGACCCTCACGCTGCGCGCCGGCGCCGCCTGCGCCGTGGTGTGGGAAGGTGTTCAGCTCCGCCCGAAGAGCCTGGCAAATTCCGAGGCACCGAGCCTGAGATAGGTGGGCCGTCCATGGCTGCAGGTGGCGGCCCGCGGCGTGCGCTCCATGGCGCGCAGCAGCGCGTCCATCTCCGCCGGCGTGAGCCGCCGCCCCGCGCGGATGCTGCCATGGCAAGCAAGGCGCGCGATGGCGGCATCGAGGCGCAGCGCCAGCGCCGTTCCCTCGCCAGATTCCGTCAACTCCTCGGCCAGGTCGCGCAGCAGCGGCGCGGGATCGGGCGCGCCGAGCAGCGCGGGCAGCGCGCGCACGATCACCGCGCCGGGGCCGAAGCCTTCCAGCTCCAGCCCGAGCTTCGCCAGTTCCGGCGCGGCCTCGGCCAGCGCGGCGGCCCCCGGCAGTTCCACCACGGCAGGGATCAGCAGGGGCTGCGCCCGCACCGCGCCGGCCCGCATCTCTTCGGCCAGGCGCTCATGCGTCAGCCGCTCATGCGCCGCATGCTGGTCCACCAGGATGAGCGCCCCGTCCGGGGCTTCCGCCAGGATGTAGGTCTCCAGCACCTGCGCCAGCGCGCGGCCCAGGGGATGCTCCGCCGGCACGGGGGCCAAAGGCGGTGCCGCGGCCGGGGCGGGGGTGGCGAAGGCCAGCGGCAGCGGCGCCTCCGCGAAGCCCCTGGCGGGCTCCGGGCGCGGCGGCGGCGCGAAGCTGAGCCGCGCCGGGCCGGCATAGCCCATGGACCCGCCCGAGACCTGGCCCACCCCATGCCCCAAGGCCCGCCGCAAGGCCGAAATCACCGCCCCCCGCACGCCCGCCGCATCGCGGAAACGCAATTCCGTCTTCATCGGATGGACGTTCACATCCACCTCGGCCGCCGGCAGGTCGAGGAAGATCGCCGCCACCGGATGCCGGCCCGGCGTCATCACCTCCCGGTAGGCGACGCGCAGCGCGGCCCGCAGCAAGGGGTCCCGCACCGGACGGCGATTGACGACCAGGTGCTGTTCCATCGCCGTGGCGCGCGTGAAGGCCGGCCCGCCAGCGAGGCCCGACAGCTCCAGCACGCCCGGCGCGCCGCCCGTAATGGGCAGGGCGGCGGCGGCGAAATCGGCGCCCAGCAGGTCCCGGATGCGCGCCTCCCGCGCCGCGGGTGCCAGGGCCAGCACCGCGCGCCCATCCAGCGTGGCCTCGAAGCCCACCTCGGGCCAGGCCAGCGCGAGCCTTCGCAGCGCGTCCAGCGCCGCATCGCCCTCGCCACGTGGGCTTCGCAAGAATTTGCGCCGCGCGGGGGTCGCGAAGAACAGGTCATTCACCTCGACCCGGGTGCCCATGGCGCCCGAGGCCGGTGCGACGGCCGATTTCCGCCCGCCCTCCACCGTGATGCGATGCGCCTCTCCCGCGCGCGGGCGAGAGGTGATGGAAAGCCGCGCCACCGCGCCGATGGAGGGCAGCGCCTCGCCCCGGAAGCCCAGCGTGCCGATGGCGAAGAGCATGGCTTCCTCCGGCAGCTTGGAGGTGGCGTGGCGTTCGACGGCCAGGGCCAGATCCTCCGGGCCCATGCCGATGCCGTCATCCTCGACCAGCACCCGGCCGATGCCGCCTTGCTCCAGGCTGACACGGATGTGGCGGGCGCCGGCATCCAGCGCGTTCTCCACCAACTCCTTCACCACGGCGGCCGGGCGCTCCACCACCTCGCCGGCGGCGATGCGGTTGGCGGTGGTCTCGGGGAGGAGGCGAATCACCATCCCCCCCACCTTACCCTACCCGTGCTGGAGTTTCAGCACCTCGGCCAGCAAGCCGGCGGTGGAACTGTCATGCCGGCCCGGGGCCGCGCCCTCCTCCAGCTCGCGCACCAGGGGCGCGGCCAGTACCTTGCCGAGTTCCACCCCCCATTGGTCGAAGGGATTGATCCGCCACAGCGCGCCCAGCACGAAGACCTTGTGCTCGTACAGCGCGATCAGCGCGCCGAGCGAGGCCGGGTCGAGGCTCGGGAGCACGATGGTGACCGAGGGCCGGTCGCCGGGGAAGATCCGATGCGGCAGGAGCCGCGCGATGGTCGCCTCATCCGCCCCGGCCGAGCGCATATCGGCCTCCACGCCCGCCGCATCGCGGCCCATCAGCAGCGCCTCGGCCTGGGCCAGGCCGTTGGCGAGCAGGATGCGGTGGTTCTCGGCATGGCTGTGGTCGGGCTTCGCCACCAGGATGAAATCCACCGGCACCGGAAGCGGCCCCTGGTGCACCAGCTGCATGAAGCTGTGCTGCGCCGAGGTGCCGGGCTCGCCGAAGACCACCGGCCCCGTGCCGCCCGTGACCGCGCTGCCATCCAGATGCACGCGCTTGCCCAGGCTCTCCATCTCCAGCTGCTGGAGATGCGCGGGCAGCCGCCGCAGGCGCTCGTCATAGGGCAGCACGGCGCGGCGATTGAGGTTGAGGCCGTTGACGTGCCAGGCCTCGGTCAGCGCCAGCAGGACGGGCAGGTTCCGCTCCAGCGGCGCCTCCAGGAAATGCCGGTCCATCGCGGCGGCGCCATCCAGCAGCGCGCGGAACCGCTCCCAGCCCAGCGAGAGTGCCAGCGAAAGCCCGATCGCCGACCAGAGCGAGAAGCGCCCTCCCACCCAGTCATTGAAGGGAAAGACGCGGTCGGGCGCGATGCCGAACTCGGCCGTGGCCTTCAGGTTGGTGGAGAGTGCCACGAAATGCGCGCTGGCACCGAGCTTGCCGACCGAGGCCTCCATCCAGCGCTTCACCAGATGGGCATTGGCCATCGTCTCCTGCGTGGTGAAGGTCTTCGACGCCACCAGCACCAGGGTCCGCCGCGCATCGAGCTGCGGCAGCACCGTCTCCCACCCATGCCCGTCCACATTGCCGAGATGGATGGGCCGCATCGGGTCGCCCGCGCGCCACAGCGCCCGCCCCACCATGACGGGGCCGAGGTCGCTGCCGCCGATGCCGATGTTCAGCACCGTGTCGAAGCGCTGGTTGGTCGCACCCCGGATCTCGCCGCGATGCACCGCCTCGGTGAAGACGCGCATCGCCTCCAGCGTCTCGGCCGCCTCGGCCGAGGGGCCGGGCGCGCCCGGCAGGGCCTGGCGCAGCGCCATGTGGAGTGCCGCGCGCCGCTCCGTTTCATTGACCAGGGCGCCGTGGGCCATCTCGTCCCGCCGGGCCTCGACTCCGGCCGCGCGGGCCAGGTCGAACAATGCGCCGCGCACCGTGTCGGAGATCGCGGTCTTGGAGATGTCGAGCAGCAGGCCCGCGCCGCGCGCGTGGAAGCGCGCGAAGCGGTCAGGTTCGGCGGCGAAGAGCGGGCGGATCGCCGACGCCCCCGGTGCCGCGGCCAATGCCGCGATCCTTGTCCAAGCCGCCTCGAGGGAATCGCCCGTCATGTCTTGACCCATTACGCCAAGGCACTGTCTCTATAGTCCTTGCGGCTGCCCCGCCACTGCCAGGACCAGGCCGTCGGGCTTGAGGATGCGCTGCGCCACGGCCGCGACATTCGCGCGATCCAGCGCCGCCAGCCGCGCCGGGCGGCCCGCCAGCCAGTCGAGCGGGCGGCCGGCCTGCCGCAAGCCCAGCAGGAGCGAGGCGGTGCGGCGGCTGTCGGTGAATTGCAGCGGCAGCGAACCGCCGAGGAAATCCACCGCCTCCACCACTTCCTCGCTGGTCGGGCCATTCGCCGCCATCTCGGCCCAGGCCGCGCGCACCAGGCCCCAGACCTCGCCCACCTTCGCATTCTCGGTCGCGACATTGCCGATGACGATGCCGCGCCCGAAGAGCACATCGAGCCCCGCGCCGATGCCATAGGTCAGGCCGCGCTCCTCGCGCACGGTGCGCATCAGGCGGCTGGTGAAGCCACCACCCGCCAGGATGCGCAGCGCCACCTGGAAGCCCTCCCAGCCGGGATCGCCGGGCGGGAGCGCGTCCTGCCCGAAGACCAGCGTGGATTGCGGCGCCGCCTTCTCGCGCGCGGCGACGCCGAAGCCGGCGAGCGGCGGCAAGGCGGGTGTGGCGGCCGGGGCACCCGCCGGCAGATCGGCGAAGAGCTCGGCCATCAGGGCGCGCAGCTGCGTGGCATTGATGGCGCCCGAGGCCGCGATCATCACGCCGCCCTGGCGCAGCTGCGCGGCCAGGCAGGCGCGGATCTCGGCCTCGGTGATGGCGGTCAGGCTCTCGGGCGTCGGCAGCCTTCCGGCCGGGAAGCCCGGGAAGGCCGATTCCCAGAAGGCGCGGCGAGCGATGCCGGCCGGCGTCTCCAGCTGCTGCCGCGCGCCCAGCACGGCCCGCGCCCGGACACGGGTGATGGCCGCCGCATCCAGCCGCGGCCTTGCCATGGCGAGCCGTGCCAAGCGCACCGCCTCGGGCAGGGCCGTGGTGAGCGCCCTGAAGCTGCCGTCGAAACTGTCGCGGTTGGCGGAGAAGGAGAGGCCGATGCCGAGGTCGCGCAGCGCATCCGCAAAGCCGATATTGTCGAATTCGCCGGCACCCTCGCTCAGCATCGCGGCCGAGAAGGCGGCGAGCCCCTCGCGCCCCGGGGGGTCATTCGCCGCACCGCCGGGCCAGGCCCAGGCGAGCGAGACGACGGGAACAGAATGATCCTCGACCAGCCAGGCCGAGACGCCGCCCTGCTCGACGAGCTGGATCGGCACGGAGAAGCCGCGGCGCGGCGGAAGCGTCACGCCGAAAAGGGTGGTGCTCATGCCGGCATCAGCCAGGCCGTCGTGGCGATACTGGGCCGGGCGAGCACGGCGCGGGCCGCGTCATTCACCTGGGCTTGCGTCACCGCCTCCATCCGGGCGGGCCATTGCTCCACCGCCTCGATCGGCAGGCCGATGGCGAGCGCGCCACCCAGCATGCGGGGCGCGGCCCCCAACCCGTCGAGCGCGAGCAGCGCGCCGGCCGTCTGCTGGCGGATGGCGCGGCGGGTCTCGGCCTCGGTGGCACCCTCCTGCACCAGGGTGGCGAGCGTCGCCGCCACGATCTCCTCGATGCGCTCCTGCGTGACCCCGGGGCGTGGCGTCACCGCCACCATGAGCGAGCCGACACCCACCACATCGCCGTCATAGCCGGCATTGGCGCTGACAGCGTGCCCGGCCTCGACCAGGGCGCGATGCAGGCGCGAGCCGGGGCCGCCGCCCAGCACATGCGCCATCACCTCGAGCGGGTCGGATTTCGTCGCCTCGCCCCAGGTGGCCGAGGGCGCGGCGAAGGATTGCAGGAAGGAGGCCTCGCGCACCGCGGGGTCGCGGGTGATGAGGCGCGGCTCGGGCGCGGCGGGCAGCGGGGCCGCGCGGTCGCGGGCCGGCTTCGGGCGAGAGGGCACGGCGCCGTAGAATTCCTCGGCCCAGCGGCGGAGGTCGGCCTCGCGCACATCGCCCGCCACCACCAGGGTGCAATTGGCGGCGGCGTAATGGGCCGCGTGGAAATCCACCAGGTCCTGCCGGGTGATGGCGCGGATCTCGTTCTCCCAGCCGATCAGCGGGCGGCCGCGCCAATGCTGCGGCCCCCACATGGCGGCGTCGAAGGCCTCGCGGAAGCGGCCGCGCGGCACGGCGTCGGTGCGCTGGCTGCGCTCCTCCAGCACCACATTGCGCTCGGATTCCGTCTCGGCCTCGGGGATGAGGGGGGCGGCCAGGCGATCCGCCTCCATGCGCATCATCAGCGGCAGGCGCGAGGCCTCGACGATCTGGAAATAGGCGGTCACGTCGCGGCTGGTGAAGGCGTTGTCCTGGCCACCCTCGCGCGCCACGGTGCGGCTGAAGGCGCCGGACGGGATATGCGGGCTGCCCTTGAACATCATGTGTTCCAGGAAATGGGCCACGCCCGACTTGCCGGCCGGATCCTCGCCCGCGCCGGCCGAGACATAGAGGTAATGGGCCGCGACGGGTGCCCGCCGATTCTCGGCGAGAACGACGGTCAGCCCATTGGACAGCTTCCAGCTCACCGCGCCAAAGAGCGGCTGGCGAGGCGCGCGCGCGGCCGTGTCGGCAGGCGTCTGGGCCAATGCCGGGGCGGCGAGCGGGGGGAGAAGCGTGGCGGCGGCGGCGCCCTTGAGGGCGGTTCGGCGGGTCAGGGAATCCATGCCCCCAATGTGGGGGCGGCCGGCGCATCGCGCCAGCGCCAGCTTGGCATTTCCGCGCCGTTCACCGTCACGTCTTGTAACGGCGCGAAATGGCTCACCAGAACTTCAGCGCGTCATACCAGGGGCGGCGCGTCGGCTGGATGATCGGCGTGGCGCCTTCCGAGAGGTCCCGGCCGAGGGCCGCGTTCTCGCGCAGGCGCTGCGACTCGCGCGTGGGGTCCACGGGGATGCCGGGGGCCGCCGGCGCCGGGCGCCAGAACAGGGCGCGGTCCACGATGGTGCGGTCCACACGCTCGAGGCGCATGCTCTCCTCATCCACGCGGTCGCGGATGTTGTCGGGCACGGCCGCACCGGTCGAGGAGAGCAGCGCGCGCTCGCCCGTGGATTGCGGCGCGCGGGCGGCGGCGAGGCCGGCGCCCGGCACCAGCGTCGACTCGGCCTGCTCGCGCGCGCTCAGCTCCTGCGGGCGGGAGGCGCCAGGGCGTGGCGTGGGCAGGTTGCCCAGGCTCGGCGGCATGGAGAGCGGCGCGCGCGTCGTCACCTGGAACTCGTCCGGCGCGTCGCGCGTCAGGCCGAAATTGCGCGCGGTGTCGGCGCAGCCTGCCAGCAGCAGGGGCGCGAGGATAAGGACCGGTGCCGAAATCTTCATCATGGAGCCTCTTTGCGCTTGGTTTCGGGCCGGATCAAGGCATCCGCCACCAGGGCCAGAACGCCGCAGACGATCGCCGCATCCGCGACGTTGAAGACATACCAGTGCCAGCCCCAGGCGTGAACATCCACGAAATCCACCACGGCGCCGAAGCGGATGCGGTCGATCACATTGCCGATGGCGCCCCCGATCACGGCGCCCAGCGCGTAGGTGACCAGCCGCGTCTCGGATTTCGCCAGCCAGCGCAGCAGGAAGCCCGCCACCACCAGCGCCAGGGCCGCGAGGATCAGGTGGTTCCAGGCCCCCTCGCCCGAGAACAACCCGAAGGTGACGCCGCGATTCCACACCATCGTCAGATCGAGGCCCACCGGGCCCAGTTCCAGCAGCGGGATGTTCCGCCGCTCGGGCAGCATCACCACGTCGAGGATCAGGTATTTGGTCACCTGGTCGGCCACCAGCAGCAGGGTGGCGAAGACGAGTCCGATGCGAAGGGCCGGCGCCATCAGCCTTCCACCGCCGCTTCACAGCGCAGGCAAAGCCCGGGATGCGCGGCCGAGGCCCCGACCTCGGGCAGCACGCGCCAGCAGCGCTCGCATTTCGTGCCGGGCGCGAGCTTGACGTCCAGCGCCACCTCCTGCCCCTCGGCCAGCGAGGCCTGGGAGACGATCAGGATCTCCGCCCACTCCTCGGCGCTCAGGCTCGGCCCCGGCAGGGTGAGCGAGAGGCTCGCCTGGAGCGATGAGCCGAAGAGCCCATCCCGCCGGTGATCCTCGAGGCTCGCGGTGACGAGGCGGCGCGTGCGGCGGATTTCCACCCAGCGCGCGGCCAGCGCGTCATCCGCCCATTCGGCCGGCAACACCGGGAAATCCTGCTGGTGGATGCTCAGGGCCTCTTCGCCGAAGCGGGTGAGCCAGGCTTCCTCCGCCGTGAAGACCAGCACGGGGGCGAGCCAGGCGCAGAGGCAGCGATGCAGCTGGTCCAGCACCGTCCGCGCGGCACGGCGGCGCAGCGAATCCTTTGCGTCGCAGTACAGGCTGTCCTTGCGGATGTCGAAATAGAAGGCGCTGAGGTCGTTGTTGCAGAAGGCGTGGAGTTCCGGGATCACGCCGCTCCAGTCATAATCCTGCACGGCCTTGCGCAGGCGCGCATCCAGCTCGGTCAGGCGGTGCAGCACCCACCGCTCGAGTTCCGGCATCTCGGCGACAGGCACGCATTCGCTCTCCTCGAAGCCGGCGAGGTTGCCGAGCAGCCAGCGCAGCGTGTTGCGCAGGCGGCGATAGAGCTCCGCCTGCTGCTCCAGGATGTTCTTGCCGATGCGCAGGTCTTCCGCCGTGTCGGAATTCATCACCCAGAGGCGCAGGATGTCGGCGCCATACTTGACCATCACCTCCTGCGGCGCGGTGACATTGCCGAGCGACTTGGACATCTTCCGCCCGCTCTCATCCAGCACGAAGCCATGGGTGAGGATGGCCTTGAAGGGCGCGACACCGCGCGTGCCGACGGATTCCAGCAGCGAGGACTGGAACCAGCCGCGATGCTGGTCCGAGCCTTCCAGGTACAGATCGGCCGGGAAGGGCAGGTTGCGCGGCGGCAGGACGAAGGCGTGGGTGCTGCCGCTCTCGAACCAGACATCCACGATGTCCATCACCTGCTCATAGTCGTCGGGGTTCCGCTCGTTGCCCAGGAAGCGAGCGGCCGCGTCCGGCTGGTACCAGGCGTCCGCCCCCTCGGTCCGGAAGGCGTCCACGATGCGGCTCATCACCGTCGCGTCGCGCAGCACCTCGCCGGTGCGCTTCTCCACGAAGACGGCGATGGGAACACCCCAGGCGCGCTGGCGGCTGATGCACCAATCAGGGCGGCCCGCCACCATCGCGCCGATGCGGTTGCGGCCGATATCGGGCACGAAATGCGTGGCCGCGATGGCATCCAGCGACTTCTGCCGGATCTGGTTGCCATCATCCATCGCGATGAACCATTGCGGCGTCGCGCGGTAGATCACGGGCTTCTTGGAGCGCCAGGAATGCGGATAGCTGTGCGTGAGCTTGCCCTTGGCCGCCAGCGTTCCGAGTGCGGTCATCGCCGCATAGACCGGCTCATGCGCGCGGAAGACATGGATGCCCTCGAAGCCCGGCGCCTGGTGCGTGTAGGTGCCGTCATCGCCCACGCATTCCGGGATTTCGATGCGGGCTTCGGGATGGGCGCGGTTATGGGCCACGACGAGGGCGAAATCCTCCTCGCCATGGCTGGGCGCGATGTGGACGATGCCGGTGCCGGCGTCATCGGTCACGTAGTCGCCCGCCAGCATGATCGCTTCATGCGCGTAGGCGCCGGCATGGCCGCGCAGCGGGGCGGCGCAGATGGCACCTTCGAAGGCCGTGCCAGGGAAGGTCTTGACCAGGGTGTGGGTCGCGATGCCCGCCTCGGCACAGAAGGCCGGCAGCAGGGCCAGCGCCACGACAAGCCGCGCGCCCTGCTTCACCAGCGCGCCCTCGGCCACCTGGTCCACATGGAACAGCGCGTATTGGATCTCCGGCCCATAGGCGAGCGCGCGGTTGCCCGGGATGGTCCAGGGCGTCGTCGTCCAGATCACGACGTCGCTGCCCACCAGCTCCGGCATGCCGCGCGCCCGCTCCACGCGGAACAGCGCGTGCAGCGTGGGCGAGACATGGTCCATATCCTCGATCTCGGCCTCGGCCAGCGCCGTCTTCTCGACCGGGCTCCACATCACGGGCCTGAGGCCGCGATAAAGCGAGCCATTCATCAGGAAGCGGCCGATCTCCTCGACGATCACGGATTCCGAGGGGAAATCCATCGTCGCGTAGCGGTTCGCCCAATCGCCGGCGACACCCAGGCGCTGGAACTCCTCCGACTGCACGGCCAGCCACTTCGCCGCATAGGCGCGGCATTCGGCGCGGAACTCGAGGACCGGCACCTGGTCCTTGTCGAGCTTCTTCGCGCGGTACTCTTCCTCGACCTTCCATTCGATCGGCAGGCCGTGGCAGTCCCAGCCGGGGATGTAGTCGGCATCGGTGCCGGACATCTGGGCGGCGCGGTTGATCACGTCCTTCAGGATCTTGTTCAGCGCGTGGCCGATATGCAGCGGGCCATTGGCGTAGGGCGGGCCGTCATGCAGCACGAAGGGCGGGCGGCCCTTGGACTTGGCGCGCAGGCGGTTCCAGCTTTCGGCCGCGGCCCATTTCGCCAGCAGCTTCGGCTCGCGGTTCGGCAGGTCCGCCTTCATGGGAAAGCTGGTCTGCGGCAGGAAGACCGTCTTGCGGTAGTCGCGCCCCCCATTTTCGGAGGTGGGAGATTCTGGGGCGTCGTTCATGAGGATTCTCGGTCGCGCGAGGCGCGGAAAAGGAAGGGGCGTGCGGGGCTGATCCCGGCCTTCAGGCGAAGGCCGGGCGCCGAATTCGAAGGAGATCGGGCACGCGCATCAGCCAGATATGCGGAGTCCGGGCGTCCATGGTCAAGGCTCAGCGCTCCGCCTGGAGGCCCAGCAAGCCGCGTGCCGTCGCCGCATCCGCCTGAATCTGCGCGACGAGTGCCGGGAAATCCGCGAATTTCCGTTCCTCCCGGATGAAGGCGATGAGCGCCACGCTCACCTCCCGCCCATAAAGATCCTCTGCGAAATCAAAGAGATGCGCCTCCAGCCGCGAGATCGGGTCACCCCCCAGCGTCGGCCGCCGGCCAAGATTGGCGACACCGGGCACCACCCGCCCATCGGCCAGGGTGGCTTGCACGGCATAGACGCCGCGCGCCGGCTCCAGGTGCCGGCCGAGCGGGATATTGGCCGTGGGAAAGCCGATGGTCCGGCCGCGCGCATCGCCATGCGTCACGGGCCCGACGATGGAAAAGGGCCGGCCCATGAGGGCGGCCGCCCGCTCCGGGTAGCCATCCTGCAACAGCCGGCGGATGCGGGTGGAGCTGATGGCCCCCTCGGCATCGGCCAGATGCGACACGATGGAGAGCCCAATGCCCAGCCCCTCCGCGATCTGGCGGAGATAGGCGACATCGCCGCCGCGCCGGTGCCCGAAGGCGAAATCCGGGCCGCAGGCGAGGTGCCGCGCCCCCAGCGCCCGGTGCAGCACCAACTCCACGAAATCCTGCGCCGACATGGCGGCGAGTTCCGCGCCGAAGGGCAGCGCCACCACCAGCCGCGCGCCATGGGCCTCCAGCACCGCCGCCTTGGCGGGCAGGAGCGTGAGCCGGAAGGGTGGATCATCGGGACGGAAATGCTCGCGCGGATGCGGCTCGAAGGTGAGCGCGCCGAGCGGGAGGTCCGGCCGCGCCTGGTGGGCGGCGGCCAGCACCGCCGCATGGCCCAGATGCACGCCATCGAGGTTGCCGAGCGCCAGCGTGGCGCCCCGCGCGGCCGGGGGCACATCCCGCCAATCGGAAAGGATCATGCCTCGGTCTGCGTCATCCAGCGCGTCACGCTGGGGGGCGTCCAGTTGGCCAGCGCATCCAGCGCCGCCTCGGGCGTGCTGGCGCGCAGGGCCAGGCCCGCATGCTGCGGCCGGACGAAGCCGGCACCCGACATGCGGTCCAGCAGGGCGAAGAAGGGCGCCCAGTAATCATCCACATCGAGATAGACGAGGCCCTTGCCATGGATGCCGAGCTGCGCCCAGGACTGGATCTCGACACTCTCCTCCAGCGTGCCGATGCCGCCCGGCAGCACCACGAAGCCGTCCGACAGGTCGTTCATGATGGCTTTGCGGACATGCATGGAGGGGACGACGCGCAATTCCGTCACGCCGCCATGGCCGAGCTCGCGGTCCATCAGCGCCTCGGGGATCACGCCGATGACTTCGGCGCCCGCTTGCAGCGCCGCATCGGCCACGATGCCCATGAGGCCGACCTTGCCGCCGCCATAGACGAGGCCGAGGCCGCGGGCCGCGATGGCGCGGCCGAGATCGGCGGCGAGGCGCGCATGCACGGGGTCATGTCCCGGCTGGGCGCCGCAGAAGACGCAGACGCGCTTCATGCGCGGGACGGCACCATCACCGTCGCCTCGCCATCGATGACCGGCTTGCCGGCCACGGTGCAGACCGTGCTGAGCGTCACGCGCTTTCTGGCGGGGTCGAGTGCCGTGATCGTGACCGTCGCCGTCACCGTCTCGCCGATGCGGACCGGCGCGCGGAACTTCAGGTTCTGGCCGAGATAGATGGTCCCCGGCCCCGGCAGGCGCGTGCCCAGCACGGTCGAGATCAGGCTGGCCGAGAGCATGCCATGGGCGATGCGCTCCTTGAACATGGAGGCGGCCGCCACCTCGGCATTGATATGGACGGGATTGGTGTCGCCGGAGACGCCGGCGAAGAGGAGGATATCGGCCTCGGTGATGGTCTTGCCGAAGCTGGCGCTCTGCCCGAGCGAGAGATCCTCGAAGAAATAGCCGTCCATGCGGTCACACCCTCAATCTGTCGGATCCGGGTGTAACGCAAAGCGGCGGGCCGGGGAATGCGCAGGGCATTCCCCGGTGAGCGGATCAGGCCTCGGCCATCTCGCGCGCGCGCTCCGCCGGCTGGCCCAGCGTCTCGATGCGCCAGACCGCGTAGCTGACCATGAGCGCGGCGGCGACCAGGACCAGGTTGGCGATGCCCGGGTTCACGAAGGGCGTGCGCTGGCCGGAGAGGCGGACGATGTCGGCCCGGACCGTGCCCCAGGCATAGAGCGCCGAGATGAAGGAGGAGATGGCCGGCAGGAAGACCATGACCACGGCGACGACGGCGATCAGCATGCGCCACTTGTGCAACTGCGGCAGGAAGGCGGCGGCCAGCAGGAGGGCGAGCGCCACGAACTTCAGCTTGGTGAACCAGGGCAGCACGTCCCAGGTGGTCATCGTCAGCAATTCGCTGCGGCCGGCCACCTGGATGACCGGCAGGAAGGTGGCGGTGATCGCCAGCCCCACGCCGAGCAGGAGGACGAGGATGGCAACCTTGTCTTTTTCGCCTTGGGCCGGCATGAACGCCTCCTAATATGTCTGTTTGATTGCCAACCAGTAATTTATGGCAGCATCGAAAGCAAGGCTTTCCTCACACTCCCGTCCGGCACCGTCTTGGCGCCCGGCGCCACCCTGGCGAGAATGCTTCATGTTCCGTCGCCTCCTCCTGATTCTCCTGGCGCTTTCCGCCACCCCCGCCCCGGCGCAGGATCTCACGGGCCATGGCGGCCCCGTGCGAGCGCTGGCCGTGCAGGGCACCCGCCTGGCTTCGGCCGGCTTCGACCAGGCCGTCATCCTGTGGAATCCAGCGACCGGCCGGGCCGAGCGGGTGATCCGCTGGCACCAGGGCGCGGTCAACGCGCTCGTCACCCTGCCCGATGGCCGCCTGGCCTCGGCCGGCGAGGATGCGCGCATCGCCCTCTGGAGCGAGGCCGAGGCCCCTGCCCTGGTGCTGGAAGGCCATTCCGAGCCCGTGGCGGGCCTGGCCGCGCGCCCCGGCTTCCTCGCCTCCGCCGCCTGGGATGGCATGGTGCGGCTGTGGGATCTGGCCAGCGGCACGGCCCGTGTGCTGGAGGGCCACCAGGGCAATGTGAACGCGGTGGCCTTCCTGGGCGAGGCGCTGTTCAGCACCGGGCAGGACGGCACGATCCGCCGCTGGGCGGCGGATGGCACGCCCGCCACCCTCGCCGAATTCGGCTTCCCGCAAACAGCGTTGCTCGCCTTGCCCGATGGCAGCCTGGCGAGTGCGGGCGTGGATGGCACCGTCCACATCGTGCAGCCCGACGGCACGCAGCGCGCCGTGCATTCCGGCCCCCGCCCCGTGGTCGCGCTGGCCGCAAGCCCGGATGGACAAAACCTTGCCGTGGCGTCCATCGGCGGCGGCGTCGCGCTCTATGCACTGCCCTCGGGCCGGCTGCGCCACCGGCTGGATGGGCCGGGCCTGCCTGTCTGGTCCGTCCTCTTCGCCGCCGATGGCCGCACCCTCTGGACCGGCGGGCAGGACCGGCGCGTCCGCCGCTGGGATGCCGCCAATGCCCGCCCGCTCGGCCCGCTGGCGCCCGAGGCGGAGGAGGCGCTGCCCGCGGGCCTCGACCCCCATGGCGCCGAGGTCTGGCGCGCCTGTCAGGCCTGCCATGCGCTCCGCCCCGATAGCGGCCCCATGGCCGGCCCGCACCTGCACCAGCTCTTCGGGCGGCGCATGGGCTCGGTGCCGGGCTATGGCTATTCCGAGCGGCTCGCCCAGGGTGACATCACCTGGACGCCGGAGACGGTGGCCGATCTCTTCACCCGGGGCCCGGATATCGTGACGCCCGGCACCCGCATGCCCGTGCAGCGCGGCGGCAATGCCGAGGACATGGCGGCCCTGCTGCGCTTCCTGGAAGCCGCGACCCGGTAGAGCATGATGCGTTGAGGCGGAATCGCCGAAACGCTGAATCATCCTCTCAGCAAAGGCCAGAGCTTGCGAAGTGAACGCATGTGAACGCAGCAGGCTCTAGCGCAAAAACGCCTCGACCGCGGCGCCCCAGATCGCGCTGCCGCCCTGGCCAAAGAACAACCCATGCCCGTCCCGCCCGAAGGCGGGCATCTGCCGAAGCGTGACCAGACCGCCCGCCAAGCGCCAGGTTCCGGCCATGTCGCGCGCGAGGTCAGGCGCGAAAAAGCTGTCATTGGCGGCGTAGATCCAGAGTGTCGGCACGCGCGCCGTGGCGCCGAAGGCCCCGGCCGTGCGCACCAGATTCTCCGGCCGGCAGACATTGTTCGGCAGATCGCCCTGCCGCCCGCCGCGCCCGCCCGCCATGTTCACGACAAGGCCGAGCTCGGGCGGGTTCTGGGCGGCCAGCGCCAGGGCTCCCCAGCCCCCGGCCGATTGCCCCACAACCACGGCAGGGCCCGAAGGCGTCCCCGGCCGCGCCTGCATGGCCCTGGTTGCGGCCAGGATGTCCCGCGCCGTCTCCTGCCCCGCCCGCGCGTAATCCGCGCCGGTGCAGCCGCCGAACCCCTCGGCCCAGGCGCCGCCCGTCCGCCCATAGCCCCGCCGCATGGGCATGGCGACAAGGTGCCCGCGCGCGGTGAACCAGCGCACCGCCTCGCTCTGGCAGGAGGCCGGGCGCATCGCCGGCCGGATCGCGGGATCGCCGGGTGAGCCATGGTTGATCAGCACGAGCCGCCCCGGCGGCGCGCCGCGCGGCGGGGCGCAGATGCGCGTGTAGAGCCCGCCGGCTACATGATCGGCGGGCAGGTGAAGCGTCTCGCCCGCCTGCTCGGCGCTGAGGTCGGATTCCGCGATGGCGCAGCCACCCAGCAGCAGCAGCAGGGTGGTCAGCGCGAGCGGGAGCTTCATTCGCCGCCCTTGTTGCGCATCAGCCGCGCCTTGTCCCGCTGCCAGTCGCGCTTGGCGATGTCGGCGCGCTTGTCGTGCATCTTCTTGCCCTGCGCGAGGCCGAGCAG
>JAIYCD010000078.1 GCA_027488195.1 Acetobacteraceae bacterium | reverse complement strand
GTCCTGCGCTTCAACTTCCGTGGCGCCGGCAAGAGCCAGGGCCGCTATGATGGCGGCATCGGCGAGATCAGCGACGCCGCGGCCCCGCTCGATTTCCTGCAGACGGTGCACCCCAACGCCTCCATGCTCGGGGCCGCCGGCTATTCCTTCGGCTCCTATGTCGGCATGCAGCTGCTGATGCGCCGGCCGGAAATGGGCGGCTTCATCTCCATCAGCGCGCCGGCCAGCCATTATGATTTCGGCTTCCTCGCCCCCTGCCCCTGCTCGGGCATGATCCTGCATGGCGAGGATGACGAACTCGTGCCCGTGAACAGCGTCCAGAAGCTGGTGGACAAGCTGAACACCCAGAAGGGCGTCACCATCGACTACCGCACCATCCCGCAGGCCGGCCACGTCTTCACGCCGGAGCAGGTGGAAACCATCAGCGGCATGGCGGAGGACCACGTCCTCTCCGTGCTGAACCGCAGCCGGATGGCTCTCGCCGCCGACTGAGGCGACACGCCTTGCCCGAATCAGCCGGCCCTGGTCACCCAGCGGCCGGCTTTTTCTTGACCGGAGTCCGCCCATGTTCGCCCGCCGCAGCCTCCTCGCCACGCCCGCGCTGCTCGCCCTGCCTGCCCAAGCCCAGGAGTGGCGGCCCGACCGCCCGCTCACCATGATCGTGGCCTTCGCGGCCGGCGGCGGCACCGACCTCGCCGCCCGCACCATCGCCCGCTTCATGGAGCGTGACCTCGGCCAATCCGTCGTGGTGATGAACCGCCCGGGCGCGGGCGGCGAGATCGGCTTCACCGAACTCGCCCGCGCGCGGCCCGATGGCCTGACCATCGGCTTCATCAACACGCCCCATATCGTGACCCTGCCGATCGAGCGCCGCACCCGATTCCAGCTCGAGGATTTCGCCCTGATCGGCAACATCGTGGATGATCCCGGCGGCATCTGGGTGCGCGCCGATTCGCCCGTCCAGGCCTTCGCCGCCCTGCTGGCCGCCGCCCGCGCCCAGCCCGAGACCATCGGCTATGGCACGACCGGCGTCGGTTCCGATGACCACCTGGCCATGCTGGCGCTGGAGCGCAAATCCGGCGCGCGCTTCCTGCACGTGCCCTTCGGCGGCTCGGCCCAGGTGAAGCAGAACCTCATGTCCCGCGCGATTCCCGTGGCCGTGATGAACGTGGCCGAGGGCATCGCCGAGATGCGCCAGGGCGTGCTGAAGCCGCTCGCGCAGATGGGCACGGCCCGCTGGGCCCCATTGGCCGAGGTGCCGACCTTGCGCGAACTCGGCTTCGACGTGGTCGAGGGCTCGATGCGCGGCATGGCCGCGCCCGCCGGCCTGCCGCCCGAGGTGCAGGGCCGCCTCGCTCTCGCCGTGCAGCGCACGGTGGCCGATCGTGATTTCCAGGCGGCCGCCGCGCAGCAGAACCTGCCGCTGCGCTTCCTGGCGCCGCCGGAATACCGGGCCGAGCTCGTGGCGCTGCGGCGCAGCTACCAGGCCCTGTGGGACCAGCATCCCTGGCGGGAATGAGACGCCGGCCAGCGTTCATCGGCGGGTAACCTCGCCCGCCTAGGTTCCGGCTCGCTGCACTTCACCGGAGCCCCCATGATCCGCCGCGCGCTCGAAGGCCTTTCCATCCGCACGCTGCTCGGTGCAGTGCTAGGCCTTCTCGCCCTCCTGACACTCGGCTTCGCGACCGAGCTGAGCCTGCGCGCCTGGGCCCGCCACAATGAGGCCGGGCGGATCGTCCAGATGGCCGAGGCCGGGCGGGACCTGTTCCGCGCCGCCGCCGCCATGCGCCTGGAGCGCGGCGAGACCTTGACCGCGCTGGCCGGCCCCGCGCCGGACCCCGAGGGCACGCGCATCCGCCCCCGCCGCGCCGAGGCGGAAGCCGCGGCCGCCATCGCCATCGCCGCGCTGCGCGACTCCGGCCTGGGCCAGGAGGCGGAACGGCTGGAGCGCAGCCGCGCCACGGTCGAGAGCCTCCGCCAAGGCGTGGACGCCGCGCTCCGCCTGCCGCGCGACCAGCGCCCCCAGGACCTGTCCCGCCGCTGGGCCGAGGGCAGCCTCACCTATGTCGACACCCTGCTCGCCATCACCGAGGCGGTGGAGGATCTGGCGCTCGGCCGGGACGCCGCGGTGGACCAGCTGATCGCGCTGCGCCGCGCCGGCTGGGTGGTGCGCAGCGCGGTGGGCGACGTGGCGCTCGCCATGTCCGCCGCCATCAGCGCGGGCCGCGGCTGGACGCCGGAGGAAGCGCGGGCCGCCCTGCGCGCCCAGGGCCAGATGGATGCCGCCTGGGCCCAGCTGCAGCAGGCCGGCGCCCGCCTTCCGGCGCCGCTGCGCGAGGCGATGGCGACCGCGACGCCGATGGTCACCGGCCCGCTCGCCGCCCAGCGTGAGCCCCTGATGCTGGCCCTGTCGCGCGGTCAGCAGGCCGAGGTCGAGCAGGCCAGCTTCCGCAACCCGCAGGTGGCGGCCCTGGCCCAGGTGAACACCGTGCCCAACGCCGCCTTCGACGCGATGGTGGCGCATGCCCGCGCCAGCAATGCGCAGGCCGCCTGGGGCCTGTCCGGCGGCCTCGGCTTGCTGACCCTGGCCCTGCTGCTGGCGGCCGGCGGCCTGATCGCCACGCAGCGCCTGGTGCTGCGCCCGCTCGCCCGCGCCACCGCGGCGATGGACCGCCTCGCCGCGCGCGACCTCGCCGTCGAGATCCCGGACCGGGAGCGCGCGAATGAGATCGGCGCCATCGCCCGCGCCGTGCAGCATTTCAAGGATGGGCTGATCGAGGGCGAGCGCCTGGCGGCGGAGCAGGCCGCGAGCCAGGCCGCCCGCCTCGCCCGCGCCGAGACGCTGAGCCGCGCGACCGATGGCTTCGAGGCACGCGTGGGCGAATTGGTGGGCGCGCTCGCCGCCGCCGCCACCGAGCTGGAGGCCAATGCCGCCGCCATGACCGGCACGGCCGAGCAGGGCGAGGCGCAGGCCGCCGCCATCGCCCGCGCCGCCGAAAGCAGCCGCGGCGGCATCGAGAGTGTCGCCGCCGGCGCCGAGGAACTCACCGCCTCCATCGGCGAGATCACGCGCCAGGTGATCCAGTCCCGCAGCGTGGTGGATGCCGCGGTCGCCGAGAGCCACCGCACCGATGGCGTGGTGCGCGAACTGGCCGCGGGTGCCGCGCGCATCACCGAGGTGGTGACGCTGATCCGCCAGATCGCCTCGCAGACCAACCTTCTCGCGCTCAATGCCACGATCGAGGCCGCCCGCGCGGGCGAGGCCGGCAAGGGCTTCGCCGTCGTCGCCGGCGAGGTGAAGACGCTGGCCGAGCAGACGGCCAAGGCGACCGAGGAGATCGCCTCGCAGATCAACCAGATCCAGGCGGCGACCACGGATGCGGTCGCGGCGATCCGCGGCATCGCCGGCACGGTCGGCCAGGTGAGCGAGATCACCACCGCCATCGCCGCCTCGGTCGAGCGGCAGGAGGGGGCGACGCGCGCCATCAGCGGCCATGTGCAGGAGGTGGCCTCCGGCACCCGCGCGGTGAGCGAGAGCATCGCCACCGTGACGGATCTGGCGGGCTCCACCGGCCGTGCCGCGGGCCAGGTGCATGAGGCGGCGGGCGAACTCTCCCGCTACGCGGCCTCCACCCAGGCGGAGCTGAGCCGCTTCCTCACGGAGGTGAAGGCGGCCTGAGGCGCGGTCAGCTGCCGACGCGGATCAGGCATTCCGGCGTGATCTCGGAGAGGCTGTTCACGCCGAGCAGCGCCATGTTGCGCTCCAGCTCGCCCAGCAGCAGCGCGATGGCGCGGTCCACGCCCTCGCGCCCCGCGACGGCGGCCGCATGCAGCATGGGCCGGCCGATGAAGACGAAATCGGCGCCCAGTGCCAGCCCCTTCATCACATCCGTGCCGCGGCGGATGCCGCCATCCAGCATCACCGTGATGTTGGGCGCGGCGGCGCGGATCTCGGGCAGCACGCGCAAGGGGGCGGAGGTGCCGTCCAGCTGCCGCCCGCCATGATTGCTGACGATGATGCCATCGGCACCCTCGGCAGCGGCGCGGGCCGCATCCTCGGGGTGCATGACGCCCTTCACGATCAGCCAGCCCGGCCAGCGCCGGCGGATCAGCGCCAGATGCTCCCAGTTCAGGTGGTCGCGCGCGGTGAAGTCACGCAGGACATTGCTGGCGAGGATGGGCGCGCCGCGCTCGGCGAAGCTGTTCTCGAAATGCGGCATGCCATGCAGCCGCCAGGTCTTGAGGAAGGTGTTCAGCGACCAGGAGGGGTGGGTGATCCCATCCAGCGCCAGCCGCAGCGAGGGGCGCAGCGGCGTGGAAAAGCCGTTGCGCACATTGTTCTCGCGGTTGGGGAGCACGGCCGTGTCCACCGTCAGCAGCAGCGTGCCGAAGCCCGCCGCCGCCACGCGGTCCACCAGGGCTTCGACCCGCGTCGCATCGCCCGGCAGATAGGCCTGGAACCAGGTGTCCGGATTGGCGGCGATCACCTCCTCCATCCGGATCAGCGAGGAGCCGGAGAGGATCATCGGGATATTGGCGGCCTTCGCCGCCTCGGTCAGCACGATGTCGCCGCGATAGGCCGCGAGTGCCGAGAGCCCCATGGGCGCGATGCCGAAGGGGGCGGCCCATTCGCGGTCGAAGATCTTGGCCTTGGTGCTGCGCTTGGAGACATCGCGCAGCACGCGGGGCACGAAGCCGTATTCGGTGAAGGCGCGCGCGCTGTCGGCCAGGGCCGCGTTGCGCTCGGTGGCGCCGGCGACATAGCCGAAGATCGGCCGCGGCAGATGGCGGCGGGACATCGTCTCGAAATCATCGAGACACAGGGCGCGTTGGGCGATGCGGGTGCTCATGCTGCGAATTTGTAACGCTTCGCGCGTATTTCGCCAGATGGCCGCTCAGGCCGGATGCTCGGCGATCCAATGCCTTGCGATATCGGCGCGCCGGCAGACCCAGACGCCGGGCTGGGTCGCCACCCAGTCCAGCAGCTTCGCCAGCCCCGCCGCGCGGCCGGGATGGGCGATGATGCGGTTGTGCAGCCCCACGCTCAACATCTTCCCGCCCGGCTCGCCCAGCATCAGCTCCATGGCGCCCTTGATGTAGTGGAAGAACTCTTCGCCCGTGGTGAGCGCGGCGCGCTGGAAGCGCACATCATTGTGGGCAAGGTTGTAGGGCAGGATCAGGCGGGGTTGGCCTGCCACCTCGCGCCAATAGGGCAGCTCGTCATCATAGGCGTCGCTGTCATAGAGGTAGCCGGCCTCGGCCAACAGGCGGCGGGTGTTCAGGCTGGGCGCATAGCGCGTGTACCAGCCCAGCGGAGGCGTCCCGATCTCGCGCGTGATGATGGCGGTGGCCTCGGCGATGCGTTGACGCTCCTCCGCCTCCTCCATGCCGATATGCATCTCCCAACGCAGGCCGTGGCCGGCCACATCCCAGCCGGCTTCGCGGATGGCGGCGACGCAGGCCGGTGTGCGCTCCAACGCGC
>JAIYCD010000017.1 GCA_027488195.1 Acetobacteraceae bacterium | reverse complement strand
TCATGAAGCGCTGCGGATCCGCCTGCGGCATCGTCGTCGTGTACATCTGCATGTCGGCGTAGAACTTGGTGAAGGTGTCGGGGTTCGCGACGTCCGACGAGAAGAACACCGAGGCCGTCACCGACTTCAGCTCGAGGTCGATGCCCGCGCGTTGCGCCGCCTGCTTGTACACCGCCTGGGTGCGCTGGCGCGGCGCATTGACCGAGGTCTGGTAGATGAAGCGCAGCCGGACATTGTTCTTGGCGCGGATGCCGTCCCGCCCGCGCACCCAGCCGGCGGCGTCGAGGATCTCATTGGCCTTCTGGATGCTGAATTCCCAGCGCATATTGGGCGAGGTGAAGCGCGGCGGATTGTTCAGGAAGTTGGCCGTAGCCGGGCCTCCGCGGCCATAGATGAATTGCTCCAGCGCGTTGCGGTCGATCAGCAGCGCCATCGCCTGGCGCACCGCGGGGTCGGTGAAGGCCGGGTGCTGGGTGCTGGCGTGCGAACGCTCGCCGTCAATCTCGCGGTTCGGGTCGGTGACGTTGAGCTGGACGAACTCGATGCCGCCACCCTCGACGATGTTCACCCGCCCGCGATTGGCGGCCTCCAGCCGCTTCAGCAGATCATCCTCGACCTGCAGGTTCCAGGCATAGTCGAAATCGCCCGTCTGCAGCACGGCGCGCGCGGCGGAGACCGCGTCGCCGCCGCCCTTCACCTCGATCGTGTCGAAGAAGGGGCGGTTGTTCATGTGGTAATTGGCGAACAGCTCGCCGCGCAGCATGTCGCCCGGCAGGAAGCTGGTGAAGCGATAGGGGCCGGTGCCCACGGGCCGCAGATTGGTGGGCGCATCGCGCGAATTGGCGCCGTTGAAGGCCTGGAACAGGTGCTTCGGGATCAGCTGGCCCGTCGCGGCCACGAAGGCATCGGCCCAGAAGGGCGTGGGCTGGGCGAATTCGACGCGGACGGTGTGGTCATCCACCTTCACCGCGTTCACGTCGCGATAGCTGCCGGAGGTGACGGCGGCGACGGCGGCGTTGCGCGAATACTCCCAGTTGAAGATCACGTCATCGGCCGAGAAATCCTGGCCGTCATGCCACTTCACGCCGCGCTTCAGCTTCCAGGTGACCGAGCGGCCATCAGGGCTGAGGCCGCCATTCTCCAGCGAGGGAATTTCGGCGGCGAGGATGGGGTGCAGCGTGCCATCGGCGGCCCAGCCAGCCAGGGGCTCGTAGAAGACGCGGCTGGCATCCTGGTTGGTGGTGCCCACCGCGAAATGCGGGTTGAGCAGCGTGGAGGCCTGCCAATACAGCACCTTCAACGCCCCGCCGCCGCCGCGCCGCGTGGGGCGATAGGCGGGCACGCTCTGCGCCTGGGCCGAGCCCGCGCCGGAGATCGCCAGAAGCTGCGTCGCCATCGGCGCCGTCAGGCCCAGCGCCGCCATGCGCCGGACAAAGCCGCGGCGCGAGAGGCTGCCATTCTTCACGCGCCCGATCATCTGGCGCAGATCGTCTTCACCCATTCCCAGTCTCCCAGCCCGAAGCGCACTGACGTGTCGCTTTTCTGAACCACATATTACCTGACCACATAGCAGGGTTGCGCGTGAAATCGAGCCCCGCCACGCCGGGATTGCCCAGGACCGCGCCAGGACTGCCGCCCCCTTGGGCTCAGCCCTCCCGCCACCAGTCGCTGAGATAGGCCAGGGTGCTGTCCCAGCCGCTTCGCCTGGTGCGGAGGCTGTTCAGCGCCCCGCTCAGCCCCGGCCGCGCCAGCAACGGGATCAGGTGGTGGCTGCCCACCACCAGGTCATTCAGCCGGATGAAGAGGGCCACGCGCGTCACCGGGTCCAGCTCCACATCGGCCGCGCGCAGGGCGGCGTCATACTCGGCATTGCGCCAGCGCATGATGTTGCGCCCCTGCCAGGAATTGGCGCGGCTCGCGATCTCCCAGGAGGCGAATTGGCTCATGTAGCGCTGCGGATCGCCCGAGGGGCCATTCGCATACATCTGCATGTCCGCGTAGAATTTCGAGAAGGTGTCGGGGTTCGCGACATCGGCCGAGAAGAAGACCGAGGGCGTCACCCCCTTCAGGTCCAGCTCGATCCCCGCCCGCTGGGCCGCCTGCTTGATCACCGCCTGGCTGCGCTGGCGCGGCGCGTTCACCGAGGTCTGGAACAGGAATTTCAGCAGCGTGCCACCCTTGGCGCGAATGCCATCCCGCCCGCGCGCCCAGCCCGCCGCGTCCAGCACCTCATTGGCGCGCTGCATGCTGAAGGGCAGGCCCGTATTGGGCGAGGTGAAGCGCGAATTGTTGAGGATGTTCACCGTCGCATTGCCGGCGCGGCCGAAGATGAAGCGCTCGATCGAGGCGCGGTCCATCAGCATGGCCATGGCCTGGCGCACCGCGGGGTCGGAGAAGGCGGGGTGCTGCGTGCTGATATGCGAGCGCTCGCCCTCCACCTCGCGATTCGGGTCGGTGACGTTGAGCTGGATGAACTCGCTGCTGCCGCCCGGCGTGACTTCCACGCGGCCGCGCCCCACGGCTTCGAGCCGGGTCAGGATGTCATCCTCGACCAGCAGGTTCCAGGCATAGTCGTAATCGCCGGTCTGCAGCACGGCGCGCGCGGCGGAGACGGCATCGCCGCCGCCCTTGATCTCCAGCGTGTCGAAATGCGGCCGGTTCTCCATGTGGTAGAGCGGATTCAACTCGGCCCGCAGCATGTCGCCCGGGGTGAAGCTGACGAAGCGATAGGGGCCGGTGCCCACGGGGCGGAAATTCCCCGGCGCGTCGCGCGCATTGGCGCCGTTGAAGGCGCCGAAGATGTGGCGCGGGATGAGCATCCCGGCGGAGCCGACGAAGGCATCGGCCCAGAAGGCCGTGGGCTGCGCGAATTCCAGCCGCACCGTCAGCTCATCCAGCTTCACGATCCCGACATCACGATAGCTGCCTGAGGTGGTGGCGGCCACGGCCGGGTTGCGGCTGTATTCCCAGTTGAAGACCAGGTCATCGGCGGTGACCGGCGCACCATCATGCCAGCGCGCGCCTGGCTTGAGCTTCCAGGTGACCGAGCGCCCATCCCGCCCCAGCCCGCCATTCTCCAGCGAGGGGATTTCGGCCGCCAGGATGGGCACCAGCGTCGCATCCTGCGCCCAGGCGGCCAGCGGCTCGTAGAAGACGCGGCTGGCATCGGTGTTGGTGGTGCCCACGGCGAAATGCGGGTTCAGCAGCGTCGCCGCCTGCCAATAGAGGATCTTCAAGGCGCCACCGCCGCCGCGCCGCGTCGGCCGATAGGCGGTGCTGGCCTGGGCGGCGGCCGGTGTGGCGCCGGTGATGGCGAGCAGCTGCGTCGCCATGGGCGCCGTCAGCCCCAGCCCCGCCACGCGCCGGATGAAGCCGCGCCGCGAAAGCGCGCCCGCGCGCACCGCCTCGATCATCCCCCGCAGATGCGCCTCGGTCATCGCCTCACCCCGCTGTTGCGCGGCGGAGGCTAGCGGAGGATGCGGCAGGGGTGCGAGGGAATCAGCGCCGCCCGCGCCCCTCAGCCCTCGGGATTGCCCAATTCCTGCGCGACCACGCTCGCCCAATAGGCGACCCCCAGCGGGATTGTCGCGTCATTGAAGTCGAACAGCGGCGTGTGCAGCGCGGGCGAGGCGCCATCCGCCGCGCCGCCGCCGATGGACATGAAGGCGCCCGGCCGCTGCTCCAGCATCAGCGCGAAATCCTCGGCGCCCGTGCTGGGATCGGGGTTGGGGTCCACGGCCTGTGCCCCGACGACGGCGGCGGCGGCGGCATAGGCGACCTTGGTCTGCTCGGGGCTGTTCACGGTGGCGGGCACGCCACGGCGATACTCCACCTCGGCCGTGCAGCCATGGGCGGCGGCCAGGCCGTGCGCGAGTTCGCCGATGCGGCGCTCCAGCAGGTCCCGCACGGGGGCCGTGTAGCTGCGGGCCGTGCCGCTGATGGTGAGTTCCGCCGGCATGACGTTCGCCCCGATATGCGAGCCGCCGGAGATGGCCCCCACGCTCAGCACCGCTGCATCCTTGGCCGCGACATTGCGGCCGATGATGGTCTGCAAGGCCAGCACGAAATGCGCCTGGACGATGGTGATATCGGTCGCGAGATGCGGGGTGGAGCCGCCATGCCCGCCCGTGCCGCGGAAGATCACGGTGAAGCGGTCGGCCGCCGCCATGGTCGGGCCGGGGCGGATGGCGAAATGCCCGGCCGGGCGGCGCGGGGCGTTGTGCAGCCCGTAGATGGCATCGCAGGGGAAGCGCTCGAACAGGCCATCGGCCAGCATCGCGCGCGCGCCGCCACGGCCTTCCTCGGCCGGCTGGAAGATCAGGTGGACGGTGCCGGCGAAGTCCCGGTTCTCGGAGAGCCAGCGGGCCGCACCCAGCAGCATGGTCGTGTGCCCGTCATGGCCGCAGGCATGCATGATGCCGGGATTCTTCGAGGCATAAGGCAGCCCGGTCTGCTCGGGGATGGGCAGCGCATCCATGTCGGCGCGCAGGCCGATGACGCGCTGGCCGGGCCGTGTGCCGCGGATGGTTCCGACGACACCGAGCTTCCCCACGCCCTCCGTCACCTCCAGGCCCCACTCGCGCAGATGCCGCGCGACGAGCGAGGAGGTCCGCACCTCCTCCATGCCGAGTTCGGGATGGGCGTGGATGTCCTGGCGGATTGCCGCCAGTTCCGGCTGCCAGGCCTGGACCGCCTCGATGATGTGCCTGCTCATGCCAATCCCCTCGTTATTCGCGCGGGGGATGATCCTCCCTGTGGCGTCGCGGGTCTAGCCGGATCAGGCTGGACGGAGCGTCCGCACGCCGGAGCGGGCCGAGAGGTAGCGCAGCTGCGCGTCATGATTGCTGGCGGTGCAGAGCATGAGGCCGGTGAAGAAGATCCGCACCTGCCGCGCCTCGCCGGGGGCCATCAGGCCCGTGTCGAACTCGACCAGCAGGTCCCCCGCGTGGCAGGCGGGGATTTCGACGCGGATGGGGCGGCCCTGCCCGGCCGGCAGCTCCTCGGCGAGCCAGGGGCCGGGCGCTTCCCCGGGTCGCCGCACGCGCAGCCGAACCTGCGCCGGGGCCGTGTCGGGCGCCGCGATCTCAAGCGTGAGGACGAGGCCTTCCGGCGCGGGCTCGACCAGCGGCAGGCGCAGGGCGACCGGCCCGCCCGTGGCGCCGATGCCCCAGCGGTCCTGCGCCACCCAGCCTTCGCCCTCGCAGAGCAGCTGGTGCAGCAGGTGCCCGGGCGGCATCAGCGCAGGCAGGTCGGGCACCACCGGCGCCTCGAAGCCGATGCGCTCGCCCATCGGGAAAAAGACGCGCCAGGCGGGCTCGGGCAGGGTGGGCGCCGTGACGGCCAGCGTCGCGATCAGGCCCTCGGCCACTTCGCGCCAGTCGCGGATGCGGATGCGCTCGGGAATCTTCGCCTCCAGCCGCGCGCGCAGCGCCGGGTCGCGGATGAGGCTCCAGGCGAGGTCGGCCAGCTCGGGCTCGCTTTGTGGCGAGAAATACTGCGCGGCGGCGCCGCCCGCCTCGCGCAGGCTGGTATGGTCGGGCGTCAGCGGGATCTTGCCATGGGCCAGCGCCTCGGTGACCGGCAGGCCCCAGCCTTCGTAGAAGCTGTTGAAGACGGTGAAGAGGCAGCGCCCATACAACTCGGCCAGGAGGGCGTCGCCCACATCCTGCAGATGGATCACGCGGCGGCGCAGCTCGGGCGCGGCCTCCAGCAGGTGCAGCACGGGTTCGGCCTGGAAACCGGGCCGGCCGACCAGGACGAGGTCCGGGATCACCGCATCGCCATGGCGGCGCAGCAGGGTGAGCCAGGCGTGCAGCAGCAGCGCGTGGTTCTTGCGGGATTCGATGGTCGCGACGCAGAGCACGAAGGGGCGGCCGTCGCGAAGGCGCTCGGGCCATTCGGCCGTGGTGGCCTCCGCCAATGCCGGGAAGCGGGCATCAAGCGGCATGATGCCGACGGGGATGTCGAGATGCGGCAGCAGCCGGCGCTGCCAGAGCCGGAAATCCTGGGCCGAGCAGGCGCTGATCGCCACCGCACGGTCCATCTGCAGGCAAAGGCCCAGGAAATGCTCGGTGAAGCTGCGCGTCAGGCTCGCTGCGCAATGCTCGGGCGTGGCGAGCGGGATGGCGTCGTAGAAGAGCACGCAGACCAGGACGCGATGGGCCTGGCGCACCTCGCGCAGGCGGCGGAGCTGCGCCGGGTTGCGGCCCGTCAGCCCGAGGGCCAGGAGGCGGTCCCCGGGGTGGAAGGTGAAGGCCGGCGCCTCGTCGCAGGCGGCGGCCTCGGCCTCATGCAGGGCCAGCCAGGCGGGCTCATCGACGCGCCCGCCCTGCCGCCCGCCCTGGATCAGCGCCAACAGCAGGGCCGTCGGGAACTGGATGAAGCGCCCCTGCCTGGCCGAGAAGGCCGTGACCTCGAAGAGCGGCTCCCGCCCCGGCGCCAACGCGGCGTCGAGCAGCGCCATCTGCACGCGAGCGACGCCCATGGGCGTGCGGAAAGACCGCAGGAAGTCCAGCAGCTCGGTCAGGTCCACCACGAAGCGCGGCATGGCGGCGCCCTTAGTCGCGCGGCTCAGCGCCGCCCATAGGTGTCCTCCAGGCGGACGATGTCATCCTCGCCGAGATAGGAGCCGACCTGCACCTCGATCAGCGCCAGCGGGATCATGCCCGGATTCTCCAGGCGATGGACGCAGCCCAGCGGCAGGTAGACCGACTGGTTCTCCGAGAGCAGCAGGCTCTCGGCGTCACGCTGCACGCGGGCCGTGCCCTTGACCACCACCCAATGCTCGGCGCGGTGATGGTGCTTCTGCAGCGAGAGCCGCCCGCCCGGCTGCACGACGATCTGCTTCACCTGGAAGCGGTCGCCCATGATGAGGCCCTCGTAATGCCCCCATGGGCGGTACATGCGGCGATGCTCGGTCGCCTGCTTCATGCCGCGCGCCTTCAGGCGCTCCACCATCTTCTTCACGTCCTGCGCGCGGGAGCGCGGCATGGCGAGGACGGCGTCATCCGTCACCACGACCACCACGTCCTTCAGGCCGAGCACCGCGGTCAGCATCCCTTCCGAACGCACATAGGAGCCCGAGGTGTCGAGCATCTCGACCGGGCCCTTCACCGCATTCCCGGCGGCGTCCTTGGGCGTCGCCTCCCACAGCGCGTCCCAGCTGCCGACATCGCTCCAGCCCAGATCGGCCGGCACCACGGCGGCGTGGCGGGTGCGCTCCATCACGGCGTAGTCGATCGAGATGGCGGGCGCCTCGCGGAAGGCCTCGGCACCGAGGCGGATGAAGTCGAGGTCGCGCGCGGCGGCGTCCAGCGCGGCGCGGGCGGCGGCCAGCACGGCGGGCGCATGCTCGCGCAGCTCGGCGATCAGCGTGCCGGCGGTCGCGACGAACATGCCGCTGTTCCAGACATGGCGCCCCCCGGAGACGAGCCGCTCGGCGGTCGCGAGGTCGGGCTTCTCGGTGAAGCTCTGCACCGCCTGCACGCCCGGCACTTCGGCCAGGGGTTCGCCCAGCTCGATGTAGCCGAAGCCGGTGTGCGGCTCGGTCGGGCGCATGCCGAAGGTGACGATGCGGCCGCCGCGTGCCGCCGCCGCCGCGCGTTCGAGGGCGGCGTGCAGCGCCGCCACGTCGCTGATCGCGGCATCGGCCGCCATGATCCAGAGCACCGCATCGGGCTGGGCCTCGGCCACCAGCAGGGCGGCGACCGCGATGGCCGGCGCGCTGTTGCGCCCCTCAGGCTCCAGGATGATCTGCGGGCTGGTCAGCCCGGCGTCGCGCAGCTGCTCCGCCACCAGGAAGCGGTGCGCCTCGCCCACCACCACAACCGGCGACGCGAAGCCCGGCCCGGTCGCGCGGCGGGCCGTCTCCTGCACCATGCTCTGCCCGGAGAGAAGCGGCCAGAACTGCTTGGGGTTGGACTCGCGGGAAAGAGGCCAGAGGCGGCTGCCCGTGCCACCGGAGAGAATGACGGGGACGATATCGGGAACGCTCATGTCTGACCTTTCAGCAACGTCCAGGGCGTGTGAAACGGAAACCCGGTAATTTCATGGCACCCTTGTCGCGTTGCCGCCCGAAAGGCAAGTTGTCGCGCATGACGGTGCTTCCCCCCCGGGTCTGGATGGACGGCTTCCCCCTGACTCTCTCGCACGGGACCGGCATCACCACCTATGCGCGCAGCCATGCGGCGACGCTTCGCCAGCTCGGCGTCTCGCTCGGCATGCTCTACGGCCGCCCGCTGCCCGGCATCGCCGACCCCTCGGAGCGCGAGGTGCGTTTCTTTGATGCGCGCGTGCTGGCCGGACGCCCGCTGCACCAGCGCTTCATCGGCCTGCTGCGCGACCCGCGCGGACCCATGGCGCAGGAGATTCCGCTCTCGCGCATGGTGGACACGGCGGCCACCTCCGCCATCACCTACGAGACCTTCGCGACCGCCAACCTGCCCGAGGTGGACGAGCTGTGGAACGCGGATGACGCGTTCGGACGCGCCCAACTCCACTTCGCCGTGCGCCGCGGCCTGATGACCATTCGCGCGCCGCGCCCGCCCGCGCTGATGCATTGGACGCATATCCACCCGCTCCGCCTCGCCGGCACGCGCAACATCTACACCATCCATGACCTGATCCCGCTGCGGCTGCCCTGGGCCACGCTGGACTTCAAGGCCAACTGGCTGAACACCGTCCGCATGCTGAGCCAGCAGGCGGACCACATCGTCACCGTCTCCGAACATGCGAGGCAGGATCTGATCCAGCAGATCGGCGTCCCGGAGGAGCGCGTCACCAACACCTACCAGGCCGTCTTCCCGCCGGCATTCGAGATGGATGAGGCGATGTCGGTGGCGCGGCTGCGGCGCGCCCACCAGCTCGAGCCGCGCGGCTATTTCCTCTTTCTCTCGCGCATCGAGCCGCGCAAGAACCTGGCGCGCATGCTGGACGCCTACCTCGCCTCCGGCGTGCAGACCCCCTTCATCATCGTCGGCGGCATGGCGCATCACGGCAAGCAGGAGCTGCGCCTGCTGACCGAGGCGGGCGGCACGCGCTCGGCCGATGGGCGCATCCGCTACCTGGGCTATGTGCCCCAGATCGACGTGGAAATCCTGGTGCGGCACGCCCGCGCCCTCTGCTTCGCCTCCCTCTACGAGGGTTTCGGCCTGCC
>JAIYCD010000182.1 GCA_027488195.1 Acetobacteraceae bacterium | reverse complement strand
CAATTGTGCCGCGACTTCAAGCGGCGCTTCGGGCTCGACTACGTCGTGCTGCGCTATTCGACCGTCTATGGCGAGCGGCAGCACCACCGCGCGGCCAATGCGCTATACATCATCGAGACGCTGGACAAGCTCTCGCGCGGCGAGCCGCCCGAGATCTTCGGCGATGGCAGCGAGACCAAGCACTTCGTCTATGTCGGCGACCTCGCGCGCGCCAACCGCATGGCCTTCGAGAGTGCGGCGAGCAATGTGGCCGTGAACACCTCGGGCCCAGCGCCCATCACCACGCTGGAACTGGTGAAGCTGGTGACGGAACTGGCCGGCGGCGGCCCGGCGCCCACCTTCGTGGGCGAGACGGCGGGCAAGGTGCGGCTGACCTCGGGCGGGGCGTTTCGCATCGCGCATGAGAAGGCATTTTCCGCCATTGGCTGGAAGCCGGAGGTGGAGATGCGCGAGGGCCTCACGCGCCTGATCAGATGGCTGAAGGAAGGAAATTCGTGATGCTGCGTCGCACGCTTCTCGCTACCGCCCTCGCCACGCCGGCGCTCGCGCAATCCTGGCGGCCGGACCGCCCCATCGAGATCATCGTGGGCTTCACGCCCGGCGGTGCGACGGATGTGGATGCGCGCCTCTATGCCCGCTTCCTGGAGCCGCGCATCGGCGGCACCGTCGTCGTCGCCAACCGGCCCGGTGCGGGGGGCGAGGTGGCGCTGGCCGCCATCGCGCGCGGCCGCACCGACGGCACCGTGATCGGCACAACCAACATGCCGGGGTTGCTGACCATCCCGATCGAGCGGACGGCACAATTCAAGCTCGATGACTTCGCGCCCATCGGCAACATCGTGGGCGACCCATCCGCGATCTCGGTCCGCGCCGATAGCCCCTACCAGACCATCGAGGACCTCTTCGCCGCCGCGCGGCGCGAGCCCGAGAGCATCAGCTTCGGCTCGCCCGGCATCGGCACGGATGACCATCTGCTGATCGTGCTGCTGGCCCAGGCGACGGGGATCCGCTTCAACCATGTGGTGTTCCAGGGCGACCCGCCGATCCGCACCGCCATCATCGGCCGGCAATTGGTCGCGAGCGGGCTGAACCTCGGCTATGTGCTGACCCATCATGACGGCATGCGGCTGCTGGCGCTGGCCGCGAATGAGCGCAGCCGCTTCGCGCCCGACCTGCCGACGCTGAAGGAGAAGGGCATCGACGTGACCATGGCCTCCGAGCGCGGCCTGGTGATGCCCGTCGGCACGCCCGCGCATATCGTCTCGCGCTTCCGCGAAGCGACGGACGACATCGCGAAGGACCCGGAATTCATCCGCGCGATCGAGGCGCGCTCGCTCCTCGTTCGGCATGAATCGGGCGAGGCCTGGTTCGCTCGCCTGCGCGAGGATGAGCGGCGCTATCGCGCGCTGTGGCAGACCACGCCCTGGGCGCAGAGGTGATGCCACGCCTGGCTGGCAAGCGCGTCCTGTTGCTGGGCGCAGGCTCGGTGGGCGAGGGGATCGGCAATGGCCGCGCCATGGCGATCCTCTTCGCGCGCGAGGGCGCGCAGGTGGCCTGCGTGGACCTCAACCTCGCCGCCGCCGAGGAGACCACCGCGCTGATCGCGGCCGAGGGCGGCCAGGCCTTCGCCCTCAGCGCGGATGTGACGCAGGAGAGCGAGATCGCCCGCGTCGTGGCCGCCACCATGGCGGCCTTCGGGCGCATCGACATCCTGGTGAACAATGTGGGCGGCTCCGTGCCAGGCGGGCCGGAGGAGATGTCGCCCGAGGTCTGGCACAGGCAGTTCCATCACAACCTGCACTATGTGCATCTCAGCACCCGGGCCGTGCTGCCCATCATGGTGGGGCAGGGCGGCGGGGCCATCGTGAACCTCTCCTCCGTCGCGGCGCTGCGCCATATCGGCTCGGACCTCATGGCCTATGCGGCGTCGAAGTCGGGCGTCATCGCGCTCTCGAAGATGATCGCGGTGCGTTACGCGCCCCAGGGCATTCGCTGCAACGTGGTGGTGCCCGGCCTGATGCACACGCCGCTGGTTGAGGCGCGCCTGGCCAGCCAGCGCAGCGGCGGGGATGTTGCGGCCATCGTGGCGAAGCGCAACGCGCAGCCGCCGATGGGGCGCATGGGCGATGCCTGGGATGTCGCCTATGCGGCGCTGTACCTCGCTTCGGATGAGGCGAAATATGTGACCGGCGCGGAAATCGTGGTGGATGGCGGACTCACCTTGAAGACGCCTTGAGCGGCTTCGCCGTTTTGTTGCATTTCCAACGAATAGCGGTGCAGGGGACGTGTCCCCTGCCGGGAGAGCGCGAGAGGGCAGAGCCCTCTCGCAACACCGCGCAACCAACAGATGAGGACAGGCATGCGGATCGCGGCTCCGGGTGGTGGCAATGGCTCCTTCGCGGCGGCGGCGGAGTTCGCGCTGGCCGGTCACGAGGTGCGGCTCTGGCGGCGTGACGCTGCGGCAGTGCAGGCGCATCGCGCGGCCGGCGGCGGCATCACGGTCCTGGACGCCGCCGGCACGCATCTGGCCCAGCCCGCCCTGATCACCCAGGACCTGGCCGAAGCGGTGCGCGGTGCGGCGCTGATCCTCTGCCCCACCCCCGCCACCGCCCAGGCCGATATCGCCACGCAGCTCGGCCCGCTGCTGGAAGACGGTCAGGTGGTCTTCCTGCCGCCGGGCACGCTCGGCTCGGTGTTGTTCGCGCGGCATTGCAAGGCCCGCGTCGCCTTTGCCGAGACCGGCACGCTCCCCTGGCTGGTCCGCAAGCGCGGCCCGCACGAGATTGCGATCACGGTGCGCGCAAAGCGCCTGCCGGTGGGCGTGTTTCCGCTCGACCTTGCGCCGCAGGCGCTGGCGGTGATCGGCCAGGCCTTCCCCGGCGTGATCGAGGATTGCGGCGATGCGCTCTCGGGCGCGCTGATGAATGCGGGGGCGATCATCCATCCGCCGCTCATCATCATGAATGCCGGCCCGCTGGAGCATTTCCCGAAATGGGACATCCACAATGAGGGCACCCAGCCCGCCATCCGGCGCACGACGGATGCGCTAGATGCCGAGCGGATCGCGGTGCGCGAAGCGCTGGGCTATGATGGCCCGCATTTCCCGCTGGCCGATCACTATGCCAGCGAAGGCCCCGAGTGGATGTATGGCCGCAAGTCGCATGACCGCCTCACGCAATCCGGCGACTGGCGCGAGCGCATCGTGCTGACCGAGCATCGCTACATGCTGGAGGATACGCGCCTAGGGCTCTCGCTCATCATCAGCGCGGCCGAACTGGCCGGCGTGGAGGTGCCGCTGGCGCGTGGCTTCTCCGCCATCGGCGCGGCCATCCGCGGCGAGGCGCCAGACCACCAGGGTCGGACGCTGGCCGATGTGGGCCTGGGCGGGATGGACCCTGCCCAGGTGAGGGAGGTGCTGCACCATGGCTTCCCCTGAGCGCATCCTCTGCCTCGGCGCGGGGCGCATGGGGCGCGGCATTGCCGTCTGCTTCGCGTATGCGGGGCACGAGGTCACCATCCTCGACTTCAAGCAGCGTGACGAGGCGGGCTTCGTGGCACTCGCGCGCGCCGCTCTGGATGAGGTGCGGACCACCTTCGCCACTCTGGCCGGGCTGGGACTTTTCGATGCGGCACATATCCCGGCGCTGATGGCGCGCGTGGGCGTGGTGCCCGCTGGCCATGCCGAGGCCGCGCTGGCCGAAGCCGACCTGGTCTTCGAGGGCGTGCCGGAAATCCTCGACGTGAAGCGCGATGCGCTGGCGCGCGCCTCGGCCGCGATGCGCGCGGATGCGATCCTCGCCTCCACCACCTCCACCATCCTGGTGGATGATCTTTCGCCCGCCTTGGTGAATCCCGCGCGCTTCCTCAACGCGCATTGGCTGAACCCTGCCTATATCGTGCCCCTGGTGGAAGTCTCGCCGGGGAGGGCGACCGCACCGGAGGTCACGGCGCGGCTGAACGCGATACTGGAATCCATCGGCAAGGTGCCGGTGGTCTGCGCGGCCACGCCCGGTTTCATCGTGCCGCGCATCCAGGCGCTCGCCATGAACGAGGCGGCGCGCATGGTGGAGGAGGGCGTGGCCTCGGCCGCCGATATCGACAAGGCGGTGAAATACGGCTTCGGCTTTCGCTTCGGCGTGCTGGGCGTGCTGGAATTCATCGATTTCGGCGGCGGCGACATCCTCTATCACGCCAGCCGCTATCTCACGGAGGCTCTCGGCAACGAACGCTACGCCGCACCCGGCATCATCGCGCGCAACATGGCCGAGGGGCGCACGGGTATCGCCACCGGTCAGGGCTTTCTGGACTATGAGGGGATGGATATTCCGGCCTATCGCCGCGCCCGCCTCGGTGCGCTGCTGGAGCGGTTGCGCGCGGAAGGCCTTGCCCGACCGCCCGTCCTGCCCGAGGCTTGATCACCCGCCCGAACAGGAGCCCCGCCATGCTGCGCCGCCGTGACCTTGGAATCCTCGCCAGCCTCGCCGCCACTGCAACGGGTGCGCAGGCGCAACCGGCCTGGCCGGACCGGCAACTCCGCTGGATGGTGGGCTATCCGCCGGGCGGCGCCAGCGACATTTTCGCGCGGCTGCTGGGCCGGCAGATTTCCGCCCGCATCAATCATCCCGTCGTGGTGGAGAACCGCCCGAGCGGCGGCGCCATCGTCGCGACCGAGGCCGTGGTCCGCGCGCCGGCCGACGGCTATACGCTGCTGCATGTGGATAATGGCGTCATGGTCTACAATCCGGCGCTCTACAACCGCCTGCCCTTCGACCCGGACCGGGACCTCACGAGCGTCGGCTTCATCGGCCGCTTTCCGCTGCTGCTCCTGGTGCGCGGCGAAAGCCCGATCCAGAATTTCGCCGAAATCCTCGCCGCATCGCACACACGCGCGCTGACCTACGCCACGCCCGCCGTCGCCTCGCCGCACCACATGGCGATGGAGGTGCTGAAGCGCCGCTCGGGCCTCCAGGCCACGCATGTGCCCTATCGTGGCATGCCGGCCGTGATGCAGGATCTGCTCGGCGGCCAGGTGGATTGCGCCATCGCCGACGTCACGAACGCCACCCCGTTCCTGGCCGATCGCCGCGCCCGCGGCCTGCTCGTGCTGGGCGAGGCGCGCACGCCCCGCGCGCCGGATACGCCGACCGGCCTTGAGATCGGCCTGCCCGGCACTGTCTGCTACGGCTGGCAGGGCCTGGCCGTCGCCGCCGGCACGCCGGCCCCGCTCGTGGCGCGCCTGGGCGAATTACTCAACGAGGCGATCCAGACGCCCGAGGCGCAGCGCCAATTCGCCGATACCGGCGCCGAGGCGGTGCTGCGGACGCCCTCGCAGATGGCGGAATTCGTCCGCGAGGAAAACGCCATCTGGCGCCCGCTGATCCGCGAGCTGGGCATACGCCTCGACGGTTGATGCGGCTCGGCTCCACGCCAGCTCGCTGGGCGGATGCGGCGGTCGTCCCGCTTGCGCGGTCAGGTCTCCAGGCTGAACAGCGGCATGAGACATTTCTGCACATAGAGACGTTCGAAGTTGGGATTGTGCACGCCCGGGGGCCTGGGGTCCCCGCTGCGCCAATAGTGGTGGCCGGTCCCTTTGAAGAAGTCGAAGCCAAAGAGCCGCACCTTCTTCCGCAGGAACACGGTGAAGAACATGATGGCATGGAAACCCGTCGTCGGCTCCCGGTAGGCCATGTCCTCGATCAGGCGGATCGCATCGAGGGGAACCCGCGCGTGGTTCCGCAGGTTCCACCGCTCCAGCACAGACGGGGCAGTCGGTCCGTAGTCGCGCTTGAAGTTGGAGGACATCTGAAGGAACCAGGAGTCGGCATAGCGCGCGCTGTTGGTGAAATACCCCTCGAACAGGTCGGAGGCGGGATTCAGGAAGGACACGACGGCGTCGGTGCGCGTGCCGACATCCTTGCCGAAGCCGTCGATCGGCGGGAAGTTGCAGCGCACGACGATGTCGGAGGCGTCAACCTCCGCCCCGCGCCCGGCGCCCTTCAGCGACGGACCATTGCCCACGATGGAGACGCTTTCAGCGCCCTGCGCGAAGCGCACGAATTCGGCCAGCCTGGCATCGGCCCCAACGGCATTCGCCAGCGCGGCTCCGGCGCTCTCCAGGAGGCGTTCCCTCAGGGCTGACGCCCCACCCTCGGGCGCCTGGTCGATCATCAGGCGGCAGCCGCCGGTCGCCAGCGGATGGCCGATCACGGCCAGTGCTGCCTCCAGCGCGGCCGGATCGGGCCGCGGCTGGGTCAACAGGATCTCCTGGCACAGCCGCACCACGCGGATCCGTTCCTTGCGCGTGTGGCGCGGCGCAGCGCGCAGCAGGCAAGCGGCGGCCATCCAGGCGCCGCGGCCCATGAGCGAAGCAACTCCGGTGAAGACAAGGGCGCGTCGCTCATGCGCGTCCATCGGCAGCTTCAGCAGGGCCTCCACCAGCGCCGGAACTTCATCCTCGGATGGCGTCACGAGCTGGTGTGCCAGTTGGGCATGATGGTCCGGGTTGGCCTGTTGCATGCCCGCCTGCCCATGTTTCGCCTCAGCCATGGACGCCAAACAGCGGCATGAGGCAGCGTTGAACATAGAGTCGCTCGAATGCCGGATTATGCGTGCTGGTGGCGGCGGCCGCATCGGGCTTCCAGTAGTGATGCAGGCTTCCCTGAAAGAAATCGAAGCCGAACAGCCGCACCTGCTTGCCGAGCAGGATCGAGAAGAGAAGGATGGCGTGAAGACCCGTCGTCGGCTCGCGGTAGGAGATGTCCTCGATCGCCTCGACAACCGGCAGGGGAATGCGGACGAAGCGGCTCGGGCCCTCGCGCCGCCCGCCCGGCGGAATCGGCTTGTGGTCGCGCGGCGCGTTGGACGACATCTGCACGAACCAAGCATCGGCATAGCGCGGATCGTTGCGGAAATAATCCTGGAAATTGGGGGCTGCCGGGCTGATGAAGGAGACAACCACATCGGTCCGGCCGCCCACATCCGTCTCGAAGCCGGCGATGGGCGGAAAGTTGCAGCGCACGATGAGGTCACCTGCCTCGATCTCGGAGCCGCGGCCCGCGCCCTTCAGCGAGGGACCATTGCCCACCACCGAGACGGTCCTGGCGCCGTCGGCAAAGCGCGCAAAATCCGCGAGGGCGCGGTCCGCCTCGACCGCATGGCGAAAGGCGTCGCCTGCCCGATCCAGCACCCGCATTCGCCACTCCGCGCCGGCGTTGACCGGCACCATCCCGACAGCCAATGCGTGGCTGCCCGCCGTCAAGGGATGCCGCACGGCGTTCAGGGCCATTCGACGGAGCGCCTCATCCAAAGGCGGCTGTGCAAGCAAAATCTCCCGGGACAGGCCGTAGACCCAGGAGCGATCGCGCCGCTCCACTTCGGGCGCGCGTCGCAAGCATTCGATCAGCCCCGCATGATCGCGCTGCCGCACCAGGGCCGCGACCAGGGCTTCCAACAGGAAGCGCGCAGCCGCGCCATCCACCGGGAGGGAATCGAGCGCAGCCAGAAGCCCCGCAACGACACTGGGGCCAGGGCGGGACAGGAGAGGATCGGTCACCGCCCGCCAATTCACTCTCGCGCGGCCGAGCGACTTGTAGGGACGGAGGGCGGCCCGCATGAAGCGCCGTTGCGCCTCGCTCCCCGCATGATCCAGGTGCTGGCCAGCGGCGGCGTCAGGCGTCTGGGCGGCACTCTCGGTCATCAGCCTTCCCCGGACGGCTCGCGATGCAGGCCGTGAGCCGTGGACCGCTGCCAGGCTAGGGCACACCCCGCCGAGGCACCGTGGCAGCACGGTCGCCTATCCCTGGCTACGTGGCGAAATCCCGGGAAAACCATGTGTGAGGCCGGTAACGCAGAACCGCCGCATTAGCAAGGCGAAGCCCGGCGCGCCGCCTCAACGGGGAGGCTCACGCCCGAAGCCCAGCGACTGGAGGAGATCACGCGCGGGCCCGAGCAATTCGCGCCAGTCGAAGCTGTAATTGTCGCGCATGGAGCCCCATTTGGAATCGGAGGGGGCATCTGTGACGGCCTCGCGCGGGATGCGGATGGCCTGGACGGGTGCCTCGCGGTAGCGCGGGTTGTCGTAGAGCCATCCGTCGAGATGGCCTGGCGCGAGCATGGTGGTGTTTGAGTAGGCGAGGCCTGGCTTGTTCGCGATCCAGCGCACCTTGGCCATTCCCGCGCCGACGGGCGCGACATAGGCGTCCACCGCCTCGCAATACATCAGGCTCTCCGTCAAGGGGCAGCCGATCGTATCCACGACACGGACATGGCCCTCGAGCCTGGCGGCAAGCCGGCCGGCCAAGGCCTGTTCCGCTTCCAGCGACATCAGGGCATGCGATGTACCCTCGTGGTTGAACGCATTCATCCCGTCCAGCACGGCGACGAGCCCCGGGAATTCCTCGCCGAGGGCGCGCAGCAGGGAGACCAGCCCTTCCTCCTGCTCCATCCAGACGCGGTTGCCGAGGCGAAGCGTCACCAGGAGCATCGGCCCACCACCCGCCTTGAGGGCGGCCAGTTCGCCAGGGAAGGCGGGCGGACAGAGAGTGCGGGCCCAGTCGAGCACGCGGCGGGCCAGATCATCGGTGACGCGGTCATCCACCAGCCAGAAGAGGATTTGTCCCTCATCCGTCGCGGCATCCAGCATGCGGCCATTGGGCACGGCGGTCTGGACCCGGGGGCCGCCGGCCGCGCGCAATTCGGGGAAGAGGATCGGGGCCGGGGGATAGAGCTGTCCGGCCGGCTTCACCACCCAGGCGCGGGAGAGGTCGCTTGCGGGCACCAAGGCGAGCAGGCGTGACCAGCCGGCCACGAAATTCCACAGGTCGTGCCCGACATGCTGTTCCCGCGTCTCGGTCACGGCGACGCGGCGCCCGGGCAAAGCGAAGCCGCGCAGCAGCCGCTCCGGGTCCGATGCCAGGCGGGCCAGGGCGGCGGCGGCATACCGGCGGAGCGCCGCGTGCGGCATGGTCACGATCAGCAGTTGTTCGGCCGGGAGAAGCCAGTTCGCGTCGCCCCCCACATCCATCTTGGACATGGCATAGGCGGAGATGGCGACACGCCCCGCTTCGACATGGCGGAACAATCCGATGCCGAGCGTGTCCCGGCTGAGCCGCCCTTCCGCCGTGAAGGGGCAGAGCAGGGGCTTGCCGCCAAGCCGTGTGGCGGCCGCGATGTCCTTGATCCGCACATTCAGCCACGGATCATCGGCGAAGGGCAGTTCGGGGAAGCGGGCGTAACACGCCGCGGCGATCGCCCGATGGCCGCCGGCCGCGATCTCCAGGAACTCGGCGGAGAGGCCATGCGCGGCCGCGATCTCATGCCGCCGCTCCGCGTCCAGGCTGGCCGGGTCGATGACCGTGAGGCGGGTGTCATACCAGAGCATGCCGAGCGCCATCCAGGTGACGCCGGCTGGCCGCTCCACCCCGGTGGGCGCCTCGCCCCGCAGGACGGCGGTGACGGCGGCGCCGAAGTGCTCAAGGGTGGAAGCGAGCGCAGGCGGCACCCATTCGGCGCGGCCGGCATGCCGGAGCAGGATCGCATCGAGCAGCGGGCCAGCCCAATCCGGCCGCGGCGCATCATGGCCATGAGCCGCCAGCAGGGCGGGCAGGGCGACACGCCATTGGCCGAGCGCCCAGGCGGCACGCGCCAGGCAGGCCTGCCGCATGGCGAGGGAAGCTGCGTCCAGCGTCGTTGGATCGGCTTCCGCTTTCAGCGCGGCGAGGGCTTCGGCGTGGCGCTTCGCGGCGAAGGCTTCATCGGCCCATTGCTGGAGGGATTGGGCGTCCAAGACTAGAGCTGTTTTGCTTCACGTTCGGCGCGAATTTTCGCCTTTCGTGCCTTGCGGAAAAACTCTTGCGCCTCTGCCTCGGGATCCTCAGGCTTGGTCTGCAGACTCTTCCATTCGGGAGGCATTTTCCAGTCCATGGGCTTGATAATGCACCATGTGCCAAATCGGTTATAATCATCTTCGGGATCATGTACGCTTCCCGTTCGATTGATGGCGAACAATTCAAAACTCGCGTCACGCGCGACGAATTCATCAACAGCAGAAACTACTTTTGGCCAACGGTCATCATAGTCATGGCCCGCAAAAACCCCACCGGCACGCAATTTCGGGAACCAGTCATATAACGTTCTACCGCCCTCCTCGCCTGTGTCGGCAAATCCGTCTACGAATATGAAGTCAAAATAATCATCTTCAAATAGATCGAGGGCTTGATTAAATTTCATTCTAAGTAAAGAGTTATTGTTCTTGAAAGTATCTAAATTACGAAGTGCCGTTCTGTACTCACGGATGTCATGATGCCCGCCACCGTAGAGGTCAATGCTGTACAAATAGGAGAGCCGCTCTTTTGACAACATCAAGGCCGAAAATTTTCCTTCTGCTACACCTAATTCTAACCCAATCCCGCCGGGACGCACAACGTCAAGGAGCTCTGAGCGCCGCTTCATCGTAGAGATTTGAGTTTTAAAGCTTAACGCATTCCAGCGAGCACTATTTTCCATGAGAATTTCTTCCTTTGCTGCTTGGCGATGCCTTGACCAAACGAGTTCTTATATTTTTGCAGATTTTCGGCCAATTAAGTTTTTGCATAGTTTGAAAGGTACCTTAGCTGGAAGGTATAGTCCAGGCTGGCAAGATGCCAGCGCCCACGGCGGGGGGCTTCCAAGCTGTATCGAACTGAAGCCAACGGACGCTGATTGAAATTATGACCACACAAACAATAAGCCGCAAGAAATTCGAGAAAACCAAAGTAAAGTTATAAATAAAAACCCTCTGACACGAGATTTATCGTGCTGTTCGCATCTGCAGAAATGTGAAAAGGAATTAAATTTCAGATTGAATGTATCGATGATAATTTATTCTCGGAGTGAAAAATGACATTAAAATGATCAATCAAGATAAAAATATCCTGTTCGTAATATTTAATGATACAAGACCGGCCAACCATATTAGATGTACATCAGTGATGGGGGCGCTTGAGTATTTCATTTCTCAGGCAGGTCTGTATCAAATTTATTATCAAACAACGGGTGTACCCTGGAAAAATGATAGGACGTTTCTTGAAGCCGTTGGAGCGGCGGCGGCTATCATTGTGAATGGCGAAGGATCGATTCACCATGATAATGAACGGGCAGCGGCGCTGGCGGCGCTCGGGCCAGCATGCCGACATCAATTCGGGGTGCCCGCAGTCGTCCTTAATGCAACGTTTGCCGGGAACACCGCGTCCACCTACGCGCAGCTCTCTGAGTACGACCTGGTGTTGGTGCGCGACAGCGCGAGTATTGCGGAGGCTGCAGAGCACGGGCTGCATGGCGTTGGCCTCTGTCCCGATTTTTCCATGTGGCATGACTTTTCGCCACTGAGGGTGGAGCGCGCTTTTCACCCGCCCGCGCCGGGCGCGTCGGCTTCAGCACGTCCGTCCTGAGGGCGGCGACGCGCATGATCGATAAATTCGCGAAGCAACATGGTCTTACTGACCACCCCATCACCAGCGAAGTGCAGCCCGGCCTGCCGGAGTTGTTGGCCTTCGCCCAGGGTTTGGCGAGCCTCGATCTGCTGCTGACGGGCCGTTACCACGCGGTTTGTCTGGCCTTGGCGACGCGCACCCCGTTCATGGCCATCACATCGAACACTCCGAAGATCGAGTCGCTGCTGCGGGATGTCTTCGGCACATCGGGCCGTGTCAGGACCACGCAGCAGATCGGAAACTTCGACCTGCGGCGCCCGCTCGGCTGGACCGAGGCCGAAGTTGAGGCACTCGATCGCTTCGAATCATCCCGCAAAGCCGCATATGCAGCCATACCGCCGCTCCTCGCCGGCATCGTGGCCGGCCAGCCACAGCCGGGCGTTCCCGCGCTGCGGCTCGCGGCCACCTGAGCGAAACGCGCTGCGCTGCGCGGGCCCATCCCGCCCCGCAGCGCCCATCGCCGCGCGCAGGGCGGGTTCCACCACGCGCCGCGCTTCATGCATGATGTGGCCCCATGACCTTCCCTGATCCTCCGCAACCGCCCGCGACCGCCGCATCTCTCCTCGACCAGGCCGAGGCAGCGCACGGCGCCGGGCGGCACCGCGAGGTGCTGGCCATCGCCGAGCAAGGTCTGGCTGACGCGGCGCTCACGCCGGAGGCGCGGGCAATCTTGCTTTGCCACGGGGCGCGCGCCGCGTTGGAGCTGCGCGACGTCCGCCGCGCGCAAGCCTGGTTGCTGGAGGCCGCGGGGCTCGGTACCCCGGTGCCGCCCTGGGCCGGATCCACGCTGATCGGCGCCTGCCGCAAGGTGCCCTTCAAGCCCGGTACCCGCCTGCCGCCGCTCGTCGCGGCCACGCTGGATCGTTTCCACGAGACGATCCTCCATGTGCTCAGGGCCGAAGCGCCACCCGCGCCCATCGCCCCGCCGCCGGGCTTGCCGCTCGGCGTCGTCGGCTTCCTGTGGCTCGATCTGCGAACCAAGCTGATCGACACACGCGGCCTCTCGGCCGAGGCGCGCGCGCTTCTGGCGGAGCGCCACGGGCTGTCGCCCCGCTTCCTCGACCTTGCCCAGCAGGGCCATGCGGCGGTCAGCGCGGAATGCTACCGCCTCAGCGACGACCTGGCCTTCGCGGCACGGACGGAGGTCTCGCCGCGCATCCGAGACATCGCGGCCGCCGTCCGGCTGGGCGGCAAGCCGCTGCTCTGCCCCTTCACGGGGCAGCGCGCGCTGAGCCGCGACACCATCGCCTACGACCTTTTCCGCCACAGCCGTGACGGGCGCGCGGCGCTGGTGATGTACGGCCTCGACATCATGGACGTGGCAGGCGATGCCACCTGGCTGTTGCCGGCGGAAGGCTTGCTGCTGACCGCCATGCCGCATGTGCGGCTGCGCCGGGACCTGGCCGCGGCGCTGGCTCGCCTGGCGAGCGACCCGGAACGGATGTTGCGTGGCTTTGCCCGCCCGGACCGTGCGGTGGCGATCGCGGAAAGCCGGCTGCTGCATGTCGGGCACGACCTCTGGAACCAGCTTTCCGGCTGGTCGCGCCTGTTGTCGCTCATCGCGCCCGAGGAGATCGGCCTCGTCTCGCTCGTGCCAGCGGAGGGGCAACTCTACGGCCCGGTCACCGGTCTCTATCCTGAAATCGGCGCGGCCCTCCGGGGGCGCATCCGGCGTGAGGGGGCAAGCCGGGAGCTGCTCGGCACCGCCACGGACGAGGGATTCCTGCTGTTCAACCTGCTGGATGATTATGTGACCGAGGATCTGGCCGGCCGCGTTCAGGCCTGGGCGCGGTCATCCTGCCGGCCGGAATTTCTGCAAGGCCTGGCGGTGCTGCGGCAGGAAGCGGCACCCATGCTGATGGTGACACTGCGTCTGGGCAACCGCGCCTGGGCGGAGCAGGAGGCCGGGCTGATCTCCCTGCTGCGCACCCTCGGCGAGGAATTCCCGGGGCTCGTCGCCGTGCTGGATGGGTTGAACGCCTTCAACCACCGCAGCGGTTCGCACCGTCTGATGTCGATGGAGCCGGAGCTGGCGATGGCGGCGCGCATCGTGGCCGGGGTCGGGGACAAGGCCCGCATGATCAACACGATCGGCTGCCCCTTGCCGGAGAGCCTGATGTATTGCGAGGCGGTGGACGCCTATGTGGCGCCGATCGGCGCGGGCATGGCCAAGGTGCGCTGGGTGGCCAACAAGCCAGGCGTCGCATATTCGAATACCACCATGCTCGCGCCAGGCCATCTCGACGGATGGCTCTACGACAACCCGCGCTACCGGGAAGCGCCCGTCCAGGCACGCCGCATCCCGCGCGAGGCCGTCACGGACATCCCCTTCGATTCCAAATGGGGCTCCATGCGCGACAACTACAGCTTCGACTGGCGCGAATTGCACACGGCCCTCGCGGCGCTGCTCAGGTAACGCGCCGCCTGAGCGAAGCGCGCCTGCCCGGAGTGCGGGCGAAAGGTTGCGTGGGCTGGGCCGCTGCTGTACCGGACGACTGCTTCAGAATATTGCGTGTAGCGCAATGCGCGCCTGCAACTTTTCGGGAATGGCGGGGACATCATGGATCCACAGAGCGTCACGGTCGGCTCTGTCGTTTTTGCCAATGACCGGCCCTTCGCCCTGATCGCGGGGCCATGCCAGATGGAAAGCCGCGCCCACGCGCTGGAGACGGCGCAGGCGCTGAAGGAGATCGCCGCGCGGCGCGGCATCGGCCTGATCTACAAGACCAGCTTCGACAAGGCGAACCGCACCTCCGGCCAGGCCGCGCGGGGCGTCGGCATGGCCGCCGCGCTGCCGGTCTTCGCCGAAATCCGCGAAAGCCTTGGTCTGCCCACGCTGACCGATGTGCATGATGCGGCCCAATGCGCGCCAGTGGCCGAGGCAGTGGATATCCTGCAGATTCCTGCTTTCCTCTGCCGGCAGACGGACCTGCTGCTGGCCGCCGCCGCCACTGGCCGGGCAGTGAACGTCAAGAAGGGCCAGTTCCTGGCCCCCTGGGACATGGTGAATGTGGCGGCCAAGGTGACCAGCGCCGGCAACCCGCGTGTCCTGCTCACCGAGCGGGGCGCCTCCTTCGGCTACAACACGCTTGTCTCGGATATGCGGTCGCTGCCGATCATGGCGCGCACCGGCCACCCGGTCGTGTTTGACGCAACCCACTCCGTGCAGCAGCCGGGCGGCCAGGGAACCTCTTCGGGCGGCCAGCGGGAATTCGTGGAGACCCTGGCCCGCGCGGCCGTCGCCGTCGGTGTGGCGGGCCTCTTCATCGAGACGCATCCCGACCCCGACCGCGCACCATCAGATGGGCCGAACATGGTGCCATTGCGGGAGTTCGAGGCGCTGTTGTCGCGGTTGCAGGCGCTTGATGCCGTGGTCAAGGGATTTTGACCCTGCGATGAATCCGATCATCTTGATTCCCGCCCGGATGTCGGCGACGCGCCTGCCAGGAAAGCCCCTGGCCGACATCGCCGGCCAGCCGATGATCCTGCACGTCTGGCGCCGCGCGATGGACGCGGCGATCGGCGAGGTCGTGGTTGCGACCGACAGTCAGGAGATCGCCTCCGTGGTCCGCGCGGCTGGCGGCCGCGTGCAGATGACGCGCGCCGACCATCCCTCCGGCTCCGACCGCATCCACGAAGCGGTCTGCGCGCTGGATCCCGAGGGGCGGCACGATGTCGTGGTGAATGTCCAGGGCGACCTGCCGACCATCGCGCCGGCGACCATCCGCGCCGCACTGGCGCCGCTCGAAGACGCCCAGGTGGCCATCGGCACGCTGGTCGCGGAGATCCATAGCGACAGGGAGCGGCACGGCCCTTCCGTCGTGAAGATGATCGGCAGCGAGGTCGCGCCCGGGCGGTTCCGCTGCCACTATTTCACGCGCGCCACCGCCCCTTGGGGGGAGGGCCCGCTCTGGCACCATATCGGCCTGTATGCATGGCGGCGCGACGCCTTGGCCCGCTTTGTCGCATTGCCGCCCGCGACGCTGGAGATGCGCGAAAAGCTCGAGCAGTTGCGCGCCCTCGCGGCCGGCATGCGGATCGATGCCATGGCGGTCGGCGACGTGCCGCTCGGCGTCGACACGGCCGAGGACCTGGAACGCGCGCGGGAGATGCTGGCATGACGGACCTGGAACGCCGGAGCATCCTGCTCCGCACGGTCGAACTCGAGGCGAATGGTCTGCGCGCGCTGCACGCGGCCTTGCAGGGCGATCTCGGCGACCGGGTGCTGGACGCCGCGGCCCGCATCCTGGCACGGCCGGGCCGGGTGACGGTCACTGGCATGGGCAAGTCTGGCCATGTGGGCCGGAAGATCGCCTCGACCATGGCTTCCACGGGCACGCCCGCCTATTTCGTCCATCCCGCCGAGGCCAGCCATGGCGATCTCGGCATGATCGGGCGGGATGACGTGGTCCTGGCGCTCTCCTGGTCCGGCGAGGCGCCGGAACTGGCAGACACGATCGCCTACACACGCCGCTTCGGCGTCACGCTCGTTGCGATCACCTCGCGGGCCGAGAGTGCGCTGGGCAGCGCCGCCGATGTCCTTCTGCTGCTCCCCCGCGCGCCCGAAGCCTGCCCGAATGGCCTGGCTCCCACCACCAGCACCACGATGCAACTCGCACTCGGGGACGCGCTGGCCATGTGCCTGCTGCAGGCCCGGGGTTTCTCGCCGCAGGATTTCCGGGATTTCCATCCTGGCGGTAAGCTCGGCGCGCGGCTGAAGCGCGCGCGGGATCTGATGCACGGCGCTGACGAGCTGCCGTTGGTCCAGCGTGGCGCGTCGCTCGCGGAGGCGGTGGTCGAGATGACCTCGCGACGCTTCGGCGTCAGCGGTGTGCTGGATGCGCAAGGACACCTTGTGGGTGTGCTGACGGATGGTGATCTTCGCCGCGCCTTCCAGCGGGGTCTTTCGATGGACGGCCCCGTCGAGCAGGCGATGACGATGACGCCCCACACCGCCGTGCCGGACGCCCTCGCCGCTGACCTCCTGGGCGTGCTGAACGAGCGGCGTATCACCAGCATCTTCGTCGTGGATGAAGGACGCCCCGTCGGCATTCTTCACCTGCATGACCTGCTGCGGGCGGGCATCGTCTGATCCGGCGGGCGCGGCCGCGCCGCAGTCCCATGGCCCCATCCCGGGGCAGCCGAAGCCGCCCTGCCTGGAGGGTCAGCCCGTGGCGGCCGCCTCATGCTTGCCCCGCAGCCGCGCCAGCAAGGCTAGGACGGAGGTGTTGGGGTCGGCCGGATCGAGCGAGCCGAGTTCGCTGACGAGGGCCGCGTGCAAATCCCTGAGCGCTTGATGGCGAAGCGCCAGGCGTTCCGCCCCCGCCGTGTCACCGACGCGGCGCAGTTCCGCCTCCAGCCGCGCCTGTGTCTCGCGCGAGGCCGCAAGGCGGCCGCTGGCTCGGCGAATCAGCCGGCGTGCCGCCTTGGGGTTGCCGCCGGTGAACTCGGCCTCGACCACCAGGGCGCGGATATCCGTATCCTCTGGCGCGCTCTGCAAGGCCCTGCGGAGAAGCGGCAGCGCGGCCGCCGCGTCGCCGGCGGCCAGCAGATGCCGCCCGGCCACCCGCAGCAGCGCCGGTGCATCTGTCTTCTCACGCCCGCGCAGAACGGCCGCCGCCTGATCCGTCTCGCCGACCGCCCAGAGCACGGCGTAGGCCACCGCCCAGGAGTCCTGCTCCTGGCCCTTGGCCAGGAGGGTGGGCACCTCCGCCACCGCAGCCGCGGCCTCGCCCTCCGCGAGGGCAAGGCGGAGGCGCGCGAGCGCCATTGTGGCAGGCGAGGGGTTGCGGGCCGAGATGCCGGCCAGCCAACGCTGCGCCATGGCGACATCGCCGGCCTCGCAGCTCAGCTCGAGCGCGAGCCGCAGGATGTCCATCTGCAAGGACGCATCGCGCATCGGAGCGCCGGCGAGCACAAGTTGCGCCGCCAGGCTCGCCGCCGGCCAGGCCCATCCGCTTCGCCCACGCTCCACCAGGGCGCGGGCAAGTCCGTACCAGACCAGGCTGGAGCCGGCGCGACGCGCGCGGTAGTCGCGCCGCAGTGCCGCCGGGTCGAGCTCGTCACGCGCGAACTCCGTGACCAGGCGTGTGCCGAGCCCGATCTCCTCCAGCGCCCGCACCGTGTTGTGCTCGGCCAGGGAGATCGAGACGATCTCGACGGGGCGGTGCTGCTCCAGCAGGCGCAGATGCTGCGCATCGGCCCGAAAATGGGGATCCACGACGTAGAAGATGCGCGCCTGCCGATCGAGACCCCCATCCATGTCGTCATGCGCGAAGGTGACCGCGCGGGCGTAGCGGCGCCAGCGCTTTTCGAAGGGTACGACGCTGCCGTCGATGGAGTATTGCGGGGAGATCGCCAGGATCTCTGTCGGCTGGAACAGGGCCGAGCGGCTGAGCGCGGCATAGCCGCCCATGCTGGACCCGTAGAGGCGAAGCTTCCGCCGGTGGTCGAGGATGCCTGCAGCCCGCAGGCGGGAAACCGCTTCTTCCAATTCCCCGGTCTGCCACCAATGGTTCCAGTTGCTGATGAAATGAACCGCGGAGAGGCGGCGCTTGAGGAAGAATGCTTCCCCGAAGCCGCTGGTATGCGGGCGGCCCGCCCGGCCTGTGAAGGTGACAAAGAGATCGGGGTCGGTCTCGAAGAGCCGAAGGACCACGCGGATATCCTGCCCAGCGTAGAAGACGCCATCCGGGCTGTCGGCCTGCTGTTCAGACATCCGGTTTACCCCTGAGTATTCCAGCCTCACCAGGAATGGCTGGTGCTCAGCCTCCTCAGCGTCAGATCGCGCGGCACGACAGGGTATTCGCCAGATCACTGACGGGCACCTTCACAAGAAGGCCGCAAACCGTCGCCCCCCGCAGGATTTAAATGATAGACGGCGCGCTGCGCCGCAGCAAGCGGCCGAATCCGCGCCTTCTCCCGGATTCTGTGGAAGTCGCTGCCTGGCGCCTTCGTGCCGGGAATCCTGACTGGGTGGAGGCGCCGCCTGCCCATGCCGCGCCGCCATCCGCAGCGCTCAACCCTTGACGTTGAGGGGCGGTGGATGATCGGCTGATGCTTGATGGTGCAGGCTTTGCGCTGCCCCAGCTTCGCGCCGGACGGGGCTCCACGAAAGCCGAGACCTGTGCTGTGGAACGAGCCGCGGAGGAGAACCGAATGATGCCATCTCGTGTTCCGTTGTGGGCGATCTCCGCTGCCAGGCGATGGCCGACCTGGGTTTGCGCCTCGTTGCTGTTGGCTGGCGCATGGCTCGCCATTCCATCCAGCTGGGCCGCCGAGGCGCCGCGACTTGTCGTCGCGCGGACCGAGGCGGGGCTGGTGCCGGGCGCGCGCGTCCTGCGGGTGACAACGCTCGCCGATGACGGGGCGGGTTCGCTGCGGGAGGCCCTGATGGCGCGCGGGCCGCGCGTCGTCGTCTTCGAGGTCGCGGGGACGATCAACCTGGCCTCCAGGATCGAGGTGCGCTCACCGGGCCTTACCATTGCAGGCCAGACCGCGCCTGATCCTGGGATATTGCTGCGCGGTGCCCCCTTGGTGATCCGCACCTCGGATGTCCGGCTGGAACACCTTGCGATCTATCCTGGAACGGGTCCCGAGGGGGCGGATGCGCGCGCGATCGACGCGCTGGCGCTGATCTCGCGCGCCGGGCGGCAGGAGGTGCGGCGCGTCGTGCTGCGCAACCTGACCCTGGCCCATGCGACCGATGAGAACCTCTCCTTTGCCGGGGATGCGATCAGCGCGATCCGCCTGGAATCCTCGCTGATCGCCAAGGGCCTGCAGGAAGCCGGACATCCCAAGGGCCTGCACAGCATGGGCCTGCTGATCTATCCGAACGTCCAGGACATGACGGTGGTGGGCAACGCCTTCGTCAACAACGACCGGCGCAACCCGGTGGTCAACCCGGGGGTCCATGGCGTGATTGCGAACAACCTGGTCTTCGGCCACGGGCGCAACTCGATCCATGTCCAGCGCGGCGCCACGGCCCGCGATCTCGAGGCGGCGATCTTCGGAAACCTGGTCCAGCCGACGAACCAGACGAATTGCCGGATTGAGGCGGTGCAGGTCCCGTTGCGCGTGTTTCAACAGGCGCCCGGGGCGCAACTCTATCTGAACGACAACCTCCTTGATGGCCGCTTCGTGACGCGGCCGGGCTGCGTTGCGGAGGGACCATTGCCAGAGAACGTGCGGGCGCGGCTGGCGCGCACGCCGCCTGCGGCAGACCCTGAATGGACCACGCTGCCCGCCTCGGCGGTGCCCGAATTCGTGCTGCGGCATGCGGGTGCGCGCCCCGCAGCCCGCAACCCCATGGATGCCCGTATTATGCTGGGCGTGCAGGATGGCAGCGGGCGGATCATCAACTCGGCGGATGACGACGGCGGCTGGCCCGTCATCTCCGGCGCCACGCGCAGCCTGCCTTCCGAAGTCCCGCAGCGCCTGGCCGGGCCGGCGGATGTGGAGCGGCTGGCCGCATGGCTCTGCGCGAGCCATCGGGGCTTGGGTGGCCCTTCGAACGGAGATTGCCCGGCCAGGTGAGAGTTGATGCGAGCGAAGTTCCTCCGGCGCCAGATTGCATCGGACGGTATTGAGTGTTATATAATAAGGGCCGGTTTTGATGGAGTCTCGCCCGTGGCAGTAGAAACTGTTAAGGCCGAACCCGGGCGCTACGAGCCGATGCCGGAAATCCCGGCGATGCTCTCCGAAGATGAAAAATTCCTCTATTTCAAGACCGCCAGTGGTTACCGCGGCAAGGGTGCCGTCATTGAGATCGGCCCATGGCTTGGGGCGAGCACCTACCAGATTTGCAGTGGCCTTCAGGCGAGCGGGCATGACTGGTCTCTGACGGTCCTGGACCGCTTCAAATGGTCGCCGCTCTACGCAAGCGGTTTCCCCCAGGTCGGCCTGAAGCGTGGCGACAGTTTCCTGCCGCTGTTCCGCCAGCATCTCGCGCCATATTCATCGAAGCTCAACGTCCTCACGGGCGAAGTTCTCGAAATCGAGAGCCTCCTGGAACTCTCGGAGAGCATCGAGCTGCTGTTCATTGATGCGCCAAAGTCGTGGCGCATGCTCTGGGCGGTGCTGAACCATGTGGGGCCGCGCCTGCTGCGTGGCTCACGCATCATGATGCAGGATTTCCTGCACATCACGTCCCGGCAGATCGCCTGGCTCGCGGCATCCGTGCCTGAGCTTGAGGCCGTCGAGACAGTGGGCGATGGCACCTCTGTGGTGTTTACCGTCTCGAAGCATCTGACCAGCTTCGGCCAGAACCTGCCCTCCGACATGCGCCAAGTGCCGAGCACGCGCCTGATCGAGCTGTGGGAGCGGATGGCCTCCATGCTGCCCGCAGCGCATGTCAGCGACCTCGGCGCCGGGCTGGCCTTGGACCTTCTGGAGCGCGATGAATACAAGCTCGCCTGCGATGTGCTGGATCGCGCTGTGCGCGGGACGTCCCGCGAAGCCGCGCTGATCGAGGAGCTCTCTCGCCTGCTCCGCAAGAGCTCCGGTCCTGTCAAGGGCTATCTGCTGGAGGTGATCGCCTATTTGCGGGCGAGCGCCGACCCGGCCGCCACGCGCCGTGCGCGGTTGCGGCTGGAGGCGCAGTCCGCCCCCCGGGCGGAGCCAGCCGATCCTCTGGCAACGATCGATCGTGACGCGGCTCTTGAAGTCGCCAAATCCCTGGCGGCGCCGCGTTCCGCCGGGCATCTCGCCATTCGCCACGGCCTGGCCCAGGGCATCACCGACGACGCGGCCTTCCGCCAGCTCTTCCGTGCCTTTGGAACCTGCGTCGAGATCGGGCTGCCGGAAGCCGCGCAAGACTTCACCGAGTTGCTGCCTGGGGCGCATGTCGTAGAGCTGGGTGGCGGCATTGCGCTCAATGGTCTCGTCCTGCGTGCCATGGGCGCGGCGCGCTACACGGGCGTGCTCTCCGAGGGGGATCTCCAGCGCCGGGTCTATCGCAACCCGGTGACACTTGCGCGGGTCAAGGCGACCTTCACGCCCGCCGACATCGCGGCGATGGATTCGAAGCTGACCTTTGTTGAATCCGTGGACGATGTGGAGCGACACTCGGTGGATCTCCTGATCCTCCGGCCAGAGCCGGCCGAGGCGGCGCTCGACCAGGCCCTGGATCAGGCGATCCGGCTGCTGAAGCCTAAAGGCCAGTTGCGTTTGACGTGGCGTAATCCCCGCTCCTGGGCGGGGCATGGTCGCTCCCCGCAGACGGCGGCCGAGATGCAGCCGGATGACGAGGCGCAGCAGAAGCTGGTGGATTGGCGCCACGTCGCGCTCGTGCGATCCAGCGTTCCCTCGCTCGGCGCCCTGCGTGAGCGGATCGGTCGGCGCATGACGATCACGGGTTGGCAGGAAAATCTGGACGACCCCGCCGCGCTGATTCGCCTCACGCAGCGCGTGCGCAATCGCTATGCGACGCTGCGGTCCGAGGATTTCACCTGCCGTTCCGTGACGGTTGTGGCGCAGGCATGAGCCCGCGTTTCGTCGCCCGAGCGTGAAACCCAAGCGATGCCGGATGTCTCCGGCATCATCCAGCGATGTGAGAGTGCCGATGACCGCCGGGCCAGTCTTCGGGATCTTGTCTGGTGCGACGCCATACGGCGCCGCGGCCGCGACGACTGACGGAGGCCCCACGCGGGCTGCGCCGGCAGTTCCGGGTGCAGCCCAGAGCCAGGGCCAGGTGCCGGCTGGCGCTGCCCATGCCTCCTGTCCCGGGCGGGACTGACGCCGTGGCAGACGCCAAGCCCATCAGCCCCGAGTTGAAGTTCCTCAAACTGGAAGTGCCGGCGAGCGGAGCCGTGGTCGAGATCGCTTGCCGCGGAGTGGATCGCCTCGTGGTGCAACTCTCTGGCGAGGGTGACGACCCGGTGGCGGAGCAGGAGATCGCGCTTCACGAAGGCCGGGGCCGTCTATCGCTTCCCATGACGCAGCCCTTCTGCCGAGTGCTGTCGCTGACGGCATTCGGGCCTGGCGGCACGCGGCAATACACTGCTGCGGATTACCTGCAGGCCCGGTGGCGCTGGCTCTTTGCGCCTATCCCGCTGCAGGTTGATGACATATCGCATGATGTGCGGAATTACGGCACGCGCATTCCCCATCGGCAGATGCTGTATGATTATGCGATGCGTCTGGCTCATGCCCTGCTCACGCAGCCAGAGCCCGACGGCATCGCCATCGCTCAAGTCACCGCCGTGCTTTGCTACCGGCTCTGCGATGCGCCGCGGCTCGCGACGCCTGAGGCGCTGGACCGTGTCTGGGCCCTGCTTGATGCGTTTCGCGCCCAGGAGGGGATCGTGAACCACGTCCACTGGAGCCTTTCGATCCGCTATGCCTGTGCCCAGCTCGGCTTGCGCTATGGCGACCAGGAGCGCTGCCTGCTGGCCTTGTCCGAAATGCAGCCCCTGCTCGCCGCCACGCGCGAGAAGCCGGCCGCGATCTACAACTTCGTGAAGGGCTGCCTCCTGCTGGGCGCATTGCGGCTGCTTCGGGAAGAATGGGCCGCCGCGCGCAGCGCGCTGGATCAGGCGGTGGAGATCGCCTATTTCGCCCCCACCCACGCCACGCGTTCCTTCGGCGCCGCGCGTGAACTCTCGGACGTTCTGATGACCTGCGCCCATTGCATCGCCGGGCGGGAAACCGCGGCGGCGAAGCTGACAGGGCGGGGGACGCCGTCCCGGTACTGGGATCCGGCCATCGCCATCCGCTCCACCCTGCGGTTCAAGAATGATGTTTTCCTGGACCAGACCGTGCAGCGTGCCCTGCGGGAATACCCCCCGCCAGCGCCGGCTGATCCCGACCAGGAAGGCAAGGCAATCCCATGAGCGAGACGATGCCGCGCAAGGTGCTGGAGGGGGAGCAGGGCTGGCTGTACCTCGACAACGACAAGAACGACAGTGTTGGCCAGTACACCGGGGCGACCAGGCTCAGCGCGACCGCGCAGGCCGCCTGGTCGGGCATGCTGGCGGGCATCACCGCGCTGGCTGCCGAGACGGGGTTCCGCCATGTGCAGTTGCTCGCGCCATCCAAGGAATCCGTCTACGATGATTGGTACCCTCATCGGGCCGCCCGTGCCGCCGAACGTCCCACGGAGACCCTGCTGGCCGCGGTGCCGCCTGGGGCGCAACTGATCTATCCGGTTGCGGAACTGAAGGCGGCCCCGCGCATGCGGGTCTATGACAAGGGCGACACCCACTGGAACGATTACGGCGCATTCGTCGCGGCCAAGGTCACGCTCGCCAGCACCGGCCATGCCGAGGCGTTGGACGAGGCCGCGTACGAGTTCCGTGAAGCGCCCTCCTCCGGTGACTTGGACAGCAAACTGGAACCGAGACGGCGGGAGCCTCGCATCACGGCTCATCCGCGTGGGCCCCAGCCGCAGCTGCTGTTCGACAGCGAATTGAAGAATCGTGGGCGAACGCTGGTCTATTCCAATCCGGCGGCGCCGCACGGATCCATGCTTCTCTTCGGGGATTCCTTCGGTTGGAACCTCGCTCTCTTTTTTGGGCAGGTCTTTCGGCGTTTCGTCTTCATTCACAGCACCAGTCCTGACCGCAGCGTGATCCAGCACGAGCGGCCCGATGTAGTGGTGACCGAATGCACCGAGCGCTTCGTGGTCGAGGGCCCTGCCCGGTTGGGGCGCTTTGCCATCGGCGACATGGCGCGCTCGAAGTTCCGCAAGGCTCCGCCCGAGGAGCGCGCGCAGCTGCACGCCCTTTATCGGACCAAGTCCGAGCAAAGTTCCGAACGCCACTATGCGGAAATTTTTCTCGGCGCTGTCACGGAGTGATGGGCCGGACACGCTCTGGCACAACCCTTGCATAAAAACGCACCGCTGAGGTAATTAGGCAGTGCAAACGGGAGTTTCGAGAGATGGTAGAGCTACTGGATTGCACGCTTCGCGATGGCGGTTATTACACGAACTGGGACTTCGACCCACTTCTGATCCGCACTTATCTGCATTCCATGTCGCGGCTCCCTATCACGCATGTCGAGCTTGGCTATGTGAATGATCCGGCCAAGGGTTACAGTGGTGAGTTTTTCTTCCTTTCTCCCGAACGCATCGCCGAGGCCCGCGGAATTCTGCGCGAGGATCAGAAGCTTGCCGTGATGATCGACGGCAAGGGCTACACGCCGGACCGCATGGGGCCGCTGTTTGGCCATCTCGCGCCGCTCGTGGACATGGTCCGCATCACGGTGGCGCCCAATGCGCTGGCGCATGGCATCTCGCTCGCGCGTGCCCTGAAGGAGGCCGGGCTGAACGTCGGCTTCAACGTGATGTATCTCTCGACCTTCCAGGACGACATCTCCCGCATCGCCGCCGCCTTCGATGCCGCCGACAGCTTCGACAGCATCGCCTTGGTGGACAGCTACGGCGGTTGCATGCCGGCCAGCCTTTCGAAACTCTTCGCCGAGCTGCGCAAGGCGCTGCCCAGCAAGACGCTCGGCTTCCACGGGCACGACAACATGTGCCTGGCCTTCGCGAATTCGCTGGCCGCGCTCGATGCCGGCGTCGATGTGATCGACGGAACGCTGGTGGGCATGGGGCGAGGTGCAGGCAACCTGCGCATCGAGACGATGCTGGTGCACCTGGACAGCATCGGCAACAGCCGCTCGCTCGACTACCAGGCGCTCTCCGCGGTCATCGAGTCCTTCGAGGAGCTGCGCCAGATCTACGGCTGGGGCACGAACCTGCCCTACATGATCTCGGGCGCGAACAACCTGCCCCAGCGCGATGTCATGAGCTGGATCTCGAAGAACCGCTATTCGGTGCTGTCGATCATCCAGGCCCTGCAGCGGCAGAGCTCAAGCGAGGTGGACCGTGAGGCCTACCCCGCCCTGGCGCCGATGGCCGACCCGGCGCGCCCCGTGCTGGTTCTGGGCGGAGGCGGCTCGGTGCGGCGTCATGTGGACGCCATCAGGCGCTACATTGCCAAGACCGGTGCGCTGGTCCTTTTCTCCAGCACACGCCATCTGGACCTCGCGCGCAGCCTGGGCGGCGAGCAGCTGCTCTGCCTTCCCGGCCATGCCGCGATGCGGGTGGATGCGGCGGATAATCTGACGGGCCTTTCCGGCTACGTCGTGCCTACGCCGCCTCGTGTGACGGGCTGCGTTCCCCGCGGTCTGGATGCGCCGGTGTGGCAGGCGGCGCCCATCGCCGCCGGCGCCGAGGAAAGCATCGGTCCTGTTTCGGACACGAGCCCGCTCGACCTTGCGCTGGGCGCCGTGGCCGCGCTGGGCACGAAGGATTGCCTGATGGCCGGCTTCGACGGCTACGAGATGGCGAGCAGCGCGGAGCAGGAACTGTCGCGCGAGGTGCAGAGCATGATCGATCTGTTCTGCGCCCGCTCGACCCATAGCCGGCTGCGCAGCCTGACCCCCACCCTGTACCGTCTGGACAGCGTCTCGGTCTACGCGCTCAACGCCGCCGTTGACTGAACCGCCCATGGCCCGCACGCTTCGGGAGCCGGCCGCCGTGGTCTTCGACTGCGACGGCGTCCTGCTGGACAGCAACGAACTGAAATCCTCCTGCTTCCGGGAGGTCTTGGAGGCGGCAGGCTTCACGCCCTCCGATGTGGCGCGGTTCTCGGCCTTTCAGCGTGCCAACTTCGGAACTTCCCGTTATCGCCTCTTCGAGACGCTGCTGACATGGGACCTCGCGGTGCGGCCGCGGGTGGATCATGCCGGCTTGCTGGCGGCCTATGCCGGCCTGCTGCGCGGACGCTACGTGACGACACCGGCCACGCCCGGCATGCGTGACGTCGTGGCCGGCCTGGCCGCGCGCCTGCCCCTCTATATCGTCTCCGGCTCGGACGAGGCGGAATTGCGGGAGGTGCTGGGCGAGCGCGGGGACGCCCCACCTTTCCGAAAGATCCTTGGTTCGCCGACGCCAAAGCCCGACAACCTGGCGCAGGTGCTCGCGGATCTCGCAGCCCATGATGGCGTGACGGACCCGGCTTCGGTGCTCTTCATCGGCGATGCAGAGGCCGACTTCAAGGCGGCTGAATCGCTTGGCACCAGCTTCGTCTACATGGATCGCTTCTCCACGGCGCAGCCCCGCATGCGGGAGCTGGCGGCAGTCCATGGCTTCCCCCTGATCGATGACCTGCGCGGCCTCTCGGCCGTTCTGCGCGCATCGCATGCAACCGCGGTCGAGACATGAAGATCGTCGCCTTCCTTCCCTGCCGTGCCGGCAGCCAGCGCGTGCCGCACAAGAACACGCGAGCCTTCGGCGGCGAGCCGGAAGGGTTGCTCGGCATCAAGCTCAAGCAGCTGCTTGCGACGCGCGGCATCGACGAGGTCGTTCTGTCCACCAACGACCCTCTGGTGATCGCGATCGGCGAGCGCTATCTGCCTTTGGCGGGTGGCCGGTTGCGCATTGACCGGCGCCCCGATGCGCTCTGCTCATCCGCCACTTCGACCGACGAAGTCGTCAGCTACGTCCCGCAGATCATCGAGGGCGCGCATGTGCTCTGGACGCATGTGACATCGCCCTTCTTCGACGAGCCTGAATACGAGGCCGCCCTTGCGGCATATCGGGCCGCCCTCCAAGCCGGAACCCATGACAGCCTCATGGGTGTCCTTGAGTTGCGGACGTTCATGTGGAACGCGGAAGGCCCGGTCAACTATGATCGCCGCGTCGAGAAATGGCCGCGCACGCAGACGCTTCCCGTGCTCTATGAGGTGAACAGCGCGGTCTTCATCTCGGATGTCGGCAACTACCGCCGTTTCTCCGATCGCATCGGGGAGCGGCCGTTGCTGCATCCTGTGTCCAAAGCAAAAACAATCGACGTGGACTGGGAGGAGGACTTCCATCTGGCCGCCGAGCTCTGGTCTCTGCGGCAGCGGTCTTCCGGCGCCCCGCGCTGATGCGCGGACACGGTCGATTTCGCGGCGTTCGGGATGGCGTTGGGGCAGGAAACCGCTAGGAGGTCGAGCAGCGCTTGGCCTCCCGCACGTGCGTGACCGCTGATTGGAGCTTTGGCTGTGGCTGAGAGTGAAGCAAAGTTCGAACTGCTGCTGCTGCGATGGATGGAAAGCATCGCCGAGGGGCAGGCGCGCACCGAGCGGGCCATCGATCGCCTGAACGAAACGCTGGCCTCCCTCCTGCGGGCGGATGCGGCGCCCGCGGTCCCGCATGAAGCGGCGCCAAGGGCGCCGCGCCCGCCCGGGTTGCAACTGCCCGACCCCGATCCGCAAACCGGCAAGCCGACCATCACCTGGGTGATCGGCCCGCCCGAGAATGTCGGCTGGGCCTATGGCAACAATGCCCGCCGCCTCGCCGCGGTCATTCCCGGCTTCGCGCACACCATCGGCGTCGATGACGCCGACATCGCCGTCTATTTCGACGTGATCCTGGCCGAGCGCTATCCGGTCAATGCACGGCATTCCGTCGTGCGCGTGGGCGGGCCCCGCCCGCTGGAACGCCTCTACGGGCTGGATCCTGAGCGCATGCGGCGAGGCCTCGCGCGGTTCGATGCGGTGGTTGTGCTGAACCTCCAGCTTTACCGCTTGCTCGCGCCGCTGCATCGCCGCGTTCTCTTCATTCCCAATGCGCTCAAACTTGACGAATGGTCGCCGGCAAGTCGCGCCAGGTCGCTCCCCGCGGAGTTCACGGTGGGCTTTGCCGCGAGCGCCACCACCAAGGCGGAAGCGGAAGTGAAAGGCGGACACATCGCGGAGGCGGCGGCGAAGCAGGCCGGCGTGAAGCTGTTGCGTTTGCAGCGCGGCGACGGCACGCAGATCCCGCATGACCGCATGGCCGAGGAATTCTACGGTCGCTGCCACGCCATTGTGCATCCGGTTGCACCGGGGCGCGAGGGTACGTCGAACGTGCTGATGGAGGCGCTGTCCTGCGGTGTGCCTGTCATCACCACGAAGGATGCCGGGCTGCACGGCGAAGCCCTGGTCGATGGCCGCAACAGCATCATCCGTGAACGCTCCGTCGCTGAATTCGCAGCGGCGATCGAGTCGCTGAAGAACGACCGCAAGCTGCGCGACCGCTTGGGCGCCGCGGCGCGCGAGTTCGCCGAGCGCAACCACGATCTCACGCAGGCTGGCCACGCCTACACCGAGCTGTTGGCGAAGTTGCGCCCCCAGGGCCAGCCTTCCGGCCTTCCACGCGTGTCTTTCGTGCCGTTCTGGACGCCAGCGGAGAAATTCGCGTCGTCCCGGCTGCGGGCCCTCTACCCCGCGGAAATCCTGCGTGCTGAAGGCTGGCCGCATGTCTCGATGTCCTATGATGCGACCTCGGACATCGTGTTGGTCGTGCAGTGCTGTGATCACTCGCTGATGCATGCGCTGCGGGAGAATCCCCGCCAGTTCCTCATCTACGATGTCTGCGACCGCTATTTCGAGAATCCCCGCCTGTTCAAGCGGCCGGAGGGGGAGATCAACTCGCTCGATCGCTTCCGTGAGCTGATGGAGCGCGCCGACCTCGTCACGGTGCCGACGCGTGAGCTCAAGGTCGAGATCGCCACCCGCTATCCTGGCAAGCCCGTGGTTTATGTGCCGGAGACCATCGACTATGATGAGGAGTGGCATCCGGTGACGCCACTGACGAACGAGCATGTGCTGTGGTTCGGCAATCCGGACCGCGGCAACTTCGAATCCTCGCGCTGGCTGATCGAGCGGCTGCGCGATCGCCATGGCTACACGCCGCTCATCGTCTCACGCGCAAGTTACTTCAAGCGCCACCCGGAACTCCTGCCGCATGTGGTGGACTGGTCCCCCGAGGCGATGAACGAAGCGTTCAAGCGTGCCGGCATCTGCGTCGTCTCCCATGCGGAGGAGGAGCGGACGAAGAGTCCCAACCGACTGATCACCGCGGTGATGCATGGCGTGCCGACACTCGCCAGCGGCTCGCCGAGCTGTGCCGAGGTTCTTCGCGAAGCGGGGATGGGCTTTGCTGTCATCACCAAGCCGATCGAGCTCGATCGCGCGGTGCTCAAGATCAAGGATATCAAGCGCCGCACGTCCTTCGTGCGTAAGTTGCAGCAATCCATCGCGCAGCGCTACAGTCGGCGGGCCATCGGCGCCGTCTACAGCAACTTGCTGACCGAGCGGACCTATCGTCCCGGCAGCCGCGAGACGCTGAATGTCGGCTTCATCTCGCACAACCTCGTACTGGGCGAGGGCGCGCCCTGGAGCCTGATGGAACTCGCTGCCGGCCTGAACGGCCAGAAAGGCATCCGCAGCTTCGCCTATGCCGCGCCCGGCGGCCCGCTCAAGGCGGCCTATGCCGAGGCTGGCGTTCCGCTCACGATCTTCGACGAGAAGATCAATCACGTCGCCAAGGGGCTGAACCGGCGCTTTGGCGAGGTGCGCCGGCATTTTCGCGAATGGCTGACGACCAACAAGATCGAGGTGCTCGTCTGCAACACCGCCAAGAGCGCGGCCTTTGCGCGCTTCGGCGCCGAGATGGGCCTGGGCTCTGTGGTCATCATCCGCGAATCCTTCGCGCCAAAGGAGCGCTTCAAGGATTTCGAGGGCGAGGGCCTCGTGGCGACGGAGATCGGGATCAGCCAGGCGGAGCAGATCGTCTTCGTCGCGGATACGAGCCGGCAGGCCTGGGCGGATCACAAGTTCTTCGGCAAGGTCCACGTCATTCCGAACGGGGTGGACCCGGCGCGGTTCAAGGGTTCGATCGATCGCCCGCGCGCCGAGCTGCGTGCCGCGCTCGGCCTCGTGCAGGATGAGGTGATCGCCGTCTGCGTGGGGACGGTCAATCTGCGCAAGGGCCAGGAAGGCCTGATGCGCGCCTTCGCCGCGCTGGCGCCCGAGGTCCGGGCAAAGTCCCGCATCATCTTCCTGGGCGCGCTGGAGAACTCCTACCTCCCGACCTTCGAGGCGATGCTCGCCGAACTGCCCGAGGAGATCCGCAGCCGGATGACCCTGGTGCGCGCGACGCCCCAGGTCGGCCAATATCTCCGGGCTTCGGACTTCCTGCTGATGAACTCCACCAGCGAGGCCTATCCCCGCAGTGTGGTCGAGGGGCTGCTGTTCGGCCTGCCCATCCTTTCCACCGGCGTTTTCGGCGTGAAGGAGCAGGTGGTCCACGGCCAAACCGGCTTCCTGTACGAGTTTGACGACATGGCCAGCTGGTCGGCCCACTTCACGAGCCTGGTGGAGGATGCGGCCCTGCGCGAGCGCATGGCGATCGATGCCGCACGCAGCTTCTGGAAGCTGACGACCCACTCGGAGATGTTGCACATTTATCGCTCGGTCGTGCAGAACCTCGCCGATCACCGACGCCGCTTGAGGGACAACTGACGCATGGGCCGCATTCTCGTTACCGGCGCCGCGGGCTTCATCGGGGCGCATCTGTGTCGGTCCCTCCTGGCGCGGGGCGAGCAGGTCGTCGGCATCGACAACATGAACGCCTATTACGATCCGAAGCTGAAGGAGGCGCGCCTTGCTGCCCTGACGGGCGACGCGCTGGCCAGCCAGTTCGAGTTCCTCAGGCTGGACCTGGCCGATGCCGAAGCAGTCATGGGGATGATGGCCTCCCGGCCCGACATCGACCGGATCGCGCATCTCGGCGCGCAGGCCGGCGTGCGCTGGTCCCTGGAGGCGCCCTTCGCCTATACGGCGGCGAATGTGACGGGGCACCTGGCCATCCTGGAAGGCGCGCGGCGTGCCCAGGGAAAGATGCGCCATCTCGTCTATGCCTCGACCAGCTCGGTCTATGGCGCCCGCGCCGCAGGTCCCTTCAAGGAGACGGACCGCGTCGACCGCCCCGCCTCCCTTTACGCCGCGACCAAGATCGCCGGCGAGGTGATGAGCCGCGCCTATTGCGACCTCTATGGCCTGCCGATGACGGGGCTGCGCTTCTTCACGGTCTATGGCCCGTGGGGGCGGCCCGACATGGCCTACTGGCTGTTCACCGAAGCGATGCTGAAGGGACAACCCATCAAGATCTTCAACGAAGGCCGCATGACGCGCGACTTCACCTTCGTGGAGGACATCGTCTCCGGCATCATCGCGGTGCTCGACAAGGCCCCGGCCGGTGCCGAGCACCGCACCTACAACATCGGTAACGCCCATCCGGAGCGGCTGCTCGATTTCGTCGCGATCCTGGAGGATCTTCTCGGGGTCAAGGCGGAGAAGGAACTCCTGCCCATGCAGAAGGGCGACGTCCCGGCCACCTTCGCGGATGTCTCAGCGATGGAGCGTGATTTCGGCTGGCGGCCGACGACGGACCTGCGCACCGGGCTTGGTCAATTCGTCGGGTGGTGGAGAGGCTATTTTGGCTGAGCCTCATCCCCAGTCGAGCTGGCGCCTGGGCCGCGGCACGGTGACGGGCCGGCGCGTCTTCTTCGAGCTGTTGGGCCCGGAGGATGCCGCCGTGCCGCCGCTGCGTGTGACCGTGGCGCTGGCCGATGGCAGCGGCGTGGAGCTTACCGGCAAAGCGCTTCGCCCCTCGCCCCGCAAGCCCGGCAACATCGCCTTCGACCTGCCGCCCGGCCTCGTGAAGGCGGTGCGGGTCGAACTGGCGGGGGATCCGCCCGGCAGCGCATTGCCCGCGGCACCTGAGTTCGAGATCGGCGATCTGCTTCCCGCCGCCGAGGATGGGCGGCTGCCCAGCGTTTTCCTGCGCAAGAAGCGCATCAAGCACGTGGGCACGCTGCGCTTCATGGCGGAGCAGCTTCTCGAGAGCGATCAATACGGGCCACTCGTGAAGACCGAGGCGGTCAAGGTCCTCGGATACATGGCGGTGGAGGATGGCGACCCCCAGGCCGTGGAGTGGGCACTGAGCTTGCTGGACGCAAAGCTCGCCGAGGTGCGGGAGCGCTTTCGCAGCGTCAAGGGAAGCTCGAAGGAGAATCCGACGCATGCCGAGATCTCCCTCAACTTCATCCGCAACCTGGCCCTGCTGTCGCTCGGCCGATATGCGGAAGCCCTCGCCCTCATGACCGACTTCACGCGGCATGAAGCCAGTGTGGCCCAGGCGCCGATCATCGCCTTCAACCTGACGCAGGCGCTCCTGCTGCATGGATGGATCCTCGCGCGAGCCGGCCAATCCGAAGCCGCGACCCAGCAATTGCGCGCGGTCATCGCCGTGTTCCGCGCGGCGGCGCAGAACATGCCCACGAGCAAGGCCAAGATGTTCGCCGAACTCGGCGCTTCGTTGCAGGCGGCGACCGTTGCCTGTGACCTCCTGGCCGGATTGACGGGCCGCAGCGTCATGGAGTGGGCCGGCTATCACGGCGCGATGAACATGGCCACGCGCTTCAGCCGCCTGTCCACGCATGCCTCGCAGGCACGCTTGGCCGAGCATCTTGAGAAAGCCGCGCAGCATCTTGCGCATGGCGATGCTGTCTCAGTCTGATGCGCGCCGAGCCGCATCGCCGCGCGTTGCGACCCCTTCGCCTCTCACCTACGGTCCCGGAATGAAGGCAGGTATCCCATGCTGAAGATCGCAATTGGCGGGGCTGGCTGGTATGGCTGCCACATCGGCGCCATGCTTCTGGCCCTTGGCCTCGAGGTCCGCGTCTTTGAGAAAGACAAGCGGCCGCTCGGCGGGGCTTCTGGCAACAACCAGTTCCGCCTGCACATGGGATTCCATTATCCCCGCTCCCATCGCACGCGTCTGCAGTCGCGCGACGGATATGCCCGCTTCATGGAGCGCTATCCGGGCCTCAGCGCCGAGGTTCCAAAGAACATCTATGCCGTGCCGAAGGGCGACAGTCTGATCGACTTCCAGACGTACAAGCTGATCATGTCCGCGGCAGGCATCGAGTATCGCGAAACCTCGCCGACGGATGTCGCCTCTCTGGGGTACTGCAACCTCGATGGTGTGCTGGAATGCCAGGAGAGGGTGATCCTGACCGACAAGGCGCGCACCTATTTCGAGCGCCGGCTGGGCCGTGCCTTGATGACGGAGACGCCGATCACGCATCTGGTCGAGGCGGATGACGGCGTGATCGTGAATGGCGAACGCTACGACTTCTTCATCGACACCACATGGGGCCACCTTCTGGTGCCGACCATTCCCTGTTTCTGGGAGCCCACCATGCTTCTCTACTACGAAGCCAAGGCGGACGAAGCGGCCTTCACCCTCGTGGATGGTCCCTTGGCGTCCATCTATCCCACGGAAAAGCCGGGCCTTTTCACCCTCTCCAGCGTGCCGCACACGCCGCTCGGCAACTTCGAAACGGCGGCTGAGGCCGTGGCGATGCGCGATTCCGTCGGCACGGAACTCGTGGCGCAGAAGCGGCGGCAGATGGAGGAGCAGATCTCGCGCAACGTGGTCGGCTTCCAGGATCGTTTCCGCTTCGTGGATGCCCAGCTTTCAGTGAAGACCAAGCCGATCGGCGCCTCTGACGACCGCTCCTGCTGGGTCGGCCAATATGGGCGCAGCTTCTCCGTGCTCTCCGGAAAGATCGACACCATCTTCTTCGCCTCCCAAGTGATCATCGCCAAGCTGGAGGCGGAGGTCGATGCGCGTGGGTTGGTGATGGACCACGACCAGCTCCACCGGGCCTGATCCAGGCCGAGACTCACTACAGGAGGGACGATGCCGGAACTTCGCCTTGGGGGCTTCACCTTCGACACGCTCGTCGGTCATACCGGCTTCGTCGGCCGCAACCTGGCCGATGCGTTCTCCTTCCGGAACCAGTTCAATTCCTCCAACTCGGCCGGGCTGCGTGCGCTCGAGACCGGTGGCATCGTCTGCGCCGGCCTCTACGCCGAGAAATGGCGTGCCAATGCCGAGCCGGAGGCCGACCTCGCGCATGTGCGCGGCGTCTTCGACCTGGTGGCTTCCTCGCGCGCCAAGGCGGTGCTGCTGATCTCCACCGTGGACATCTATGACCCGCCGCTCGAGCGCTCCGAGGGAGAGGAGCCGGATCCTGCTGCGACGCACCCCTATGGCCGGCATCGCCAGATGTTCGAGCAGTGGATGCGAGAGCGTTTCCCGGACACCTGGATCCTGCGCCTGCCCGGCCTGTTCGGGCCGCATCTCAAGAAGAACCTCATCTTCGACATGCTGCAGGGCAAGCTGATCGAGAAGATCCACCCGGAAGGCCAGCTGCAATGGGTGGATATCCGCCGCATGGCACCCACCCTCGCGCGGATGGACAGCGCCGGCATCCGCCTGCTGAACATGGTGACAGAGCCGGTGCGCACGCGTGACGTGCAGGAGATCGTGCTGCCCGGCGCCGAGATTGGCGCGGCCGCGCCGCCTGTCGCGCCGCATTACAACTTGCGGACGCGCCATTCCGCCGCCTTCGGTCGAAATGATGGCTACATCCAGGGCCGCGACGAGGTGCTGGCCGATCTGCGGGGTTTCGTGGCGGAGCATCGGCGGGGATGAAGCTCGCCGTTTCAACCCTCGCCTGGTCGGCTGAGGAAGCGCCGGATGCGGCAGCGCTGCTGCGCCAGTACCGCGTCCCCGGCGTCGAGCTGGCACCCACTTCGGTGTGGGGCGACTGGCCCACGGCCCTGGCCGCCGGCGCGAACGACCTCCCGCCGTGTCTGCACGGCTTCGCCTTTCCGGCGATGCAATCCCTCGCCTTCAACCTGCCCGATCATGTGGTGTTCGGTGATGCGGCCGGGCAGGGGCGGCTTGTCGCGCATCTCGCGCGGGTTTTCGCGCTGGCGGGGCGGCTTGGCGCACGCGCGCTGGTCTTCGGCTCGCCGCGCAACCGGCGCCGGGGCGATCTCTCGCCCTTCCAGGCCGCGGCCGCCTATGGCGCCTTTGCGGAGCGGATCGCGCCGCTCGCCGCGGCGGAGGGCGTTCTCTTCTGCCTGGAAGCCAATCCTGAGAGTTATGGCTGCGACTTCGTGACCGGCACGGAGGAGTTGCTGGACTTGTTCCTGGCCCTGCGGCGGCCGGGCCTTGGCCTGCATTTCGACGCCGGCACGGCAGCCGTGAATGGCGAAGACTTGCCGGCGCTGATCCGCCGCGCCGGGCCGCTGCTGGACCATGTGCATATCAGTGAGCCACGTGTTGGCCAGTTTGGCGCACCGGCGGCGCATCATGCGGCCATCGCCGGGGCGCTGCGCGAGATTGGCTATGCGAACTGGGTGTCCATCGAGATGCTGCGCGGGCCCAGGGGCCTGCCGGATCTGGACGAGGCCCTCAGCCAGGCGCACCGGCTTTACGGGCTGTAGCGCCTGGCCGGCGTCCAGCGCGGCGCCATTCGATCGCTCCCTGATGACGCCTCGCACCGCTTGCCCTCAAGGGGATTCGGCGGTTGATGAGGCCGCCGGGCCAAGCCCAGCACGTGACGACCGGAGGATGCCCATGCCCGACCCCACCGAGCCCTACGCCCAGCGCCCCGCCCTGCGGGGCACACGGCACATGGCCTCGGCCGGGCATTACGGCGCGGCGCATGCCGCCTTCGCCGTGCTGGAGGCGGGCGGCAATGCGGTGGATGCGGCGGTGGCCGGCGGCATCGCGCTCGGCGTGCTGCAGCCGGATATCGTGAATGTCGCGGGCGTGGCACCCATCATGATCCGCATGGCGGATGGCGCGGTCTGGACCATCGCCGGCCTTGGCCCCTGGCCCCGCGCGATGGACCCCGAGCATTTCACCCGCGCCTGCGGCGGCACCATCCCTGAGGGCATCCTGCGCACCGTCGTGCCCGCGGCGCCCGATGCCTGGATCACGGCGCTGGCCCGCTTCGGCACCATGCCCTTCGGGGAGGTGGTGCAGGCCGCGATCCGCTTCGCCGATGGCTTTCCGGTGCATCCGCTGATGGCGAACACCATCGCCGGCTATGCCGAGAAATACGCCCGCTGGCCCACCAATGCCGCGACCTTCCTGCCCGGCGGCCGGCCGCCGCAGGTGGGCGAGGTCTTCGTGCAGTCCGACCTTGCGCGGTCGCTGCGCTACATGGCCGATGAGGAGCGCGCGGCGTTGGCCCGCGGTGGCGACCGCCTGGCCGGGCTCGAGGCCGCGCGGGCCGCTTTCTACGTCGGCGATATCGCGCAGGCCATCCTGCGCTACCACAGCGAGGCGGGCGGCTGGCTCGCGGCGGAGGACCTCGCCGAGTACCGCTCGCCGGTCGAACGTGCGGTGACCACCCGCTTCGCGGGGCTGGACATCCACACCTGCGGCGCCTGGTGCCAGGGGCCGGTGCTGAACCAGGCGCTGGCCCTGCTCGACCCAGCGGCGCTGCACGCAGCCGGGCACAACAGCGTGGACTACATCCACCACATCATCGAGGCGATGAAGCTCGCCTTCGCCGATCGCGAGGCCTTCTATGGCGATCCGAACTTCGTCGATGTGCCGCTGGAGGGCCTCCTCGACCCCGCCTATGCGGCGGAGCGCGCACGGATGATCGACCCGCTGCGCGCCTGGCCCGACATGCCGCCGCCTGGCCAGCCGCGTGGCGCCGCCGCCGCCGCCGGTGGCGCGCCCCTGCGCATGGAGGGCGCACCCTCCGGCCCGCCGCGCGATACCTCCTACATCTCGGTCGTGGACCGCTTGGGCAATGCGGTCTCGGCCACGCCGAGCGATGTCTCCAGCGATACGCCCGTCATTCCCGGCACCGGCCTTTGCCCTTCCTCGCGCGGGTCGCAATCCTTCACCACGCCGGGCCATCCAAGCCGCGCGGCGCCGGGCAAGCGGCCGCGCCTGACGCCCAACCCGATCATGGTGGTGGAGCCCGGCGCCTTCGTCATGCCGATGGGCACGCCCGGCGGCGATGTGCAGTCCCAGGCGATGCTCCAGGTGCTGCTGAACATGCGGCTCTTCGGGATGGACCCGCAGGATGCGGTGGAGCACCCGCGCGCCGCCACCTACAGCTTCCCCGACAGTTTCGAGCCGCATGTCACCTATCCCGGCCGCCTTTGCCTGGAAGGCCGGATCGACCGGGCGACGGGCGAGGCGCTGGCGGCGCGCGGCCATCAGGTGAGCTGGTGGCCCGACCGCATCTGGCGCGCCGGCGCGGTCTGCGCCGTGCAGGCGGATCAGCGCAGCGGGATCCTTACCGCCGGCGCCGATCCGCGCCGCGCCAGCTATGCCGTGGGGTGGTGAGGCTTGGAGGTCTGCCTGACCTTCGACAACGGGCCCGAGCCCGAGGCGACGCCCCTCGTGCTCGCCGCACTGGCGCGACGCGGCCTGCGGGCGACCTTCTTTCCCATCGGGCAGAAGCTGCGCGACCCGGCGCGGCGGGCGCTGGCCGAGCGTGCCCTGGCCGAGGGGCACCGCATCGGCAACCACACGCTGACCCATGGCGCACCCCTGGGCCTGCGTGGCGGGGCGGAGGCGGTGGCCGAGATCACTGAGGCCGAGGCGCTACTTGGCCCGTTGAACGCGCAGCTTCTGTTCCGGCCGAATGGCGGCGGCGGCGCACTCGGTCCGCATCTGCTCAATGCCAGCGCATTGCGCCATCTGCGCGCCGAGGCCTACACCGTCGTGCTGTGGAACGCCGTGCCCGGCGATTTCCGGGACCCCGAAGGCTGGCCCGAGACAGCGCTTGCCCAATGCCGCGCGGCCAGCGGGCCGGTGCTGCTGGTGCTACACGACCTGCCCAATGGCGCGATGCGGCACCTGGACAGCTTCCTCGACCGCCTGGCGGGGGAAGGGGCACGCTTCGCCGCCGAATTCTCCGAGGGGGGCCTCGCATTGCGGAACGGGCTGCCCCTGTGCGACCTTGCGGCGATTTCACGGGAGGATATCGCGCCATGAAGCGCCGCGCCTTGCTGGCTTCCAGCCTGGTCGCCCCGGGCCTTGCCCGGGCCCAAGCTTGGCCCGACCGGCCGATTCGCCTGGTCGTGCCGTTTCCGGGCGGCTCCAGCACCGACATTCTCGGACGGATCGCGGCCCAGCAACTCTCGCGCGGGCTGAATGGCGCGACCATCGTCGTGGATAACCGCGCGGGCGCGGGCGGCACCATCGGCTCGCAATATGTGGCGCAGGCAGCGCCCGACGGACTGACGCTGCTGCTCGGCACCATCGGCACGCACACGGTGAACCCGCACCTCATGCCGAGCCTGCCCTATGACCCGATGCGCGACTTCACGCCCATCATCGCGCATTCCAAGACCAAGATCCTGCTCGTCGTCCGGCCGCAGTTGGGCGTGCGGAGCATGGCCGAATTCGTGGCCCTCGCGCGGACCCGGCCGCTCTCGGTCGCCTCCTCGGGCACCGGCACCACGGGGCACCTGGCGCAGGCCCTGCTGGGCGAGGCGACGGGCATCACCACCACGCATGTGCCCTATCGCGATGGTGGCCGCGCCGTGACCGACCTGCTGAGCGGGCAGATCGATTCCATGTTCTACCACACGCAATTCGTGCGCTCGCATATCGAGGCGGGGACCATGCTCGGGCTGGGGATCACCGGGGCCACGCGCAGCGACGTGCTGCCCGGCGTGCCCACCTTCGCCGAAGGCGGGCTGCCGGCGATCAACATCGAGGCCTGGTGGGCGATCTACGCGCCGCCGCGCCTGCCCGCGCCCCTCACGCAGCGGCTGAACGGCATCTTCAACGCAGCGCTGACAGAGCCCGAGACCCGCACGGCCTTCGCGCGCAACGGCGTGGAGGGCATGGGCGGAAGTCCGGAGGATCTGGCCAGCTTTCAGCGTGCCGAGCTGGAGCGCTGGCGGGAGGTCATCCGCCGGGCCAATATCACCGTCGATTCCTGAGGCTCTCAGGTGTCTGTCAGGCGCCCGAGTGGTTCGGCGAGTTCGGGGAAGATGTTCTCGACCTCGTCGAAGAAGAGGGCCGCGATCCGCCGGTAGCCCCATTCGGTGAAGTGGACGCCGTCCTCGGCGCGGAAGCCGCGCGGGCCGCGCTCCAGGGCCACGCTCGACTTGAAGCGGCCTTGCGGATCGCTGGTCGCCTGCCAGGTCGGGATCCAGACGGCGCCAGCGGCCAGGGCCGCATTCTGCTGGATCTCATTCAACTGGCGTACCGCATTGGCGAATTGCGCGTCCCGGACATTGGGCAGGCCGAACCAGACGGCGCGGGAGCCCGCCTGCACCGCGTGGTTCACCATCTCGCCCACGCGGCGGCCATAGCCATCGGCGAAGGCCTGGGTGCCGAAGGCGAAGCGCGATCGCGTCTCGCGCACCACCAGCGGGCGGAAGTCATTGGCGCCCACCCAGAAAAGCGTCAGGTTCGGCCGGTGCCGCGCGACCAGGTCGCGCGAGACGGTGGGCCAGTCATGCTCGTCGCTGCGGGTGACGCCGGTTGCGTGCAGGGTGCCGTTGGTCACGCGCAGCGTCTCGCGCCGCCGAAGCTGGCCGTTCAGCGCCAGGAACATCCCCTGCGCCAGCGAATCCCCGCAGAACAGCAGGTTCACCCGCTCGGGCGCGGGGCGCTCGGGCAGGGGGTCGGGCAGGATGGCGGGCTGGGCGAGCGCCATGCTGCCAGATGACAGCAGGGCCATTGCGCCATAGAGAAGGCGTCGCCGCGAGGGAGATGCGGGTTGGGCGCGGAACGCCACGCGAGTATTCTCCGGGACACCAAGGGTTGGACAATTTATATCATGCGAATTGTCACACAGAAGTCCCCGGCGCTCCTGAAATGGTGAACCGCCGCGCTTTTTTCCTGGGCGGCGCCGCGTTGCTGGGCGGCTGCGGCGCGCGGCCGGAGCCGCTGGCGGGTGAGGTCGCCTCGCCCTTTCTCGTGGCGCAGACCCTGCCTGATCCGGGGCTCGACGCCGTGCTGCCGATCCAGGCGGGTGACAACCCCTATGAACCGCTGGCCGCCGCCTTGCGCGGCCAGAGGTCCGGAGGGCGGGCGAGTGATCCGCGCGCGCTGATCCTCATCCTCGGCGACAGCCATACCGCGGGCCCCGTCATGGTCGGGCATCTGCGCGAATTGATGCAGGCGCGCTTCGGCGCCGCCGGCCCTGGCCGTCTGCCGCCCGGCCGCGCGCAGCGCCCGATCAACGCGAATCAGCTGGCCGAGGCCACGCAGAGCGGGGAGTGGGCGGTGCGCAGCGCATTGCGGGCGAGCAGCCCCGGCCCCTTCGGCCTGACCGGCTTCCGCCTCACGGGTGGGCGCGCGGGTGACGTGATCACCCTGCGCTCGACCGAGGCAGCGGGATTTGATCGCGTGCATCTCAGCCTCCTGGCGGGGCCTGATGCAGGCAGCTTCCGGCTGCGGGTGGACGACCTCAGCGTCGGTCCGGTCACGCTGCGCAACGCGAATCCGGAATTTCGTCCCTTCACCCTTGATGCGCCGGCCCGCAGCCGCGAACTCTCGATTGAATTGGTGGGGGACGGCCCGGTGGAGCTGCTCGGCTGGGGGATGGACCGCCGTGGGCGGGGCGTGCTGGTCGAGGGCTTCGGCATCAATGGTGCCACGCTCGCCTCGCTCGACAACCGCGACCCGGCGATTCTGGCGCGGGAGCTGGCCAACCAGCCGCCGGCCATGGTCATCCTGGCCTTCGGGACTAATGAGGCGGTGGATTCCGATTTCGACGAGGCCGCCTATGCGGCGCAGCTGACGCGCCAGATCCAGCGCCTGCGGCAGACCCTGCCGCGCACCGGCATCCTGGTGATGGGGGTGCCCGATGCCGGGCGCCCGGTGCGGGCCACACGGCGCGGCCGGTCGCCGCAGGGCTGCGGCGCCGTCTCGCCCCTGCCGGCGTTGCAGCGCGTGCGCGCCGCGCAGCGCAGCGTGGCCCAGGCGCAGCGCGTCGCCTTCTTCGACTGGAGCGCGGAAGTCACGCGCAGCCCCTGCCGCCTGCCCGAGCTCGCCCGTGGCGATGCGCCGCTGATGCGGCCCGACCTCGTGCATTTCACCCCCGACGGCTACCGCCTGACGGCCGAGCGGCTGCAGGCGCAACTGCTGCGCGGCATGGGTCTCGCCACGCGAACTGCTTCCGCCTGAATGCTTTTCCCGACCGGCATCTTCGCGATCTTCTTCGCGGTGGTCTTCCTCGGCCACTGGTCGCTCGTGCGGTTCCGGCCGGCCTGGCACAAGCCCTTCCTGCTGGCCGCCAACCTCGCCTTCTACGCCTTCTGGAGCGTGGAGCTCTGCATCGCCCTCATGCTCGTGGGCTTCTGGACCTGGGGCATCGGCCTGCTGGCCGGGCGGGGCCGTTCGCGCCCCTGGCTCTGGCTCGGCATCGCCGGCACGCTCGGCTGGCTCTTCTACTTCAAGTACACGAACTTCTTCCTGCAGGAGATCCTGGGGCGGCTCGACTGGCTCGGCCTCGGTCCCATGCCGCTGCTCGACATCGTGCTGCCGGTCGGCGTCTCCTTCTACGTGTTCCAGGCCATCTCCTACATGGTGGACGCCCATGAGGGCGCGGCCGAGCCCGAGCCCTCGCCGCTCAATGTCCTCGTCTACCTGACCTTCTTCCCGCATCTGGCGGCCGGGCCCATCGTGCGCGCCGCGCGGTTCCTGCCGCAGCTGCACACGCCGCCCGACCGCTTCCGGATCCCGGTGGTGATGGCCTGCATCCTCATCCTGGGCGGCCTCTTCAAGAAGGTCGTGATCGCGAGTGAGCTTGCGACCGGCATCGTGGATCCGGTCTTTCGCGACCCGGCCGCGCATGGCGCGCTGGACATCCTGCTGGCCAGCTATGGCTACACCATCCAGATCTTCTGCGACTTCTCGGCCTATTCCGACATGGCCATCGGCTTCGCCGCGCTGCTCGGCTATCACTTCCCGAAGAATTTCGACCAGCCCTTCCGCGCCCTCACCCTCTCGGAATTCTGGCGGCGCTGGCACATCTCGCTTTCGACCTGGCTGCGCGATTACGTCTACATCCGCTGCTTCGGCGGCAATCGCTGGAATGTCGGCCTGGCGCTGATGGCGACGATGGTGCTGGGCGGCATCTGGCACGGCGCGGCCTGGACCTTCGTCCTCTGGGGGCTGGTCCATGGCGTGGCCCTCTGGGCCGAGCGCGCCATCTGGGGCAAGGCGGTGCCGGTGACGATGGCGGGGCGCGTGCTGCGCTGGTTCATCACCTTCCACATCGTCGTCATCGCCTTCGTGCTGTTCCGCGCGCACGACCTCGCGGGCTTCGGTGCGATGATGGCCGGCCTGCTGCAGTTCGACATGCCCAATGAGAGCGTGACCTGGCGCCTGCTGGCGCTCACGCTGCTCGGCCTCTCCTTCCATTTCTGGCCGCCCGATTTGCGGGAGAGGATGGAGACGGCGCTACGCCGCCTGCCGCCGCTGGCGCTGGGCGCGCTGGGCGGCGTGGCGCTCCTGCTCATCCTGCTGGCCGGCCCCGAGGGGGTCGCGCCCTTCATCTACTTCCAGTTCTGAGGAACGCGCCATGCAGCAGCCCTGGATGCCCGATGCGCCGCCGCCGCTCCGCGGCGTGCCAGATGACTTCTCCCGCGCGACGGCGGTCATGCCGGTGGGCCCTGCGCTGGTCGTGCTCGGCGTGGCGTGGCTGCTGCTGCTGATGGGCCGCTCGGGCGCCATCCTCGACGCCGCCTATGGCCTGCCCATCCTGCCGGGCACCGAGGCGCTGATCGGCTTGGCCGAGGCCTGGCACGGGGCGATGGAGGCGCTCGGCATCCCGGCCGTGACGCAGGCGCTGCGCGCGGTGCTGTCCTGGGGCCGCGCCTGATGGTTCAGCGCAGCATGCTGGCCGGCTGCACCGCGGCGACCGCGGCACGCTCCATCCATTGCGAGAGCCCGGCCCACCAGGCCTGGTAGCCCACGCCGGTCGGATGGATGCCATCATGCGAGGGATAGACGCAGCGCGCCTGGCGGCCACCATGAATGGCGGGCAGGTCGCGGAGGCGGTCGCTCGCGCGGCGCAGGTGGCGGTTGAGCGCGGCGTCGAGTGCGACGCTGCCGCGCTCCAGCGCCGCGTCCTGGAAGCAGCCGGGCGTGGCCCAGATGGCCTGCTGCGCCTCCCAGCCTTCCATCACGGCGGCGATGCGCAGCGGATAGGCCTCGGCTTCGGCCTGGGTCATGCCGCGCAGGTCATTGGTGCCGAAGACCAGGACGAGGCGCCGGGCGCAGCGCGGCTCCTGCTGGCGCAGCCATGCGATGCCGGCGCCCGATTGCGCGATGACGGTGAAGCCGAGGGCGCGGGCATGCGGCGCCATCCCCACGGCCAGGCTGTCGCCCAGGAGAATGTCCGGGCAGGCCTGCCCGGCCCGCGCCGGGGCGAGGGGGGAGGCGATGGCGGCCAGCAAGGCCAGGAAAAGCCAGCGGTGAGGCGGCATGGCAAAGGACTCCGTCCTGGGGTCGGCGCGCGAGGTGCCAGACCCTGGGTGAATGCGCGGTAAACGCGGTTTTGTGGGGAACGCTGCGAATGTTGGTTGACGTGGCCTGCTCTTCCCGGCTTTCCTGCCAGTTCAGAGACTTGCGGACCCTGCAAGGTTTGCGGGCTCGGCCATGACGGAGAGTCGACGATGGATACGCTGACGCGATCCGGCCTCGCTGAGGCCATCTATGCGGAGGTCGGGCTCTCCCGCAACGAATCCGCCGCCCTGCTGGAGGCGGTTCTCGAGCGCGTCTCCAGCGTGCTGGAGACGGGGGAATCGGTGAAGATCTCGGGCTTTGGCACCTTTCTCATCCGACACAAGGGACAGCGCATCGGGCGCAATCCCAAGACGGGCGTTGAAGTTCCGATCCTGCCACGCCGTGTGCTGACCTTCCGGCCTAGCCAAGTGTTGAAGGCGAGGATCAATGGCACCACCCCAGGCACAGGCGCCAAAGGGTGAGCGAGCAGGCAGATTTAGAGGAACGCCCGCGACTGCGCAAATCCGCACAGGCCTTCCGGACCATCAGTGAGGCGGCTGAGCAGTTGAACGTGCCGCAGCACGTGCTGCGCTTTTGGGAGACGAAATTCCCGCAACTCAAGCCATTGAAGCGCGCGGGCGGCCGGCGTTACTACCGGCCGGAAGATCTCGCTTTGCTCAAGCGCATCTCCGACCTGCTCTATACGCAGGGCTACACGATCAAAGGGGTGCAGCGCCTGTTGGATGACGGCGCGCCCGAATTGCCGCTGGGCGAACCCGCCCAGGAGGAAAGTGCTCTGGCCGAGATCCTGGCCGAGCTGGACGCGATCGCGGTGGCGCTCCGCCGGCTCTGACGAGGCCGCTTCAGCGACCCTTCTGCTCGCGATCCTGCTTGGCGCGCGCGTCGGCGCGGGCGAGTGGGAAGGAGGCGATGCTACGGTCGGCCAGGCCTGGCAGCAGGTCCAGGATGCGCCGCCAGCTGGTGGGCTCGCCGCTTTGGCAGGCTTCCTCCAGCGCACGCGCGGCATCGCGCAGCGCGATGGCGCCGAAGGTGGCGGCAGCAGCCTTGAGGCTATGTGCCTCGTCCTCGATGCGGACCGGGTCGGTCATCGCGTGCATGCGGCGCACGCGCTCCTTCGTCTCGGCGTTGAAGACGCTGATCAGGCGGGGCAGGCGGCCGGGGCCCACGGCGGCGCGCAATTCCTCCAGGGTTTCGCGGTCGAGCAGCGGGGCCGTGGCGCCGGGCTCGGCCTCGGGGATGGCCACGCGGGGCCGGCGCGGGCGGGCATCCAGCACGCGTTGGACGGCGGCGAGCAGTTCCGTCTTGCCGAGCGGCTTGGGCAAATGGCCATCCATGCCGGCTGCCGTGCAGCGTTCGGAATCGCCCGGCATCACGCTCGCCGTCATGGCGATGATGGGCACGCGGCCGCGGGGCCCGGGCACGGCGCGGATGGCGCGCGTGGCGGCATAGCCATCCATCAGTGGCATGCGGATATCCATCAGGACCAGGTCGTAGTCGGAGGATTCAGCGGCGGCGGCGGCTTCTGCCCCGTCGCGCGCCAGTTCCACCGTATAGCCGGCCTTGCGCAGGATGGCGGCTGCGACAAGCTGGTTCGCCTTGCCGTCCTCGGCGAGCAGGATGCGGCCATGCGCGCCGGCGAGCGGCTGCACGAGCACGGGCTGCGGCGCGATACGGGGTGGCGGCGTGCCCGACTCGGGCACATGCGTCAGCGGCAGGTCGAAGAAGAAGGTGCTGCCGCGGCCGGGCGTGCTGTCCACCGCGATCTGCCCGCCCATCAGCGCCACCAGCCGCTTGCAGATGGCCAGCCCGAGGCCCGAGCCGATCTGCTCGCCGGCGGGATCCGCCTGGGCGAAGCGGGTGAAGAGGCTCTGCCGCAGCCGGGGCGGGATGCCGATGCCGGTGTCGGTGACGGCAAAGCCCACATGCCCATCGGGCAGGGCCGCGATGCGCAGTTCCACGCTGCCGCGATGGGTGAACTTCACGGCATTGTCGGTCAGGTTGATGAGCACCTGGCGGATGCGGCTCGGGTCGCCGATCAGCTGGCCGGGCAGCAAATGGTCGAGGCTGGCGGAGAGCTCGATTCCTTTCTCGGCCGCGGCGGGGGCCAGCAGATCGAGCACGTCCTTGACGATATCGGCGAGCGAGAAGGGGTCGGCATGGATGCCGAGCTTGCCGGCCTCGATGCGGCTGAGATCGAGCAACTCATTCACGGTGTGCAGCAGCGTGGCACCGCAGCGCTGCGCCGTCTCGGCATAGGCGCGCTGCTCGGCGTCGAGTGCCGTGTCGAGCAGGAGGGCGAGTGTGCCCATCACGCCATGCAGCGGCGTGCGCACCTCATGCGACATGAAGGCGAGGAAGTCGCTCTTTTCCTGGTTCGCGCGCTCGGCGGCGCGGCGGGCCTTCGCGGCTTCGCGTTCGGCGCGCTTGCGGGCGGTGACGTCATGCTGGATGCCGATATAGGCGACGAGGCTGCCATCCTCACCGAGCACGGGGGCCATGCGCAGCTCATTGACGAAGCGGCGGCCATCCTTGCGGTGGTTGGTGAATTCGAGGGTGATCGGCTTGGCGGCGGCGACGGCGAGGCGCAGCGTGCGGACGGATTCCTTCTCCGTCCCGCGCCCCTGGAGGAAGCGGCAATTGCGGCCCAGCACTTCCTCGGCCGGGTAGCCGGTCATCTTGGTGAAGGCGGGGTTGATGAAGACGAGGGGGCAATCGGGCAGGGCAGGATCGGCGACCGTGATGCCGGTGGGCGCGGCCGCGATGGCCAGAGCCAACACGCCGTTCAGCCCGGCGGCCGAGACTGCCCCATCGCCGCCTTCCAGATAGGCGTTGCCGCCCGCATCACGGATGATGCGGGCCTTTTCGAGCGGCAGCGCCCTACTCGTCATAGGTGAGGAGAGTTTCGACGGGGACATCAAGGCGTTTCCTTCCGTCCAGGAAGCTGAGCTCGATCATGGCGGCGACGGCCGGCACGACGGCGCCGGCCTGGCGGAGCAGGTCGAGGCCGGCGCGCATGGTGCCGCCGGTGGCGAGCAGATCATCTAGAAGGATCACGCGCTGTCCCGGTTCCACGGCATCGGCCTGCATTTCGATTCGGTCCGTGCCGTATTCCAGCGCGTAGTCGAGGCCGACCGTGGCACCGGGCAGCTTGCGCGGCTTGCGCAGCATGATGAAGCCGAGGCCCAACTCCAGCGCCAGAGGCGCGGCCAGCAGGAAGCCCCGGCTCTCGATGCCGGCCAGCAACTGGGGCTGGTAGGGCGTGATCCGAGCCGCCATCGCCGCCATGGCAGCCTTCCAGGCCGGGCCATGCCGAAGCAGCGTCGAGATGTCGTAGAAGAGGATTCCCGGCTTGGGAAAATCGGGAATGCCACGGATGTGGCGCTTGAGGTCGTTTTGCGTCACGGGATTCTTTTGCTGCGATCGGGCCGATGGGATGATTCGGGCCGAAGGGCGCCACCAGCGGCGCTGGGCTTCGTACGAACAGCTTGAAGCCTAGCCCCGTCTGGCAATATTTAGCAAGCTTCTCACCCACTCCTGGGCGAGATAGCCAAAGGAGGCCATGTCGTTCCTATGTCACGAGGTAAGGTTGCGTTCCTGATCGGCGTGGTCGGATTTATCGTTTATATCGCCATTGTGGTCGCGTTAGGCGATTTCGTCGTCCAGAGGCATTGGACAATACAGTTAGTGTATTATGTCGTGTGTGGCATCATCTGGGTGATACCAGCGAAACGACTGATCGAATGGAGCGCCAAAGCCCCGCATTGAAGCGCGAGGTGCCCCGTTTACCTCCTGCCAGTCGCGCCTGATGCTTGCAGCGCCACTCCCGAGCAGCGGCGCCAAGGCGTTCGGGACGTGATCTGCGTGCGGCATTACTGCGGAACAGGGCGTGCAGGGCCCTGGAAATGGCCGGGGCGCAAAAGCCCCGGCCATCCATCACATGCTGGCGCCCGAAGCGCGCACGACCGGTGCCCAACGCTGTTGTTCGCCCTGCACCCAGGCGGCGAGACCGGCCTGCGGGACGCTCTCGCCCGCCACGAAGGCGATCGAATCCATCCTCTCGCGGATGACGGGTTCGGCCAGGATTTCGCGGACCGCGCTGCTCAGCCGCTCGGTGATGGCGGGCGGCAACCCTGCGGGGCCGCACAACATGAACCAGTTCAGACTGACCACATTGCCGAAGCCCGCCTCGCGTGCCGTGGGCACGTCCGGCAGGATGGAAGCGCGCTGCGCCGAAGAGACGCAGAGGCCACGCATGCTGCCCGCGCGGATCGCCTGCACATTGGCGGCGGCCGTGTCCCAGAGCGACGTCGTGGTGCCGCCCAGAACCGCAGTCTGCGCCTCGGGCGCACCGCGGAAGGGGGCGTGCAAGAGTTGCGCGCCGGTCTCCATCCCGAAGAGCACTCCCGTCAGGTGGCCCATGGAGCCGATGCCTGACGAGCCGAAGCTCACCGCATCCGGGCTGCGCTTCGCGGCCGTCGCGTAGTCCGCCAGCGTGCGGATCGGGCTGTCACCCTTCACCGCGCAGACGATGGGCGCACCGCCCATGAGCGAGATGTAGGTGAAGCTGCGTGCCGGGTTGTAAGGCAGGTTTGCCATCATCGAGGGCAGCAGCACCAAGGGCCCCGCGGTGGACATCAAAAGCGTGTAGCCGTCCGGCCGCTCATTGGCCGCCGCACCCACGCCCACCGCGCCGCCTCCGCCGGGACGGTTGTCGATGACGAAGGACTGGCCGAGCATCCGCTCCAGCCGCTCGGCCACGGGCCGCATCATGAGGTCGGAAGCGCCGCCGGGCGTGAAGGGGATGATGACCCGGACGGAACGGTTGGGCCAGGCCGGCTGCGCCTGCACCAGGGCCGGTGTGGCCAGGATCGGGGTGGCGGCGAGCAGTTGGCGGCGATTCATGCACAGGCTTCCTTGAGATGGAGAGACCTGTCCCATGCAAGGCGCGTGCCCAAGGCATGCTGCCTCGTCTGCCGCTCGGGCCTCACGCGGTATCGCCCTCGGTCAGCCGCAGCAGGGCGGTCATGTCGAGGATCCGCACCGTCTGGTGCCCCGGTTCGGTGATGAGGTTCTGCCGTTTGAAGGCGGCGAAGCTGCGGCTCACCGTCTCCAGCGTCAGGCCCAGGAAATCGCCGATATCGCTGCGGGTCATCGGCATGGGCAATTCCGCTGGGAGCGGTCCGCGCTGGCGATAGGCATCGGCCAGGCCGATCAGGAAGCTCGCCACCCGCGCCTCGGCCGAGCGACGGCCGACCGAGACGAGTTGGTCCTGCGTATTCGACAATTCCCGCAGGCAGAGGTCCAGCATGCGCCGTTCCATCTGGGGATAAAGGCGCAGCAGCGAGTCGAGCCGGCTGCGTTCGATCCGGCAGAAATGCCCGTGGGTCAGCGTCTCCGCATCGAAGGGGTAGGTCCGGCCCGAACCATAGCCGAGGATGTCGCCCGCGAAGCGGAATCCCACGACCTGCTGCTTGCCGTCCGGCAGCAGGCGCGAGAGCTTCACCACGCCCTCGACGATGGAATAGGCGCGCAGGGCGGGATCGCCCTCGCGGAAGAGCGCACTTTTCGCGCCCAGGTGGAAGCGCTGAGAGTCGGCGGAGATGTCATCGAGCGCCGAGGCATCGAGCTTGTGGCAGAGGCCTGCCACGCGGCTCCCGCAGGTCGCGCACGGTTCTCGGGCCTCGGTGTCCAGGACCAGCATGTGGGTGGTGTCGAGCGGGTTCACGGCTTATTCTCTCCCTCAACCAAGGAAGAGAATAAGCCTGACATTCTCCGAGTTGCAAGCTTGGTGACACCGTAAGTGTCAACCGATCTTGTCAGTCGCCCGTCATGGTGAAGGCGCCCGGGTTGATCGTGACCGTTCCGGGCCCGGCGATGGCCACGGGCGTGGTCAAGGGCGACCAGGTCAGGGCATTGCCGCCAGCCGCGGCATCGAACAGCCCCACATGCGAGAAGCTGCCCGCGGCCGCGGTGAAGGTGAAGCGCACCGCCTCCGCGTTCTGTTGCACGCCGGTGCCCGTGAAGGTGACGCGCTGGCGGGCATAGCCATTGCCCAACGCCTCCCCGCTGATCCCGGTGGGATCGCTGCCGCCGGTGCCGAGGCCGAGGAAGACGGCCGTGGGCAGGACGGGCGCGCGGCCGCAGAGCGCGCGCGTGAGGATGTTCTTCGCGTAATCGGTGAGAGAGCTCATGGGCGGATCCTTTCGCTGGAGGTCAGATGTCGGTGGCGGTGGCGAAGCGCGAAGGGACGCCTTCGCCCTCCGGCTGCAGACGGATGGCGCGGTAGAGATCTTCGACCGCGAGGGTGTAGGGGTCTTCCATCGTCGCCTGGTCGAAGCGGAAGTTCATGCGCTGCAGCGGCGCCTTGCCGCTGCGCCTCGCTCCCTCGTCGCGGTAACCATGCAGCTGCGCCTCGACGATGCCCGCGATGCGGTCCACCTGCACATGCGTCAGGCGCCAGTAATTCGCGAAGGCGCCGGTATCGTTGATCTCGATCGGGATGAGGAAAGCCATGGGATTCTCCTGTGATCAGCTCGCGGTCGTCGCTTCGACATCGGCGAAGCGCGCGGACCAGTTGATGGTGGTGGCGGCTGCTCCCGTGACGGTTACGGCGATGCCGCCATTGGTGGTGTCGGCGAACACGTTGATGGTCCAAGTGCTGCCGGCGCCGTTGCTGGCTGAGGGGGCCAGGGCCGTGACTGTTCCCTCATAGACAACCGCCGTCGCCGCGCCGTTTCCGCGCGCGGCCGACACATTGACGCGCCATGTCGCACTCGCCGTGCTGCCCGCCGCCTTGGCGACGACCGTGAGCGTCCCCGCATAGGCCGCGAAGTTGGGCAGCGCGATGATGGTCGAGGCGGTAGGTCCCGCCCCGTTCGCGGTCAGGTTCTGAGAGATCGCGCTGGTGGACTGCCGGAAGATGTGATGCTCGCCGCATTGGGCGTCGCCCGGCGCGGCAAGCTGCCCACCCGACCATGCGCCCCGGCCGTGAATGCCGCGCGTGGTGGCCTGGCCGCCGCCGGGCACCCAGGATCGCGTGCCTCCCGCCGTGTTGCTATCGCCACCGGCAACAGTCGCATCCTGCCCGCTGGCGGTGTTGGCATTGCCACCAACAACCACCGCACGGATGCCGCTGGCGACGTTGGAATTGCCGCCGCCGCCGACGAACGAGTTATTGCCGCTGGCCGTATTGTTCGTCCCGCCCGCCACCACCGAACCCGAGCCGCTGGCGGTATTGTTCAACCCGCCCGCGACGACGCTATTCGCCCCGCTCGCTACCTGGGAGGCCGAAGCGCGGGAGGTCTGGAAGTCAACGGCATTGGCGCCGCGCGCATTTCCCCCCGCCGCCGCGCTGTCGGGGAACTGCGCCAGCACGGCGCCGGTGCCCTTGGGCTGCATGACGGCGGAGATGTTCGCGTCGGCACCCTTTGCGCGCCATCCGGTCCGCGCTGGCGTGCCGGTGACACCGCCGACCATCTCCGGTCGGTTCACCGTGCTGGCGGGCGTCGTCACCTCGAGCCCGTGGGCGCCACTGGCCGCGCCGAGGCTTGCCGTGCCGCTCGCCAGCCGCGCAAGTTCCGCGCCGGCCGCGCTGACGCCGAGGCTGCCCGCCGCTGGCAGAAAGAGGCCGGTATCGGTCTGCGCGATGGAGAGGCCCGGTCGCGCCGCCTCGCCTGCCGGCGCCTGGAGGCCGACGGAGCCGTTACTGCCTGCATTGAAGACAGGCCCGACATTCGCCGTCTCCAGCAGGGGCGGGCTGGCGAGATTCACGCGGTTCGGCGTGCCGCTCACCACATTCGCGAGGTGAACGGCCGCCGCGCCATTGTTGCGCAGGTTGAAGTTCACGCAACGCAAGGCGCCGACATCCAATCGGTTGCCCGCGCCCTCGATGCGGATCGGGTTGTCCTCCGCATCGTCGATCCGCAGCGTGCCGATCTGTACGCGGCTGAGGTTGGTGTTGACGTATATGCCGATGGAGCCGGGCAGCGGCGCGCCGCCCGCGTTGAAGATCTCGCACTGGACGGTCATGGCATCCACCTGTCCGTCGGTGCCCTCCGCGTCGATCCAGATGCCGTGCCGCACGAAATCAGCATAAGCCTGCCCGATGCTGAACTTCTGCGTGAAGCCGGCGGCCGAGGAGGTGAAGCGGAACATCGAGCGATAGCCAAGCGCGAAGGCCTGGTCCACGAAGACGCCGTCGCAACGGCGGAAGACCATGGCGTCGCCATTGGCCTGCTGCCAGCGAACCACGTTGTTGTCGGCCGACCAGAAGGGCCAGAGATGCACATTCATGATGCGCGAGGTGTCGTAGCCCTCGTCGATCTCGATGCCCGTCGTGAAAACCTGGCCGCGGATGCGCCGGAAATCGGTGCGCCCGGAGTTGCGGACGAAGATGCCGCGATTGATGCCGGAGAGCATGACGTTGTCGAAATCCACGCCGCCCAGGCAGTCTGTCACGCGGAACAGGTAGTCGTAGTTGGTGGGCGCCCAGGAGGCATTGAGCGCCGCCGTGTGGCTCTGCCGGAAGGCGATGTCCCGCACGACGGAGCCACGGGCGGAGACGCCCGTGAAGGTGAAGGGCGTGAATCCCGTCAGATCCACCGTCATCCAGGTGCCCTGGCCGGGACCGCCGCCCTCGGTGAATCCCGCGCCCTGGAGCCGGACCGAGTTGCTGTTGATGACGATCGCCGAGCCGATGCGATATGTGCGCGGCCCAAACTGGACCGTGCCGCCCCCCGTACCGAGTGCGTTGATGGCCGCCTGGATGGCGGGGGCATCGTTGGTGCTGCCGTTGCCGACGGCGCCGAAGTCGCGCACGTCCACGCCGCGGTCGGCCAGCACGGCGCGCCGCATCTGCGAGAGGGTGGCGCGCCGCGTCCCCGGCGTGGGCGAGGTCTGTACGAAGGGCGTGAGGTCGGCATCCGCGACGGCGGTCGCCGCGGGCAATTCACTGATCTTGAGGTCGGGCATGGGGCTCCGTCCGGTCTGGAGGAAAAGAGGGAGGCGGCGCTGCGGCTCAGCCCTGCGAGATGGCGGAGCCGTCCTCCTGCAGCAGCTTCATGCCGTCCTCGGTCAGGATGAGCCGGAGGTCGGGCAGGATATTGAAGCTGCGCGAGGTGGCGACGACGCCGGTGTCGAGCGCATCCTCGATGCGGATACGGTAGCCGTTGCCGACGGCGGGCGTGGGCAGTGCGACGGTCACGTAGCCCTGGTCCACATTGGCCAGTACCGCGGGCGGGATGATCTGGTTCTGCGCATCGCGGACGGTGATCACCACCTGCTGGATCGGCCCCGTCACCTGCGCCTGCACCGGGATGGAGGTGCCGACGATGATGCCGGCCATGAGGGGAGCGAGGATGATGGTGGAGACGACGGCGCCCGCCGCCTGCACCATGCGCAGTGTCTGTGCGATCGAGCGCGTGAGCGCGATCGGCGCCACCGCGCCATCGAGCACGACGCCGGGGCCCGTGATGGCGTTGCTGCGGACCGGCAGCATGGCCATGGCATCGGCCGACTGCACGATCATGAGGTCGCCGGCGCGGAGCGTGGCGGCGGCGGGGCTGAAATAGCCGGCCGTGGTGATGGCGGCCTGAAGATCCGCGCTGCGATAGTGCCAGAGATTGAAGCGCGCGGTCTGGATCAGCGGCACGAGGTCGCTTGCGATGAAGGGCATGGGCGTGCGTCTCCTAAGCCACGAGGGCGGCAAGCCGCGCAGGCGCGCGGGTGCATCGGAAAGGGGAGGGAGGGGTGCGGCCCGGGGCGCGGCACTGGACGCAATTCACCCCTTGGCCCGCTTTCTTTACGAGAACAAAGAAGGAACGTCAAGGAAAAAAAGCGTATATTGTGCAACAGCGCCGGCTGCGCCATTAGGCTCGGTACCCTGACGCGGAGCCCGCCCCATGCGCCGATTTCTGCTGACCCTGGCCCTGCTGCTCGCCGGCGTGAACGCCCAGGCCCAGCAACCGACGATCAACATCTACAACTGGGCGGACTACATGGATCCCTACGCGATCGAGCGCTTCCAGCGCGAGACGGGGATCCGCGTGCGCTACGACGTCTATGACACGCTAGAGACGCTCGAAGGAAAATTATCCGCGGGCCGTTCGGGCTATGACATCGTGGTTCCGACCAGCGAGCCTTCCTTCAACCGCCTCGTCCGCGCCGGCGCGCTGCGCCCGCTGGACCGCGCGCGGCTGCCCAATGCCGCCAATCTCGACCCAGCGCTGATGGCGCGGATCGCGGCGGTGGATCCCGGGAACCGCCATGGCGTGATCTATCTCTGGGGCACCGTCGGCCTCGGCATGAACGCGGCGCGCATCCGTGAACTCGCGCCCGATGCGCCGCTCGACAGCCTCGACCTGCTGCTGAATCCCGAGCATGCGCGGCGCATCGCGCGCTGTGGCATCGCGGTGATGGACAGCGCCGTGGATGTCCTGCCCTCCGTGCTGCGCCATCTGGGCCGCCACCCCGACAGCGTGGCGCAGGCCGACCTTGACGCCGCCCAGCGCGCGCTGCTTGCGATCCGTCCCTTCCTGCGCTCCATCCCATCGCCGCCGGCCATCATCGACGCGCTGGCGGCGGGGGAGATCTGCCTCGCTTTCAGCTATTCGGGCGATGTGATCCAGGCGACGGCGCGTGCCCGTGAAGCCCGCCGCGCGCATGAGGTGACCTACGTGATGCCGCGCGAGGGCGCGCAGCTCTGGTTCGACATGATGGCGATCCCGGCCGATGCGCCGAACCCCGACGCCGCGCACGCCTTCATCAACTTCATCCTGCAGCCCGAAATCATGGCTGGAATCACCCGCCAGGTGCGCTACCCCAATGCCGTTCCCGCCTCCCGTGCGCTGCTGCCGCCTGAGGTGGCGAATGACCCAAGCGTCTTCCCGCCGTCCGAGACTTTGGCCCTGAGCTTCGTCGCCGGCACGCCGGCCCAGGCGGGTGAACGCGCCCGCGCGCGGCTCTGGGCGCGGTTCAAGGCGGGCCGGTGACGCTGCTCGCGCTCGAGGGCGTGACCAAGCGCTTCGGCGCAACCACGGCGCTGGATGCGCTCTCGCTCCAGATCGGCGCGGGTGAGTTCTTCGCCCTGCTGGGCGGCTCGGGCTCGGGCAAATCCACACTGCTGCGGGTGATCGCCGGGTTCGAGGCGGCGGATGCGGGGCGGGTCGCGCTGCAAGGCCGCGACATCACGCGCCTGGCGCCGCCTGAGCGCGACCTCGCCATGATGTTCCAGTCCTATGCGCTGTTTCCTCATATGAGCGTGCGCGAGAACATCGCCTATGGCCTGCGCCGCGCGGGCAATCGTGACCCTGGGCCGCGCGTGGCGGAGCTGGTCGCGCTGCTGGGGCTCGCGGGGCTGGAGGCGCGGCGGCCGCAGCAACTCTCGGGCGGGCAGCAGCAGCGCGTGGCGCTGGCCCGCGCGCTGGCCCGCCGGCCGCCGCTGGTGCTGCTGGATGAGCCGCTGGCGGCACTGGATTCCGGGCTGCGCGAACGCACCGGTCTCGAATTGCGTGCGCTGCAACGCCGGCTCGGCGCCAGCTTCGTGATGGTCACGCATGACCAGGCCGAGGCGCTCTCGCTGGCCGACCGCGTCGCTGTGCTGGAGCAGGGGCGCATCGCCCAGGTCGCCCCTCCGCGGGAACTCTATGAGCGACCCGCGACGCGCTCCGTCGCGCGCTTCCTGGGCGCGGCCAATGTGCTGGAGGCGGGACGATTCCGTCTGAGCGCAGAAGTCGATGCACCAGCCTATGCGCTGCGCCCGGAGCGCATCCGGATGACGGACCGGCTGCCTGAAATGAACGGCGTGCGCGCCGTGGTGACGGAGATCGCCTTCCGCGGCGCCGATGCGGTGGTGCTGGCGGAAGCCCCGGGGGCGGGCCTGCGCCTTGTCCTGCCGGCCGGTGCGGCGCTGCCCGAGCCGGGGGCGGAGGTCTTCCTCACCTGGGACGCCGCCGCTTTGGCGCCGCTCGCCACATGATCCGCGCTGGCGCCTGGCTGGCCCTGATGATGCTGGTGGCGGCGCCGCTGGTGATCGTGCTCGGCATGGGCTTCGGCACCTCGGCCCCTGGCGTGCCGCCCGTGATCCCGCCCATCGGGCGCGAGGGATGGCAGGGCAGCCTGGAAGCCTGGACCCTGCTTTTTGCCGACACCTACTACCTGGATGCGGCGCTGCGCTCGCTCCGCCTGGCCGCCATCACCGCCACGCTCTGCCTGGTGGTGGGCTTCGGCATGGCGCTCGGCATCGCCTCGGCCGCGCCGCGCTGGCAGGCGCCGCTGCTGGCGCTGGTGCTGCTGCCCTTCTGGTCCGGCTTCGTGCTGCGCCTGGCGGCCTGGGTGGGATTGCTGCGCGATGCCGGCTGGATCAACGCGACGCTGTTGCAGGCGGGCCTCATCGCCGAGCCCCTGCCGCTGCTCTACAGCGAGGGCGCGATGCTGCTTGGCATGGTGCATGGCTACCTGCCCTTCGCCATCCTGCCCCTCACCGCGACGCTCGCGCGGCGCGACCGGCGGCTGGAGGAAGCGGCGGCCGACCTGGGTGCCAGCCGCTGGATGGTCTTCGTGACGATCACCCTGCCGCTGGCCGCCCCCGCCGCGGCTGCGGCCTTCCTGCTGGTCTTCATCCCGGCCGCGGGGGAGGTCGTGATCCCCGAGGTACTGGGCGCGCCGGATTCCGTGCTCTTCGGCCGCGCGATCTGGGGCGAGTTCTTCCAGACGCGCGACTGGCCGGCGGCGGCCGTGCTCTCTACCGCGCTGCTGGCACTGTTGCTGCTGCCGATCGCGCTCTACCAGCGTTTGTCGGTGGCGCGATGAAACGCTTCTTCCTCACGCTCGGGCTGGCCTTTCTCTGGGCGCCGATCCTGCTCATGGCCGCCTACGCCTTCTCCGGCAGCCGCATTCCCTTTCAATGGGGCGGCTTCTCGCTGCGCTGGTTCGAGGCGCTGGCGGGCAATGAGCGATTGGTTGAGGCGGCCTGGCTCTCGCTACGCATCGGCGCCGCCGCCGCCTCCCTCGCCACTGTTCTCGGCCTGTCGCTTGGCTGGGTGCTGGCGCGGCACGGGCGCTTTGCCGGGCGGCCGATCTTCGGCGTGCTGGCCGGCGCGCCGCTCGTGTTACCCGAGGTCGTGATGGGCCTCGCCTTGCTGCTGCTCTTCGTCGGCCTTCAGGCGCTGACGGGCTGGCCGGCGCAACGCGGCGCCGTCACGGTCTGGCTCGCGCATGCGGCCCTGGGCATGGCCTATGTGGCGGTGCTGGTGCAGGCGCGGCTCGCCGGTCTCGATCCGGCGCTGGAGGAAGCGGCGGCGGATCTGGGCGCGAGCCCGGCCGTCGTGTTTCGCACCATCACCCTGCCCTTGATCGCGCCGAGCCTTGTGGCGGGATGGCTGCTGGCCTTCACCCTCTCGCTTGATGACGTGGTGCTGGCGAGCTTTGTCTCCGGGCCGGGCGCCACAACCCTGCCGGTCTACCTCTTCTCGCAGCTGCGCCTGGGCATGACGCCCGAGGCCAATGCGCTGTCGGTCGTGATGTTGGGGCTGGCCGGCGGCCTTGGCCTGCTCGCCTGGGTGCTCCGCCTCAGGCGTTGAGCAGGGCGTCGATGTCGGCCTGGGCGAGGTCGGCGGCGGTGGGTGCCGCGGCCACGGTTTGCATCTGTGTGCGCACCACCACCTTGCTCTCGGCTGGCCGTGCCTGGCCGGGCAGCACGCGCTCCAGCATCGTCTCCACCTGCTGCAAATGCTGGATGGCGCGGCGGATGCGCTGGCCGGTCACGTCCTGGAAGCTGCAGGCCTCGAAGATGGCATTCACCTTGTCAGCGAGGTCCTGCATCCCCTCCGCGTCTGGCTGGCCGCGCATGATCCAGTCCTGGATCGCTTCCGCGGCTTCGAGGATGACGTTGGCGGCGGATTCCGTGGCCATGACCACCGCCTCCAGCTCCACGCCACTGTTGCGGCTGGCCTCGGCGGGCATCGCGACGAGGTTCGCGATCCGCTCATGCACCTGCGCCAGCTCGCGCGAGATTTTCTCCTCCGTCATGTCGGCCAGCTGGACGCTGGCGTGCAACTCCGCGCTGAGTTCGGCAATACGGCGGTCCACGAAGCGGTTCAGTTCATGGAAGAGGGGCTGGACCTCGGCGCGCACGGCGGCGCCGACGGCGGCGGTCAACGCATCCTGCAGGGCAGGCGTGATCTCGTTCGGCATGCTCGGGCACCTCGTCCATCTGGAAACCACGCGGGGATAGGGGAGGAGGCATGAAATCGCGGTTAACGGCCATTCTTCACGGATCATCAAGGCTTGGGGCCTATGTGTCGCGGACTGTGGTCGAGAGGGATATGGGCCGATGCGCGTGGGCACTTTGTTCAATCTGGCGATGCTGTCGATCGGCTGCGTCGCCGCGATCCTTGCCGGCGGCCTTGCCGTGGGCGAGTTCCGCAAGGCGGTGGCCGCACGCGAAGCGGCGGGGCAGGTTGCCGTCTCGGCCGATCTGCTGCGCCTGACCGAGCGCCTGGTGATCGAGCGCGGCAACTACGTGATCCGCATGAACGCGTCTGGCGCCGCGGATGTCGCCGTGATGGAGCGGCTGCGCGCGGTGGAGGTCGAGACGGATGCCGCGCTGCAGCGGACGCTCGGGGCCCTGCGCGCCGCCGGCCTTGAGGCAGGGCTGCGCCGCCTGGACGCCATGCCGGCCGAGCTTGCGGCGCTGCGCGGAACCCTGCGGCCTGCCGCCCAACAGCCGCTCGCCGCCCGTGACGCCGCGCTGCGCGGCCGACCGCAGGCCGCCTATGGTGAGATTCTGTCCAGCGTCAGCCAATTGCTGGATGGCAGCCACCGTGCCGTGGCGGCGGCGGGAGGTGGGCTTGAGGGCCTTTTGCTGGTTGCGCGCATCACCTGGGACATCCGGGATGCGGCGAGCCGCCGGATCGTGCCGATCGGTACTGCGCTGAACAGCGGCCGCGCGTTGACGTCCGCAGAGCTGGAGACGATTGCCGGGGCGGCCATGGCCGTCGAGAGTGGGTGGAACCGCGCGCGCGTGGTGGTCCGCATGTTGGGCGAGCCGCCGCGCGTCGCGCAGGCGGTGGCCGAGGTGCAGACACGCTACTTCGGCGAACCGGCGCGGATGACCGAGGCGCTGGTCGCGGCAGGGCGCACCGGGGCCGCCTATCCGCTGACGGGCGATGCCTTCACGGCCTGGGCCACGCCCGCCCTGCAGCAGATCCTGCTGCTGCGCGACGCGGCGCTGGAGGCCGCGGTGGCCGATGCGGCGAAGGCCGAAGCCGCGGCATGGCGGAGCCTTGCGATGGTGCTGACATGTGCGCTGCTCACCGGGCTGTTGCTGGTGGGGCTGGCGGCCCTGCTGCGCCGGCGGGTGGTGACGCCGGTGATCGAGCTCACGCAAAGCGTGCAGCACATGGCGGATGGCGACCTCACCCGGAAGATCCCGCATGACGGGCGCCGCGACGAAATCGGCCAGATGGCCGGCGCGCTGGAGGTGCTGCGCCACAATGCCGAGGCCGCCCGCGCTGCCGAGGCCTCGGCCGCGGCCGCTCAGGCCGCCAAGCTGGCCGAGGGGGAGCGGACGCAGGACCTGATCCGGACGTTCGAGGCGGAGGTGGCGGAAACCCTGGGCGCATTCGCGGCCGCCGCCGCACCGCTGGACGGCACGGCCGATCAACTCGGCCGTGCCGCCGAGGATGCGCGTGGCCGGGCGGAGGACATGGCGCGCGCGGCGGGCAGCGCCTTCGAGGAGGTAGGACTCGTCGCCAACTCCACCGAGGAACTCGCGGCCAGCATCGCCCAGGTGGCGCATCAGGTCGCGGAAAGCGCCCGCATCGCCTCCAGGGCGGCGGAGGATACGCGCGCGACGGATGCCGCTGTGGGCGTCCTGGTGGAGGGCGCGCAGCGCATTGGCGACGTGGTGGTGCTGATCAATTCCATCGCCGCCCAGACGAACCTGCTGGCGTTGAACGCGACGATCGAGGCGGCGCGGGCGGGCGATGCCGGCAAGGGCTTCGCCGTGGTCGCGGGCGAGGTGAAGGCGCTGGCCGCGCAGACCGCCAAGGCCACGGATCAGATCCGCGAGCAGATCGGGGCGATGCAGGGGGAGACGGCGCGCACGGCCGATGCCATTCGCGGCATCGGTCGCACCATCGCGGAGGTGAGCGCCATCGCCGAGAAGGTGGCAGCGGCAGCGGAGGAGCAGGCGGCGGCGACCAGGGAGATCGGCGGCGCCGTCTCCCGCGCGGCGAGCGGCACCGAGGAAGTCTCCCGCCAGACCGCACAGGTGCGCGAAGGGGCGGAGGTCACGGCTGCCGCGACCTTCGGCCTGCGCGAGGCATCAGCCGGGCTTTCCGAGCAGGCCGCGGCCCTGCGAGGCAAGGTGGACGGCTTCCTGGGCGCGATCCGCGCGGCGTAGCCTCACTCGGCCGCGTTGCGGGCGGGCAGGGCAGGCGGCTCGCAGCCCGTCTCGCAGCAGCGGCCGGGCTGCTTGGAGGTCCGTTTGCCCTCGTCGAGGATGCCGCGGTCGAGCAGCCGCTCGACCAGGGCGCTGCGCTCCTCCACGGGGTAATTCCGCCAGATCTCGCGCTTCATCGCCTCGGGGCTGCCGCCGCCATGCAGCGAGATCACGGAATACCAGCCGCCCTGGTTGGAAGCCGTCAGATCCTCCATGAAGCGCGCCACATCCAGGCGCTTCTCGGCCGGGATGTCGGCGCGGCCGGCGAGTACGGCGGAGAGCGAGGCGGCGGTCTCGGGGTTATGGTCTTCATCAGGGCCGGGCAAGGCCACGATCAAGCCGCCCGAGACGTAATGCGCGAGGCGGTGCATGTCATAGACCTGCGTCGCCAGCAGCAGCTTGCCGATATTGCTGAATACCGTCTCCGGCATCACGGCACCGGACGGGTCGCGCGTGCCATAGACGCTGGCGGCCACACCGCAAGCGAAGAAGCCCTCGACGATCTTGATGAGGTCCACCATCGCATCACGCACATGGGCGTGGCGGTCAGTGTCCAGGCCGTTGGCCTCGATCATCAGCGCGCCCGCGCCGATCAGCAGGTCGCCGAAACCGGCGCGGGCGGCGATGCAGGAATGGCGGTGATGCGTGGCGTAGCTGGTGGTCATGAAGCCGGCTTCCACCGTCTCGCCAGCGAAGAAGACCCGTTCCCAGGGGACGAAGACATCCTCGAACATCACGACGCCGGTGGACTGGCCATACTTGTTGCTGAAGCGGGCTGCCGCTTCGCCCGGGCGGCCGGCGGGGCGGGCCACGATGGTGATGCCCTCCGCGTCCACGGGCACGGCGCAGCAGACGGCGAAATCGGCATCCTCGGGCGTCATGGTGCGGCAGGGCATGACGAGGAATTCATGCATGTAGGGCGCGCCGGTGACGATGGCCTTGGTGCCGCGGATCACGATGCCATCCGGGCGCCGTTCCTTGATATGGACATGCACGTCGCGATTGGCCTGCTGGCCGGGCCGTTTGGAGCGGTCGCCCTTCGCATCCGTCATCGCGATGCCGAGCGAGAGATCGCGCGCCTGCACATCGTCGAGATAGGCGAGGAAGCGGGCGTGGCGCTCGCCGCCATGCTCGTCATCGGCGCGCCTGGTGCCCTGGTGCAGCGCGTTCAGCGCGTCATGCGCCAGGTAGCGCTGCGCGCAGCCGGATTCGCGGCAGAGCAGGCGCACCGCTTCGAGCTTGGTCAGCAGGTCATCCGTGCTGCCATTGACGTGCAACATGCGATTGGTGACGCGTCCCGAGCCCTGCTGCGTCGCCACCATCAGCTTCTGGTATTCTGCGCGCAGGGCGAAGTCATAGGTGACGCCGAGGGCGTTGATGCCGGGGGCGAGCAGCGGCTCATCCGCCACGCTCTTCACCTGCTGGCCATTGACGAAGACACGCGGGGAAAGCGCGCGGAGCGAGTCCCTGTAGGCTTCGGAGGATATCAGCATGGCCGCATTCCCTGAGTGCTTGCCAAAAATCTAACGCTGTTCGATTATGCGCGTCAATGAGTGTCTCCTCCAAGAAGGAACTGGGCCGGCAACGCATCCTGGATGCCGCGCGGGAAGTCTTCGCCGAGCAGGGGCTCGAAGGCGCCAGCCTGCGCGCCATTGCGGCCCGTGCGGGCTATACGCCGGCCGCGCTCTATTTCCATTTCGACAGCCGCGAGGCGATCTATGCCGAGCTGCTGCGCGCCTCGCTCGCCGAGCTCAAGGCCAGGATCGAGGCGGCGGCCACCGGTGACGACGCATTTCGCGCGGGCGCGCTGGCGCTGTTCGATTTCTACGCGGCACGTCCGCAGGAGCTCGCGCTTGGCCTCTATCTCGGCCCGGGCGGACCGGCACCGCGCGGGTTGGGGCAGGGTGTGGACCCGGAACTGAATGCCCTGCTGCTGGAGGCGCTCTCGCCCATCCGCGCCGCGGCGGCCGAACGCTCCGCCGAGCCCGATGCGCTGCTGGCGGAAATTTTTGCCCAGGCCGTGGGCCTGCTGGTCTTGTCCGAGACACGCCGTTTGCGCTTGTTCGGATTGGCCGCGCGTGGATTGATGGAGCGCATGCTGGAGGGCAAGTCATGATCACCCTGGACCGGCGGACCTCGCTACTCCTGCTCGTGGATCTGCAGGGCAAGCTGCACCCTGCCATCGAGGGCGGCGCGGCCGTGGCGCGCGAGGCGCAGCGCTTGGCGCAACTCGCCAAGCTCTTCGACATTCCCGTCTGGGCGACCGAGCATTGCCCGGACCGCATCGGCCCCCTGCTGCCGGAGCTGGCGGCGCTCAGCGAAAAGACCTTTCACAAGACCAGCTTCGACGCCTGCCGCACCTCCGCCTTCCGGGACGCCTTGCCGCCGGAGCGCAGCGATATCGTGATCTGCGGCTATGAGGCGCATATCTGCGTGATGCAGACGGCGCTCGGCCTGCTGGGCCTCGGCCGCCGCGTCTGGGCGGCGGGGGACGCGATGGGATCACGCCGCGGTTCCAGCCGAGAGGCGGCGCTGGCCCGCCTGGCGCGCGCCGGCGCCGAGATCATCACCACCGAAATGGCCGGTTTCGAATGGGCCGAGGACGTGACCGACCCTCGATGGCGTTCTCTGCTGGCCTTGGTGAAGGAGCCCGGTTAACTAGGTGGGGAATGTAATCGGGGGGCGCCGTGACCAAGGGCGACACAATCAGGGGTGACGGCACGGGCCGGCGCGACATCGCGAACTCCAGCGCGGATCCGCGCCCGCGGTACCGGCAGATCAGTGACGAGCTTCTGGCGCAAATCCGGGGCGGGCAGCACGCCATCGGCAGCATGCTGCCGACCGAGACGGAGCTTTGCGCCCTCTATGCCGCCTCGCGCCACACCATCCGCGAGGCGCTGCGCCTGGTGGAGGAGGCGGGGCTCGTCTCCCGCCGGCAGGGCAGCGGCACCACGGTCATCGCGCATGAGAATCGTGGCCGCTTCGTGCAGGAGCTCACCAATATGGGCGGGTTGCTGCAATATCCGGAGGAAACCCGCCTCACCGTTCTCCGCGCGCGCGAGGTGCCGGCGAGCGACGTCCCCGGCGTTCCCGTGGGCGAGGCCTGGCTCCGGGTGGAGGGCATCCGCCGCGTGCGGCTGACCACGGCGCCCATCGCCTTCACCATCATCCATATCCCCACCGAATACGCCGCCGTGATCGAGGAGATCGGCCAGCAGCCCGTCTCGGTCTATGCGCTGATCGAGCGCCGCTTCGGATTGCAGCTCTCCTCGGTCGAGGTGGATCTCTCTGCCGGCGGCGTGCCCGAGGCGCAGGCGGCGCTGCTGGAAGTCGAGCCCGGTGCGCCGGCGCTGATGATCGGCCGGCGCTACCTGGATCAGAATGGCCGCGTCTTCGAGGTGTCGGATGGCTGCCACCCAGCACCGCGTTTCACCTACCGGGCGACCCTCAAACGCGAGTTGTGAGGCCGATCCGCTCGGCCAGCGCCACGATGCGCTGCGCGCGGTCCACGATCGGGTAGTCCACGAAGCGCCCCTCGACCTGGATGGAGGCCAGGCCCTGCGCCTCGGCCTCGGCGAAGGCCGCGATGATGCGCCGGGCGCGCGCCACCTCGGCCTCGGCCGGCGAGAAGGCGGCGTTGGCGATGGCGATTTGGTCCGGATGAATGCAGAGCTTCCCCTGGAAGCCCATGGCCACGCCCCGCGCGCAGGAGGCGGTGAAGGCCTCCATCTCGCGCAGCTCGATCCAGACCGTGTCGATCGGCGCTTCGAGGCCAGCGGCGCGGCTGTGCAGCACCATCTTCTCGCGCGCGCCCTCCAGCACCGTCTCGGCCAGGTCCCAGGTGATGCCGAGGTCGAGCGTGTAGTCGCCCGCGCCGAAGCTGAAGCGCTTCACGCGCCCGCCCAGCGTTCCGGCGCAGGCGGTGAGCGCCGCGAGGCCCGCCATGCCGCGTGCCGTCTCGATGATGGGCATCACCTCGATGCCGCGGTTCGGCAGTCCGCGCTCGCGCTCCAGGGCGCTGATCAGCCAGTCCACGGCCACCAGCTGCGCGGGGTCCTCGAGCTTGGGCAGCACCAGGCCATCGAGATGCGGCCCGATCACGGCCTGGATGTCGCCCGGGCAGAATTCCGTGTCGAAGGCGTTCACGCGGACGAAGCCGCGGCAGGTGCGCGGCCGCTCCAGCGCCGCATTCACCAGGGCGCGGGCGCCCACCTTGGCCGAGATCGCCACCGCATCCTCGAGGTCCAGGATGCAGGCATCGGCGCCGGCGGTCAGCACCTTCTCGGCGCGGCGGGCATGGTCGCCGGGGGCGAAGAGGAAGGTGCGATTCGGGGCGGTCATCGGGCGTCTCCTGCGGTGTTGCCTCGCTGATAGGCGCGGCGCCGGGCGGCGTCCAGATGGATTTGTCCGTATGTTTGACAGGATGGCTCGGACCGGCCCATCCTTCCCGGAAAGGGAGACAAACGCCATGGACAGCCTGCCGACCGAGCTTGCCACGCGCACGCCCATTTCCTTGGTTCTGGGCGAATTCGCCACCGCCCTCCGCGCGGAGGAAATCCCCGCCGATGTGATCGCGCAGGCCAAGCGCCACATGCTGGACAGCCTGGGTATCGCGATCGCGGCCTCAGGCTTCGATTATGCGCGGCGCACCATGGGCGCGATCCATGGCATGGCGGGCGTGGGCAGCCATCCGGTGATCGGCATGCCCTACCGCTTGCCGCTGCGCGATGCCGTGATGATGAACGGCTCGCTCATCCACGGCCTGGATTATGACGACACGCACTCCGACGCGATCGTCCATGCCTCCGCCAGCACGGTGCCGACGGCGCTGCACATGGCGCGCGAGCATGGCGCGAGCGGTGCCGAGGCGCTGCTGGCCTATGTCATCGGCGTCGAGGCCGCGTCGCGCATCGGGGCCGCCGCGCAGGGCGGCTTCCACCAGGTGGGCTTCCACCCGACCGGCATGGTCGGCGCCTTCGGCTGCGCGCTGACGGCCGGTCGCCTCGCCGGCGCCACCGCGGCGCAGATCGGCGCGGCGCAGGGCATCCTGCTTTCCATGGCGGCCGGCTCGCTGGAATTCCTGGAAGATGGTTCCTGGACCAAGCGCATCCACCCGGGCTGGGCGGGCTTCGCCGCCATCACCGCGACGGCGCTCGCGCGCCAGGGGTTCAAGGCGCCGCCCGCCGCGTATGAGGGCCGCTTCGGCCTGTTCCGCAGCCACCTGCAGGAGAAGTCGCCGGCCGATCTCTCGCGCTGCACCGAGCGCCTGGGCGAGCTGTGGGAGATGCGCAACAACGCGCTGAAACCCTATCCCTGCTGCCACTTCAATCACGTGTTTGCCGATGCGGCGCTTGCCTTGCGCGCGGCCCACGGGCTGCGGCCGGAAGACATCAAGCACATCACCATCCGCATCCATCCGGGCCAGGTGAAGGTGGTGTGCGAGCCCGAGGCGGCGAAGAAGCAGCCGGCCAACTCCTATGACGCGCAATTCAGCGCGCATTATGCCGTCGCTTCCTGCCTGCTGCGCGGCCATCTCTCGCTCGATGACCTCGAGGAGGAGATGATCCGCGATCCGCGCGCGCTCGAACTCTGCGCGCGCACCAGCTACGAGACCGACGCCACGCTGAACTTCCCGCGCTATTACGGAGGCGAACTGGTGATCGAGACCATGGATGGCCGCGTGCTGCGCCACCGCGAGGAGATGAACCGCGGCTCCGACGGCAATCCGCTCACCATGGCCGATGTCGAGCGGAAATTCATGGAGAATGCGGGCCGCCAGGTCTCGGCCACGCAGGCGGGGCGCATCCTTGATCTTGTCATGAACCTCGATGCGGCGTCGGATGTGATGGCGCTGACCGAGGCGCTGAATGGTTGAGGAAACGAAGTGATGTCACGACGCGGCGAAATGGCCATGGTCGCCTTTCTCCAGGCACAGAACTGCTCGAACTATCCGGGGTCCTGGCGGCACCCGGAAACGATGCAGGATTTTCTTTCGCCGAAATATTACCAGCGCATCGCCCGCAACCTGGAGGATGGCCGCTTCCACATGGCCTTCTTCGATGACCGGCTCGCGCTGCCTGACATCCTGGGCCATGACCACGCGCAAGCGGTGACCAACGGCATCCGCGTCGTGAAGCTGGACCTGATCTCCATCCTGACCGCGATGGGGCTGGCCACCGAAAAGCTCGGCCTCGGCGCCACCTATTCCACCACCTATTACGAGCCCTATCACGTGGCCCGCGTCTTCGCGACGCTGGACCACATGCTGGGCGGCCGCGTCGCGTGGAACGTCGTCACCTCGTTGAACGACAGCGAGGCGCACAATATGGGCCGCGCCGAGCACCCCGCGCATGACCTGCGCTATGACCGCGCGGATGAATTCATGGAGGTCGTCCTCAGCCACTGGGATGCCTGGGGCGATGACGCGATCATCAATGACCGCGCCACGGGCATCTTCGCCGATCCGACCAAGGTGAAGCGCCTGAACCACCAGGGGCGCTGGTACCAGAGCCAGGGCACCTTCACCGTGCCGCGCACACCGCAGGGCCGGCCCGTGCTGATCCAGGCGGGGCAGAGCGGGCGCGGCAAGGCCTTCGCCGCCGCCTGGGGCGACCTGATCTTCGTGATCTACCCGAACCTCAAGGCCGGCCAGAAGGTCTATGCCGAGTTCAAGGCGCAGGTCGCCGCATCCGGCCGCGATCCGGCCAAGGTGCGCGTCTGCCCCGCCGTCTATGCGATCATCGGCAACAGCAAGGACGAGGCGGCCGAGAAGCGCGCCTTGATCGAGAGCCTGGCCAAGCCGGTGGATGGGCTCGCGCTGCTGTCGGAGGTGCTGAACTACGACTTCGCCAGCAAGGGCATGGATGAGGCCTTCACCGATGACGAGCTGGCCGGGATCAAGGGGCTCCAGGCCATTCGCGACCGCGTGGTGAGCACCTCGGGCAAGCAGAACCCGACGCTGCGCGACTTCGTCGAGATCAGCGGCCGCGGCACCATCCGCGAATTCCCCTGCTTCACCGGCACGGCGCAAAGCGTGGCCGACGAAATGCAGGAATGGTTCGAGAGCGAGGCCTGCGACGGCTTCGTCCTCGCCGCTACGCACATGCCGGGCGCCTATGAGGATTTCGTGCGCCTCGTCGTGCCGGAATTGCAACGCCGCGGCGTGTTCCGCCGTGAATTCAGCGGCACCACGCTGCGTGACAACCTTGGCCTGCCACGGGCAGCGCCGTTCGACTGGCAAAGGAAGCCCGCCGCATGATCCAACGCCGCAGTCTGCTCGCCGCGCCCGCCCTGGCGCTGGCCGTACCTGCCTACGCCCAGGGCTACCCGACGCGCCCGGTGCGCATCATCGTGCCCTTCCCGCCGGGCAACATGAGCGACCTGATCGCCCGTGTGCTGGTCGAGGAAATGCACACGCGCCACAACGTCCAGATCGTCGTGGACAACCGCGCGGGGGCCACGGGCGCCATCGGGGTACAGGCGGTGACCAGCGCGCCGCCGGATGGGCACACGCTGCTGCTGACCAGCAACTCGCCCGTCGCGGTGAACCCGGCGGTCACGCCCAATTTGCCCTTCGATGTGCTGCGCGACCTCGTTCCCATGTCGCTCATCGGCTGGACGGGCTTCCTGATCGTCGTGCCGCCCGACCTGCCGGCCAACAACCTGGCCGAGCTGGTGGCGCTGATGCGCGCCCATCCCGGCCGCTACATCGCCGCCAATCCCGGCATGGGGACGGCGGGGCACCTGACGACGGAAATGTTCTCGCGCCTCGCGCGGGTGCCGATGGAGCAGGTGCCCTATCGCGGCTCGGCCCAGGCGCTGCTCGATCTCTCGGTAGGCCGCGTGCATTTCATGATCGACGCGATGACGAGCGCCATGCCGCAGGTGACGGGCGGCCGCGTGAAGGCGCTGGCGGTGCTGGCGCAGGCGCGCTCGCCCATCCTGCCGAACGTGCCGAGCATGCGCGAATCGGGCGTGCCCGAGGTGGTGGACTTCCAGAGCCTCGCCTGGGCGGGCCTCTTCGCCCCGGCGGGCACGCCGGCCGCGGTCACGCTCTACTGGAACCGCATCTTCAACGAGCTGCTGGCCGACCCCGCCTTCGTGCGCCGCCTGGCGCAGCAGAACGTCGAGGCCGCGCCGCCGGGCGGGCCGGAGCGGCTGGCGGACATCCTCCGGACCGACCTGGCCCGCTGGCAGCAGCTGGTGCGGGAGGCGAATATCCGGATCTAGCTTGGGCGCGAGGCCCAAAGTCACGGCCCGAAGGGCCGAGCGCGCGAAGGCGCGCCGCGGCCTGTGCCGCGAACCCAAGCCGCGCGGACGCGCGGCGCCCGGCGTCTGTGGGCACGAAGGCTCAGCCCTTCGTGCGGCAGCTGGTTTGGGGGGCTTTACGGACCCGGCTGTGCCTCGCTAAAGGGCTGCACGGCTGGGGTGTAGCCAAGTGGTAAGGCAGCGGTTTTTGGTACCGTCATTCCTAGGTTCGAATCCTAGCACCCCAACCAAGCCGATTCACTCAATAAATTCAACGGGTTAGACCAAATCGACCTGCTCCACGTGGACCACTCCTGTGGAACACCTGGAGGGTCTGTGTCTAATCCGTTCCTGCGTCGCCGTGGCGCTGCATATCGCCTGAGAATCCGTGTGCCTGCTGACTTGGTGCAGATTGTTGGCCGCGCCGAAGTCGGCAGGGCTCTGGGAACGAATTGTCCGAGAACCGCTCGCCTGCGAGCATCTCAAATGCATGCGCGGGTCTGCGAGGCATGGTATCGAATCAGGGCCATGCCCCATGACGATGAAAACCAATCCCGCATTATCGCCGAACTCCAGCAGGCCCTGACGCTTGCCGAGCAAATCGCCGACATGGAACGGGAGACCGCCGCAATTGAGCGGGAAAACGCAGAACAGGAGACGAAACTCCAGAAGCTGCGGGACGTAACCGAGCGCCTGAAGCTCTCAGAAACATTCCTGGAAAACGCCCAGGCAATGAAGGACAGAGCTGAAGGGCTGGTGAGCCGCGTCGAGGACCTCGGTAGAACAGTGACTCAGCAGGCCGCAGCGGGTGAACTGGCTGGCGCACCTCTGGCAGCGCTTCAGACACTGCTGCAATCCGCTGGCGTCGTGATGCGTGACCGTCCCGCACCAAAAATTCTGACTTTTCTTGAAGAGACCTACATCCCCGACAAGAATCTGGCGGAAGACAACCGTCGTCATATGGAGGGGTACGTTCGACTTTTCGCCAAAGTCCTGGGCGATAAGCCGATGAACAAGGTCATCCGTGAGGACATCGTGAAGTGGGTGCGTGCCTTGGAGAAGGTCAGGACCAGCTATGGTAAGGGCGGGCGGGACCACGCGAAATCTATCGAGACGATTATCAAGGAATCTAAAGGCAAGCCCACCCTCAGCGAAACCACCATTAACAAGCATGTCGCACACGTGAAGCAGGTTTTTTCCACGGCGCTTCGGCACCACCGCTTCGCTACATCCGATGAGATTGACGACATGTTTTCAGATATTCCGCTGAGTGATTCGGTCCCGAAGGCTCAGAAGCGGGTGAACTGGCCTTTGGCGAAGTTAAACGCGCTGTTCCAGTCGCCGATTTGGACGGGGACGCAGAGCGCCGAGGATGACCGCAGCAAGCGGTGGCAGAGCGGGAAGTTCATCTACGTCGACGCCTATTGGTGGCTTCCTGTTGTCGCCCTTCACACAGGAGCGAGGTTGGAGGAATTGGCTCAGCTCCAGCACAGCGACCTCAAGCCTGACGATGATGGGCTGCTCTATCTGGACATCACGGATTTGGAGGAGCGGCGCGTAAAAACCCTGACCAGCATTCGCATGGTGCCTGTCCACCCCTTCTTGCTTGAACTGGGTTTCCACGAGTTGTTTATCCCGGGCAAGAAGGGCCGAGTCTTCTCGGAGCTTAAGCAGGCTGGCCGCCCTCTGAAGTGGGGAGGGCAGTACAGCGAAGATTTCACGGAATACCGCCGCGCTGTGAATCTCTACAAGAACCTGATGGACTTCCACGCGTTTCGTCACTCGTTCGTGTCCGCCATGCGTTCGTTTGCGAGGGTGGACAGTGAGTTGGTTGGCAAGCTCGTCGGCCACGTGCATGACCCCGAAGCGGGCAAGGTCAGAACGACTGCGAGCTACACACACTTCTCCATTGCTGCGAATGCGGAAGAGGTTGCGAAGCTGGATTGGGAGAAGCACGGTCTGAAACTCAGCCACCTCCGTTCGACCATCGCGAAGCTGGGCGGTCCACGAGGGCGTGTTGTCATCGATGAAAATGCGTGAATTGTCCCGCTGATTCCTGTATGGTTGCGCGCATGACGCAGGCTCTCGACCACTCACAGAAAATATCTGGCTGACGCTCCCCTCAGGGGCATCGTCGTCAATTTTCTGCTGAGTTCGAGGAGTGCCGTGATGCGTCGTTCGCAATCCATCATTGATGACTCGCCGTCTGGCGATGATAAGAAGAAACCTGCAGATATCGGCACTCTTGCTGCCCGCGTTGCGCTGCAAAATGCCCTCGGCCAACGGCTGAAGGACTATGATGACGGGCCGCAGATTATCTTGCTTTCTGTCCCGTCGAGCCATTGGGTTCAGCCCGTTACGGACGCTTGGCGCATCTATGCGAAAGCTGGCCGCGTTCGCGTTCGACACTCGTGCATCAGTGAAAATCCTGACGCCAAAGACTGGATGTGCGTGAGCCAGGAAGCGCGTGGCCAAGTGAGCCTTGAACACGTCGAACTCGGCCTGTCGTATGGCATTCAGGTGCTAATCATCGCTCATCTCCCCGCCGCGCTGACTCCTGCTGTCACGGCGATGTCAGACGCATCGTTTCAGGTAGAGCCGCTAAATTGGCTGGACCTCAAGAAGGTCACGGTGGCTGCCCTTGGTGCGGGCGGGGAGATGCCCGATGAGCCTGACCTGCCTGTCCTGCGCGCGATGAATCCTGTGCTGCTGCGTTTAGCTGTCCGACGCGGTCAGAATGCTGGTCCAACTCTATCTCGCGCGCTGCGGCTTGCTCGCGTTGAGGCCGTGATGAAGAAGGAGGAATCCAAAGGCCCGCATGGCTTCGCCCGTGTGCCAGGCATGGGCAAAATTCGAGCGTGGGGTCAGCAACTCGTCCGCGATATCGCAGACTATCGGGCTGGTCGTATTTCCTGGGCTGATGTGGACCGTGGCGTGCTGATTTCGGGTTCGCCTGGTTGTGGAAAAACTACCTTCGCCACTGCACTGGCCGAAGAGTGTGGGATTCCGTTGATCATCGCTTCGCATTCGGCTTGGCAAGCGACTGGCCACCAAGGCGACCTGTTGAAGGCGATGCGAGCGACCTTCGCCGAAGCCCGCGCCGCTGCCCCATGCATCCTGTTCATTGACGAAATCGACTCGTTTCCGAACCGCGACACCATTGGCCACGACCATCATTCTTACGTTCGTCAGGTCGGAAACGCCCTACTGGCGGAAATGGACGGAGCGGTGGGACGGGAAGGGGTTGTTGTTGTCGGGGCGTGCAACAACCCCGACATCGTCGACCCTGCACTGAAGCGTGCGGGCCGCCTCGACCGACACATCATCGTGACCCTGCCTGATGCCTCGGGGATGGCCGAAATCCTGCGTGTGCATCTCGGCTCAGACCTTGCGGGCGAAGACCTGTCGGTCGCGGGCCGCATTGGCGCGGGTCATTCAGGTGCAGAGGCTGAGCAATGGGTTCGAGACGCGCGTCGGCTGGCTCGGCAGGATGGTCGGGCTGTGGCTATGGATGATTTGCTTCAGGCCATCGGGCAGGCCTGTGGGTGGTCGCTGGAGCCTGAGCATGCAGCGCTCGTTCATTGATTTGCGAGGCCACGACGCACCAATTCAAGGGCAAGCGGCCAATCCCACACCGAAAAACAGCCATTGTCAGGCGGTTAAGCTTCCACGGACGGGCATGGATACGCTTAAGCCTCTGAAAATAGGACCTGTTTGGCCAGGAAGGCAGGGTCTAGGCTTGGGCCAGTGCCTGGCTTCTCTTGGTCAGGAAGGTCTGGAGGGCCTTATCGAAATCGCCATTTCCGTGGAGGGGACGGACTTCGAGAACGGCGTAGTACCCCGCTGCCCAATAGTTTCCTTCTGCGATGCAGAGCCATGCGTCCATACCGAGTGCGGCTAACTGAGCCGAGGCCTTTGCCAACTCTTCCTCGGATGGGTCTGAGTGTCGGCCCATCCAACTATGTTGACCCGTGGCGGCCAGAATCATCCAGCGCTTTTCGCGGTCGGTTCCATCAGTGTGGCGGGCGTCCATGAGGAGAATGTGGAGTAGAGATGGCCAAGCTTGAAGGGGTCTCAGGCGTTTCCGATGCGCGACGGCGCAATATGCAGGCAGTTCGGGCCAAGGATACGAAGCCCGAAATGGTTGTGCGTCGTCTGCTCCATGGCTTGGGCTATCGATACCGCTTGCACGACCCTCGCTTGCCAGGTCGGCCCGACCTCGTATTTCCCTCACGTCGTGCCGTCATCGAGGTGCGCGGGTGCTTCTGGCATCGCCATCCTGACCCGCTCTGCAAAAATGCTGTTCTGCCCGCGACCCGTGGTGAATGGTGGTGACCTGCCCCCGTAGAAACGGTCCGCCGATAATGTGAGATCGGCGGAACCGTGGAGGGTGTTGGAATGGCGAGGAAGCATCACAAGCCTGAGGAGATCGTGGCCAAGCTGCGCCAGGT
>JAIYCD010000055.1 GCA_027488195.1 Acetobacteraceae bacterium | reverse complement strand
GGCGGTCCGCGGAGCAGGAGACGCCGATGCCGATGGGCAGCGAGGCGCCGTGCCGCGCCATGCGGATCACGCGCACATCATGGCAGAAATACTTGCCGCCGAACTGCGCGCCGATGCCGAGCCCCTGCGTCATGCGGTGCACCTCGGCCTCGAGCGCGACGTCGCGGAAGGCGTGGCCGGTGCGGCTGCCGCTGGTCGGCAGGCTGTCGTAGTAGCGCGTGGAGGCGAGCTTCACCGTCTTCATCGTCGCCTCGGCGCTGGTGCCGCCGATCACCACCGAGAGGTGGTAGGGCGGGCAGGCGGAGGTGCCGAGCGTCTTCACGCGCTCCTCGAGGAAGGCGAGCAGCTTGCCCTTGTTCAGCACCGCGCGCGTCTGCTGGTACAGGAAGCTCTTGTTGGCGCTGCCGCCGCCCTTGAGGATGAACATCAGCTCGTATTCCTCGGCGTGGTGCTCGCCGGGCGCGGCATAGAGGTCGAACTGGACGGGCAGGTTGTTGCCGGTGTTCACCTCCTCATACATCGAGATCGGCGCCATCATCGAATAGCGCAGATTGGTCTCCAGGTAGGTGCGCGCCACGCCGTAGCTCAGCGCCTCCTCCTCATCGCCCTCGACCCAGACGCGCTGGCCCTTCTTGCCGAACACGATGGCCGTACCCGTGTCCTGGCACATGGGCAGCACGCCGCCCGCCGCGATATTCGCGTTCTTCAGCAGGTCCAGCGCCACGAAGCGGTCATTCGCACTCGCCTCAGGGTCCTTCAGGATATTGGCAAGCTGCTGGAGATGCGCGGGGCGCAGCAAATGCGAGACATCATGGCAGGCCACGCGCGCCAGTTCCACCAGCGCCTCGGGCTTCACCTTGAGGACTTTCTTGCCCTCGACCTCGATGGTGGAGACGCCGGCGATGTCGAGCTTGCGGTAGGGCGTCGTGTCCGCGGCCAGCGGGAACATGGTGCTGAACGCGAAGCCGGGCGGACGGGCGGGGGTGGCGTGATCGGCATCAAGCGGCATGGCGGCCTCGGCGATTGTTGTTGCCGAACCCATAGCGCGTGCCCGCGCCCACGTCATCCCGCCGCGCTAGTCCCGCTTGCGACGGAAGGCGTCCAGGCTCACCACCTGCGGGGTTTCGTTGGGTGCTGGCGGCGGCGGCTCGGGCTCGGCCTCGACGGGCTCCACGGGCTCCGTCGCATCGGGCTCGAAGCGCAGGCCGAAATTCGCCTGGGGGTCCTGGAAGGCCGTCAGCGCGCCGAAGGGCACCGAAAGCATGGAAGGCACGCCCGAGAAGGAGAGCCCCACCGAGAAACGCTCCGCCGTGCGGTCCACCATCAGGTCCCAGAAGCGGTGCTGCAGGACGATCGTCATCTCATTCGGGTAGCGCGCCTTGAGATGGGCCGGGATCTGCGTGCCCGGATGGTCGGTCCGGAAGGAGATGTAGAAATGATGCTCGCCCGGCAGCCCCTCGCGGGCCGCGAATTCCAGGGCGTCAATGGCCACGCCGCGCAATGCGCGCGCGGCCCAGCTTTCATAGGGGATTTGGCTCTCGGGGTTGCTCATCGGTGCTCTTTGGGGGGGGCCTGTCTCTCCCCCACCATATGGCCATGCGGCGCTTTGGGGAAGGAAGCCGGCGCTAGGGTGACCCGTGGCGCCGCAGCGCCCGCCAGACCTCGCGCAGCCCCGCCCCCTGCTGGGCCACCCAGCCGCCTGTGACATAGGCGCGGGGCGCAGCCGGATCGCCGGTGCGGGGATAGGCCGCGCGGTTGAAATCAGCCGTGCCGAAGACCCAGTCCCAGACCGGCAGCAGCACGCCGTAATTCTTGCCCGCCTGGCCCACGCTCAGCACGCCGTGATGCAGACGGTGGAAGCGCGGGCTGACCAGCAGCCGCTCCCCCACCCGCCCGAAATCGAGGCGCACATTGGCGTGGGAGAGGCTCTCGGCCAGGCGCAGCACCAGCAGGATGATGGGGAACTGGCCGGGTGGCACGCCGATCAGCACGGCGATCACGCCGAACCAGGCGGCGGCGATCACGTCATCCAGCACGTGGTTTCGGTCATCGGTCCAGAAGGTCATCTGCGTCTGGGCGTGATGGATGGAATGCAGCGCCCACCACCAGCCGAAGCGGTGCTGGAAGCGGTGGCGCCAGTATTCCGCGAAATCCAGGATGACGATGTAGAAACCCAGCGCCACCAGCGGCCATTCGCGCAGCCAGGGCAGGAACGTCTCGAGCGTCGGCGGCACGAAGCCGCTATCCGCGATCCAGCCCTCGATCCGGGCGGAGGCCGCGAAGAAAACGAGGAAGCCGAGCAGGGGCAGGATGCCGAGCCGGGTCAGCAGCGTGTAGGCGACATCGGTCCAGACGCGGCGCTGGCTTTCCCAGTGCTCGACCGGGCGCCAGCGCTCCAGCGGCAGGCAGATGGCGGCCACCACCATCACCTGGATCAGGCCGAAGATGAAGAAATCCATCCAGTGGAAGGCTTCGTCGGCCCAGTCCATCAGGCCCAGCTCATACATCAGCGGCTGGAGCAGCGCCTCGAAGAGCCAGCCGGTGAAGCGTTCATAGGCGTCACTGATCATCGGGCGATGCCCTCGGGTGGCAGGGGCGCGAAACAGAAGCCGCGCTCCAAGAGGCCGGTGATGAGTTGGTCGAAGACGAGCCCGAAGGGCTCACGGCGGGAGCGCACGCCCCAATGCATCACCAGCACCTCGCCCGCGCGGATGCGCGCAAGGTTCTGCCGCAGCAAGGCCGCGTTGGGATGCGCCTCGGAGGCGAGTTCGTCGCCCAGGAAGCCATGGGCGGTCCAGCCCTGGTGGCGCAAGCCGCAAGCCGCCGCCATCCGCGCCGCGCCGGGTGTGACGATGCCGCCGGGCGCCCGCCAAAGTGGCAGCACGCTCGCCTCGGGCACCATGGCGCGCAGGGCCTCGATGGGGCGGGCCAGTTCGGCGCAGAGGGCCGCCTGGTCCAGCATCTCCTGCCCCTCCCGCCCGCGCGAGGCATAGGTGACGCGGCCCGGGGCTGGATCGCCGCGGAAGTACCAGTGGCGCCAGGTGTGGCTCGCGAAGACATGGCCCTCGGCCGCGCGCGCCCGCCAGAAGGGCGCCCAGGCGGCATCGAGGTTGCGGTCGCCGCGATGCGTCGGCTCATTCGCCACGAAGAGGGTCGCGCGCACGCCGTGCCGGGCCATGCTGGCGGCGATGATCTCCGCCTCGCGCGACCAGCCGGTGTCGATGGTGAGGTAGAGCGTGCCGGCGCAGCCGCGCGCAATGGGCGGCCGGGCCAATTGCGCGGCCGCGGGGTTGGCGCCCAAGGCCAGGGCGCCCATCGCGACGGCGCGGCGTGAGAGCATGGTCAGCGCAGCGAGGGCCGGGCCGGGTAGCTGGCCGGGTGGCCCGCATTCACGCGCACCGCCACTTCGCCGTCCTGACGGGCCGTGGTCGCCGCGGGGGTGGGAGGCACGGCCTGGGCCGGGGCCACGCGCGCGATCGTGCCGCCGCCGACCACCGGTTGCGGCAAGGGTCGGCTGCCGCTGACCGCGCCGGGCGCGGCGAAGGCGAAATCGGCGCCGAGGCCCGGGCGGCGCGGCATCACGAAAATGCCGTGCGGGCTGCGCCCCACGCGGATCTGCGCCTGCTCGCCGCTCACGGGGTCGAGCACGAGGACGCGGCCGATCCAGCGCAGCGTGGCGTAGATGCGGCCATCGGAGTCGAAGGCGATGCAGTCCGGCCCGCCCGGCACTTCGAAAACGCGCCGGACTTCAAGGGTCGCGGCATCCACCTCGGCGATGCGACTGTCCACGCGGGAGGTGGCGTAGAGGGTGCGGCCATCCGGCGCGGGGAAGACATTATGCGCGCCGCGCCCAACCTGGAAGGCAGTGCGCACCTCCCGCGTCGCGGGGTCGAGCGTCACGAAGTCGGTGCGGCCCATCAGGCCGATCAGGAGGCGGCCCCGATGCCAGATGATGCCCGCGGGCTCGGGCCCCACATCCTGGATCCAGGCGGTGCTGCGCGTCTCCATGTCCACGGCCGCGACCTGGCCGGTGCCTTGCAGCGTGACATAGACGAAGCGGCTATCCGGGCTGAAGGCGACGTGGCTCGGCTTGTCGGGCTGGCGGAAGCGTTGCAGGAGCGAGAGCGTCACCGCGTCATAAATGTCGATCTGGTCCCGCCGCAGCGAGGCGATGACGAGGTATCGCCCATCAGGGCTGTATTCGAGGTGGTAGGGATTGCTGATCCGCTCCCGCCGGCGGATCTCGCCACTTTGCGGGTCGAGGAAGAACAGCTCATTGCCGCCGCTGTCGCCGATCACGAGGTTCTGCCCGTCAGGGCTGACGACGAGGTGATGCGCCTCCCGCAGCAGCGGGATGCGGCGCGTTTCCGTGCGCGTCACCGCATCCAGCACCGAGATGGAGGCGTCAGCGGAGTTGAGCACGAAGACCGTATCGGCCCGCGCCGGGAGCGTGGCGGTCAGAAGAAGGAGAAGTGCGGCGCGCCACATGGAAGCGAGGCTTTCGAGCCAAAAGGTTACAAACGCACTTAACCCATGAAACCCGACAATTTCAAGACGATGCGACCGCTCGCCAAGAATTACTCCGGCTTGAAATGCAGCGAAACACCATTCATGCAGTAGCGCAGCCCCGTGGGCTCCGGCCCATCGGGGAAGACGTGGCCCAGATGACCGCCGCAGGCCGCGCAATGCACTTCGGTCCGGCGCATGAAGAAGCTGCTATCCTCGCTCTCGCCCACATTGCCGGGGATGGGGCTGGTGAAGGAGGGCCAGCCGGTGCCGCTCTCGAACTTCGTTTCCGCATCGAACAGCGGGGTGTCGCAGCCCGCGCAATGAAAGATGCCGGCCCGCTTCTCGGCATTGAGCGGCGAGGTGCCCGCGCGCTCCGTGCCGTGCTCGCGCAGCACCTTGTAGGCGGCGGGCGAGAGGGCGGCGCGCCACTCCGCCTCGCTGCGCTGGATGGGGAAATCGGTCGTCCCGGTCTTCTTGCCGAAGAACATGGCTCAGGCCCCCATGCCGGAGACAGGGGCACGGTTCAGACGGGCGGCGAAGCTCTTGCGGAACTTGGTGACCTTCGGCGCGATGACGGCGCGGCAATAGCCGGACCAGGGGTTGAGAGCGAAATAATTCTGGTGCTCGGGCTCGGCGGCATAAAAGGCGCCGGCAGGAACCAGCTCCGTCACCAGGGGTGCGCCCCAGATGCCGGCCGCCGTCACCTCATCCATCACGACCTGCGCGACCGCAACCTGCTCGGGCGTCTCGGTCAGGATGATGGAGCGGTATTGCGGGCCGACATCGGCCCCCTGGCGGTCCTTCGTCGTGGGGTCGTGCAGGGTGAAGAACATCCGCAGCAGGTCGGCATAGCTGACCACGGCCGGGTCGAAGGCGATGCGCACCACTTCGGCATGGCCGGTGCGCTTGGCGCAGACCTGCTCATAGGTGGGATTCACCGCGTGTCCGCCGGCATAGCCGGAGACGACCTCGTGCACGCCGGCGACATCCCGGTAGGCGGCGTCGAGGCACCAAAAGCAGCCACCGCCCAGCGTTGCGTATTCCATCATCGAGACCTCCCTCTTGCCGCCCACACATAGGGCGCCACCCCCGCTTGCAGAAGATGCGCGGTGCCCTCTGCTTCGCGGGGGGGGGGCGAAAAGGTAACGCTGAAGTCTGCGTCAGGCCTGCCGCTGGCGTGCGGCGAGCGCCGTGACCTCCTCCCTCAGGAAGCGGCCGGAGGCATCGAGCTCGCCGGCCAGGCCGCGCAGCTCCCGCGCGGCGTTGTCGGTCTCGGCCACTTCGCCACTCAGCGCATGCGCGCCGCCGGAGACGCCATCGGTCGCCGCGGCCGCCTGGGCCACGCCGCGGGCGATCTCGCGCGTCGCCTCGCCCTGCTGGGCCATGCCGTCGGCGATAGCGGCGGATATCGCATGCAATTCCTGGATGGTCTGGCCGATGCCGCCAATGGCCTGCGCCGCGCCCTCCGTCGTCGCCTGGATGGCGCTGATCTGGCTTGCGATCTCCTCGGTCGCCTTGCCGGTCTGGAGCGCCAGGCTCTTCACCTCGCCCGCCACCACGGCGAAGCCCTTGCCGGCATCGCCCGCCCGTGCGGCCTCGATCGTCGCGTTCAGCGCCAGCAGGTTGGTCTGGGAGGCAATGGACTCGATCAGACGCACCACCTCGCCGATGCGCTGGGCCGCGCTGGAGAGGCCGCGCACCGTTGCATCCGTCTGCTGCGCCTGGGTCAGCGCCCGGTCTGCGATGCCTGACGCCTCCGTCACCTGGCGGGTGATCTCGGCGATGGAGCCGGCCAGCTCCTCGGCGGCGGCCGCCACCGACTGGACATTGGCCGTCGCTTGCTCGGAGCCCGCGCCCAGGAGGCGCGCCTGGCCCGTGGCGCGCTCGGCGACGTCGGAGAGGCGGCTGGCGGCGGCCAGCGTGAGCGAGGCGCGCTCACCCAGCTTGGCCGAGGCTTCGGCCAGGGCCGCCTCCAGCGCCGCGGCATTGGCGAGCGCCGCCTCGCGCCGGGCGAGTTCGATGCGGCCGCGCTCCTGCTCGCTCTCGGCGCGCGCGGCGCGGGTCTCGAGGCGGGATTGCCGCAGCGTCTCGATGGCGCGCGCCATCCCGCCCAGCTCGTCCCGGCGGCCGAGATGCGGCACGGCAGCGTCCAGCTCGCCCGTCGTGATGCGGCCGACGCTCGCGCCCAGCTCGCCCATCGGGCGCAGGATGCGGTGGATCAGCCACCAGCCGGGCAACCCCACCAGCAGCACAGCCGCCAGCGCCGCGAGCAGGCCATCGCGCCGCATGGCGGCCTCCTTCGCGGCGAGGGCGGCCAGGGACTGGCCGGCAAAAAGCACACCGATCTGACGGCCCGCGGCATCGCGGATGGGCTGATAGATGGTGAGGTGGTTGGTGCCGAGGATGACATTCTCGCCACGGTAGGTCTGGCCCTGGCTGATGGCCGCCGTATGCGCCGGCCCCGGCGCGAGGCGCGTGCCGGTGGCTCGCGTGCCGTCCGGCCGGACCACGCTGGTGGCCACGCGCTCATCGCCCTTGAAGATGGTGGCGACCCCGCCGCCCGCGCGGGAGACCATGTCCACCAGGGCGTTCGCGCCCTCCAGCACGAAATCGCCACGCGCGAGCTGGCCGCCCTCGGTCAGGCGCCAAGGCGCCCCGCCCGAGAGCTGGGCCGTGGCCGTATCCAGCAGCTGGAGATCACGCTCCAGGCGCTGGGCCAGGCGCTCGGCTTCCATCGCGTGGAAGCGCTGGAACGACCAGGCCTGCAGGCCGATGACAGCACAAGCGATGGCAAGGAGCCCCGCGGCCGCGATGCGGGTGGCGAGGCTGAGCTGAGCGAGGCGCTGGAGGAGGTTCTTCATGCGCCGAAATTCACTGGCAGGAGTTAGCGGCCAATGAAGATCGGCGATGAATTCAGGCGGGGACCGCTGCCTCCTCGCGCATCGCCATCCAGGCGGCATCCAGCCCCTGGCCGAAGCGGCGGCACATCAGCGCGATCTCGGCCTCGGTCATGATGAGCGGCGGCGTGAAGGCGATGCGGTCGCCGATGGCCCGCACGACGAGCCCCGCCTCATGGCATTTCTGCTGCACGAGGAGGCCGATCTTGCGGCTCGGTTCGAAAGGCGTGCGCGTCGTCTTGTCGGCCATCAGCTCGACGCCGGCGATGAGGCCCACGCCCCGCACATCGCCCACCAGCGGGTGGTCGCGGAAGGCGGCGAGGCCATTGAGGAAGGCGGGGGCCACGCGCTGCACATGGCCCACCATGTCCCGTTCGGCATAGATGGCGAGCGTCTCGAGGCCGACCGCGCAGGCCACCGGATGCCCACCATAGGTGAAGCCGTGGCCGAAGCTGCCATGCTTCTTCGAGCCCTGGATCAGCGCCTCATGGATGGGCGCCGAGATCAGTGTGGCCGAGAGCGGCTGGTAGGCGGCCGTCAGCTGCTTCGCGCAGGTGATGATGTCGGGCGTGATGCCATAGGTGTCGCAGCCCCACATGTGCCCGGTGCGGCCGAAGCCGCAGATCACCTCATCCGCCACGAAGAGGATGTCGTGTTTCTTCAGGATGGGCTGGATGGCCTGGAAATAGCCCTCGGGCGGGGTGATGGCGCCGCCGCCGCCCTGCACGGGCTCGGCGAAGAAGGCCGCGATGGTGTCGGCGCCCTCGCGCTCGATCAGCGCCTCGAGTTCGGCCGCCATCCGCTGCGAGAATTGCAGCTCCGTCTCGCCCGGCTCATGGGCGCGGTAGTAGTTGGGGTTCGACACATGCAGGAAGCGGTCGCCCAGCGGCAGGTCGAAATCGGCCTGCATGTGCGGCTGGCCGGAGAGCGAGGCGGTCGCGACCGTGTTGCCGTGATAGCCGCGGATGCGGCCGATCAACTTCTTCTTCGCGGGCTTGCCGCGCTGGTTGTTATAGTACCAGATCAGCTTGATCGCCGCGTCATTCGCCTCACTGCCCGAGCACTGGAACAGCACGTGGGTCAGGCCCGCGGGGGCGAGTTCGATCAGCTTCTCGGCGAGGCGCACGGCCGGCTCATGCCCCTTCTGGAAGAAGGTATGGTAATAGGGCAGCGCCAGCAGCTGCTTGTAGGCCGCATCCGCCAGCCGCTTCTCCGAGAAGCCGAGCGAGGCGCACCAAAGGCCGGCCATCGCCTCGATGTATTCGCGCCCTTCCGTGTCGAAGACATGCACCCCCTCGCCGCGCGCCATGAGCACGGCGCCGTGCTGATTGTGATCGGCGAGATCGGTCTGCTGATGCACGAAATGCGCGATGTCGGCGGCGTGCAGGGAATTCGGGCGCATGGTGTCTCTCCTGGCGGCAAAGGGAAGCTTAGCGGTTCCGACGCGCTTGGAAACGGGGCCGTGCGGTGCGGCGCCCGACCGCATGGTGATAAAGATGAGTCTTTGGCATGATTCTTGAGCGCGGAACGCGCGAGGTGATAGCAACACCTTCGGTTTGCAGACGACGATGGCCAAGACAGGACCGACCCATGGCTCTTTCCCCAAGGCCGCCGAAAGGCGGCAAGCGGCGTACCCCGAACTGGGGCAGCATCATCGCCTACGCGATCATGATCGCCCTGGGCCTGCTGGCGCTGGCCCCCTTGCTGTCGGCGCTTCGCTGATCAGGCCGGGGATGGCCACCAGCCCCCAGCCTCCTGCCGCAAGGCCGGCGTCTCGCAGACGCTGATCACGGGAATATCGCCCGGCCAATCGGTGGCCCAGGCGCGCGTCTGGACCATCGCCACGCATAGCCCGACGGGGCGGATGCCGGCCGCCGCCAGCAACGCAAGGCCGGCCCGCGCCGAGGAACCGCTGGAGATCACGTCATCCACCAGCAGCACGCGCTGTCCGGCGAGGCGCGGCAGCATGCGCGGGTCGAGCCAGAGGCGGCGCTCGGCCGTGGTGGTGATGGAGCGCATGGGAACGCTGAGGCGCTCCTCGTACCAGAGCTTGCGCGAATAACCGGCCGCGACCCAGTTGGCATGACCGAGGCGCTCGGCGAGCAGGGGGGCGAAGACATGGCCGAGCGTGGGCAGCCCCAGCACCATGTCCGCGCCGAGCGGGGCCGCCGCCTCCGCCATCCAGCCGACCAGCGCCCGCACCACGGGGAAGCTCGCCTGCGTCGCGATCAGCCCGGCCACGCCGATGGGACGGATGGGCAAATGAAGGATGCGGCCATCAGGCATGCGGGCCGGGTAGCGATCGGCAAAGGGTGGGCCAGGGTCGGGTGCCGGGTCGAAATTCTGCCAGGGCTCGCTCACACGGGCAGTCCTCCCACGTGCGGGCCGCGCCGTCAAAAGGCGAAGCGCAGCCTCGCCGTGCCGGCCACCTGCGTGACATTTCCCGAGAACTCGCTATCCACCCGCGCGCCCAGGCTCAGCCCCGGCGCGATCGGCATCTCGAGCCCGCCCGAAAGCAGCGCCGCATTCGCATCAGGCCGCGCACCCCGCACTGTGAAGCCCGCATTGGGCAGCGTCGCAAAGCCCACCGCCATCGAGGCATCGCGCGTCATGTAGTAGGCCCAGGAGGCCCGCGCATAACCCTGCACCGGCACGGAACCCAGCTGTACCGTGCCAGCCACCTGCACGCCCAATTCGCTGCGCAGCGACGTCTGGCTCTGCCCGCCCACCGTCACACCCGTGCCCGTGCCCGTCACCAGGCTGCTCTCGGTGTAGCCCTGGTTGTTCACCTGCTGCCATTGCAGGGCCGCGACCGGCTGCCCCCTGAAGCCACCGCCGAACGCCATGCCGTCCTGCCGCGCCTCGGCCCTGAGCGAATAGACCTGCGCGCCAAACCCCGCCCGCTGCTGGTCGCCGTTCAGGAAATACTGTGTGCGCCTGGTGTCCACATCCATGAAGGTGAAGGCGCCCGCGCCCGAGAAGGTGAAGCTGCCCACCCGCGTCGTGCCATAGGCGCCGAGCTGACCGAAATTGGCGGTGGAACTGCCCTGCCCACTGGCGAGCGAGGCGCTGCCCTCGCCCACCGCGACGGCGACACCCGCCATGCTCGCCGCCCCGATCAGATGATCGAAGCCCAGCGCGAAGCCCGCCATGCGGGCCGTGCGGCTGGCCGAGCCGTCCTGGGCATCGCCGGTCGTCCGGTTATGGGCGCCGGTCGCGGCGCCCCAGACGGCGTGGCGCTTGGCGTTCGGCATGCTGCCATCGCCGTCGCCACCGGGGCGCAGGCGGCCGCCCATCATGCTCTCGCGGCCCACACCCATCGGATCGAGCAGGGTCGCCAGGAACTGCTCGCCCGAGGCGAGGCCCATGGCGCCCGTGCTGGTCGCGATCTCGCCCGAGAGCTGGTTGACCGCGAGGCCGATCGTCCGGGCCGGCTGGTTGTAAACGTTGAAGAAGGGGCTGAGATTCCCGCCCGCGCGGTTCGCATTGTCCAGCGCGCCGGCCGTGGACCGCAGGTTGTAGGTCAGGAAGCCCGGGACGCCCGGCGCCGGGGTGGGCACCACCGGCGGCGTGGGCACCAGGATCGCCGGCGTGATGGCGAGCAGCACTTGCGTGCCGGTGACGGTCACGCTCGGGCTTACGCCCGCGCCAAAGCTGCCGCTGGTCGTGACGGATGCGAACTCGCCGCTGACGCTGCCCGCCTGGATGATGATGTAGGGCGTGTTGAAATTGTAGGGCCCACCCAGCGGCAGCAATTGCAGCGTACCGCCCAGCCTCGCATTGCCCGCCACATTGATGCGGTCAATCAGCGTGCCCTGTACCTCGATCGCGGTGGTGGAACCGGCCGCCAGCAACAGGCTGCCCAGATGGATCGTGCCGATCGAATTGCCCGGCGCCAGCGTCGCGCCACTCGCGACCGCCACGCCGGGCAGCGCCCCAGTCCCGCCCAGCGTGCCGCCATTGATGACGACATTGGCCGCGCCGATGCTGCCGTTCACGACCAGCGCGCCGCCATTCAGCGTCACCGCGGAGGGGCCGCGCAACGTGCCGTTCACGACGAGGCGCCCCTGGTTGATCACGACCTCTGACGTGCCGTCGAGCGCGCCGTTCAACACCAGCGTGGCGCCCTGGATCAGCGTACGGCCCGTATAGCTGGCACTCCCATCGAGACTGGTGATGCCGCCCGCCAGCGTCAAAGCGCCGCCGGCCCCGGCATCGGTCAGCGTGCCGCCGAAGCTCGTGCCGCCCGCGGTGAGGGTGAGGTTGCGACCACCGATCCGCACGAGCCCCTGCCCCGCCAGCGATGCGACGGAGACGCCCGGCCCTGCGGCCCCTGATGCATCGAGCAGGGCGCCGGCCGCGACCGTGAGCGGGCCCACGCCCAGTGTGCCGCCCGGCCCCAGGACCAGGCTTCCCGCATGGACGGCCGTCGGCCCGGCATAGGTGCTGGCTGCCGCGAGAAGCAGCGTCCCCGCCCCGCCCATGGAAAGCCCGCCAGCGCCGCCGATGCCCCCCGACAGCGTGAGCGTGACGCCCGGGGCCGGAGCGAAGCCGCCGCCCGCGCCCTCCAGCGTCACCGGCCGGGCCGAGGTGAAGCTCGCACTGGTGGCGAGCGTGCCGCCGGCCAGCGTCAGGCGGGCACTCGCCGCGCCCAGATTTCCATCCGAAGCGACGGCGAGCGCGCCCGCCGCGATCACCGTGCCGCCGCTGTAGCTGTTGGCACCGGTGAGCGTGGTGGTGCCGGTGCCGATCTGGCGCAGCACGCCCGTGCCGGAGATGGCGTTGGCGAGGGTGACGGCATCGGCGCGATTGATGGCGAGCGTCGCGTTGTTCACGACGGCGCCACTGCCGAGCGCGCCGCCGGGGCCCAGTTCCAGCGTGCCGGCGCTGATGGTGGTGCCGCCCGAGTAGGTGTTGGCGTCGGTGAGGATGGTGGTGCCGCTGCCGATCTGGCGCAGCCCGCCCGCACCCGAGATCACCTGCGCGAGGGTCAGGCTGTCGCTGCGCGCCACCTCCAGCCACGCGCCGGCGGCGATGGCGATCGGCGCGGCACCGAGGGAGCCACCCTCGCCGAGGCGCAGCATCCCGCCCGAGATGTTGGCGGCCGCCAGGCGGTTCGCGCCGCTCAGCGTGAGCGTGCCCGTGCCGTCCTTTGTCAGCGTGCCGCCCAGGCTATCGCTGCCGACCACACCGCCGAAGAGCATGTCGGCGTTGGTTCCGCCCAGGCGCAGCTCCTTGCTGTCCAAGGCGACATTGCCGTCGCCCGAGAGCGAGGCGAGGCGGAAGGAGGTGCCCTGAAACGGACGCAGGTCGAGCGTGGCGTTACCCTCGATCCGGATGCTGGCCTGCGCCGCGTCCTGGGTGCCACGGAACTGGACGAGGCCGCCGCTCCTGCCCTCGCTGCCGCCCTCGGCCGTGATGCGCGCCGTGCCCGCGGTGCTGTCCTCCCGGAAAATGAGTTCGGCGCCGCCGGCCGCGCCAGCGGACCCTGGTGCCTCGGCGGCCCCGATCCGGATCGTGGCGGCCGCGGCCGTGGCACGGCCGGCGAGCGTCATCGAGGAACCGGGCCCAAGGCGGTTATTGCCGCCCAGGGTGATGCTGGCCGTGCCGGCTGTGGCGTCGTCCTGCATGTCCACCCGGTTGCCGGTCGACTGGGAGATGCCCCCGCCTTCGCTGATGATGGTGGACGCCCCCATGCTCGACTGGTCGCGGAAGAGCAGCACCGAGGCAGCGACCAAGCCCGCGGGCCGCACCGCGTTGATGAGGGTGGCCGTCCCCGCCGTGCTGCTTCCCTCGAAGCTGATCGAGCTGCCGGATGGTGTGCCGGTGCTCGCGGCGTTGGTGTAGGTGCCGGTGCCGGCGCTCGCCGTGCCGAGGAAGCGCAGCCTGCCGGCATTCGCATGCACGCCCGAGCCGCCCTGCACCACATGCGTGTTGTTGCCCGCATTCGTGCCGCTCTCGTAGATCAGCGTCCCCTCCGGGCCGACCGTGACCGTGGCGTTGCTGGAGAGGCTGCCACCGGCCGCGACGGCCAGAGTGCCGGCCGCGACGGTCGTGCCGCCCGTGTGGGTGTTGGCGCCCGTGAGCGTCAGCGCGCCGCCCCCCGCCTGCGTCAGGCTGCCCGTTCCCGAGACCACGCCGCCGAAGGTCACATTGTCGCTGCGGTTGAAGACCAGCGCGCCATTGTTCGTGACGTTGCCGGTGACAGAGCCCGTCGTCCCGCCGCCGCCGATGCTGAGCGTGCCCGCGCTGATGGTGGTGCCGCCCGTATGCGTGTTGGCCCCGGTCAGCGTCAGCGTGCCCGTGCCGGCCTGGGTCAGCGTGCCCGCACCCGAGACCACGCCCGCATAGGTGACGGCATCGGCGCGGGCGAAGCTGAGCGCGCCCGCATTGGCGACATCGCCCGCGAGGCTGCCGGTGACGCGCAGCGTACCGCCCGCGCCGATGCTGGTGCCGCCGGTATGCGTGGCCGCCCCCGCGAGCGTCAGCGTGCCGCTGCCCGCCTGCGTCAAGCTGCCCGTGCCGGAGAGGTTGCCCGCCAGCGTGACGGCGCCCGCGCGCGCGAAAACCAGCGCGCCGTCATTGACCACGCCGCCCGTGCCGAGCGTGCCCGTGCCCTCCACCCGCAGCGTCGTGCCCGTGTTGATCGTGGTGAGGCCCGAATAGCTGTTCGCCCCTGTCAGGGTGAGCGTGCCGACGCCCGCCTGCGTGAGCGTGCCCGTACCCGAGATCGCATTGGCCAGCGTCACCGCATCGCCGCGATTCACCACCAGCGCACCGTTGTTCAGGACCGCACCGCCGCTGATCTGCCCCGAGGTGCCGCCATCGCCCACCTGGATCGTACCGCCGACATTGATGGTGGTCTGGCCCGTCTGGGTGTTGGCGCCCGTCAGGATCAGCGTGCCGCTGCCCGCCTGTGTCAGCGTGCCCGAGCCCGAGATGGCATTGGCCAGCGTCACGCTGTCATTCCGGGCGAAGACCAGCGCCGCGTTGTTGGTGATGCCGCCGCCGCTCAGCCGACCCGTCCCTTCGATGCGCAGCGTGCCCTGGCTGATCGTCGTCGTGCCCGAATAGGTGTTGGCGCCCGAAAGGATGAGCGTGCCGCCGCCCACCTTGTCGAAGCCGCCACTGCCCGCGATGACGCCCGAGAAGTCGCCCGAGGAGAGCTGCGTCGCGGCCGTGCCGGTCAGAGTGCCCGCCCCGCGCAGATTGCCGATGGTCCCGATGAAGCCCCCGAAATCCAGCGTGGCGCCGGCCGCGATCGTCACGCTGGCCGCCCCTTGGGTGAGCTGGTTCAGGACCAGGTTCCCCGCCTGCAGCGTGCCGCCCGCGATGTTGAGCGCCAGCGTCCCTGGCGAGAAGAGATCGGCCGAGGCGAAGCTCGCCACCACGCGGCCGGTCTCGGTGGCAGAGCCGATGACCAGCGTTGCGCCCGGCCGCATGGAGAGCGCGCCGGTCAGCGTCAGCGTCTCGCCCGCCGCGGCCGCGATGCCGCCTGTAGCACCATCGGTGATCAGGACGGCATTGCCGAGGCTGCCTGTGACATTGGAGCGCAAGGTGCCGCCCGTGAGGGTGACATCGCTCGTGCCGATCGCGCCGATCTGGCCCAGCGCCAGCGTGCCGGCGCTGATGGTGGTGCCGCCCGCATAGGTGTTGGCGGCGGTGAGCGTGAGCACGCTGCTGCCCGCCTGCGTCACGCTGCCGCTGCCCGAGATGGCGTTGGCGACGGTCAGCGCATCGCTGCGGTTGAAGATCAGCGCCCCGTCATTGGTGACCGCGCCGCCGCCCAGCGTGCCGGCGGTGCCGCCATCGCCGATGCGGAGCGTGCCGCGGCTGATCTCGGTGGCGCCGGAATAGGTGTTGGCGCCCGTCAGCGTCAGCGTGCCCGCGCCGAATTTCTCGAGATCGGCCGTGCCGCTGATGGCGCCCGCGAAGCTGCCCTCGCCGAGGCGGATCAGGTTGGTGTTGGTGAGCGTGCCCGCGCCCTGGAGATTGGCGATGGTGCTGAGCCGGCCATCGAGGTCGAGCGTGGCACCGGCGCGGATCGTCGTGCTGGCGGCGTTCGCCGTGAGGTCATTGAAGCCGAAATCGCCCGCGGTCACGCGCCCCGCCGCGATGACGAGGGAGGTGGTGGCGAGGTCCGTCATGTCCACGCTTGAAAAGGCGGCCACGATGTCGCCGGCCGCTCCTGTCGCACCCAGGGTAAGGGTGGAATTGGCCCCGGTCGTGAGGCCGCCCGTCAGCGTCAGCGTGGCGCCCGTGGCGGCCGCGATGGTGGCGCTGGTGCCCGCGGTCACGCGGATATCCTGCCCGAGCGTCGCATCCACCGCGGCCCGCAGCGTCGCATCGCCGATGATGATCGTGCCGCTTCCAATGGCCCCCGCATCGCCCAGCACCAGCGTACCGCCCTGGATGCTGGTGCCGGATGAAAAGCTGCCGGCGGCGTTCAGCGTGAGCGTCCCCGTGCCGGTCTTGCTGATCGAGCCCAGGCCGGTGATCCCGTCGGCCAGGCTGGCATCGGTGGATTGGGCGAATTCCAGTGCCGCGAAGCCGCCCAGCGTGATCCCGCCCTGCACCACGCCGGTCGCCCCGATGGAGAGCAGGTTGGTGCCGCCGGCGAGGTCGAGCGCCGCGGCCCGAATCCCATCGCCGCCGAGGCCGCCCGAGAGGGTGGCGCCCAGAGTGATGGAGAGCCCCTCGCCCCGGATGCCGACGCCCCCGGGGCCGCCGCCAGCGCCGCCCGTCACATTGGCTTGGATCGAGAGGGTCACGCCGTCGGTCCAGGTGAAGACAATGCCGGCCCCGCCCTGCCCGCCCAGGCCCGGCTGGCCGAAGGGTGCCGCGCCCCCGGCCCCGCCCGCGCCGCCCGTCACGGTGTCGAAGAGGGTGCCGGCATTGCCCAGCGCCGTGAAAACGAGGCCCGCGCCGCCTGCGCCACCGCCGCCGCCACCGCCGCCCGGATCACTCGCGGCCCCGCCCGCGCCGCCGGCTCCGCCGGTCAGCGGGCCGGTGGGCAGGAGGGAATCAACCAGGCCATGCGCACCTCCGCCGCCGCCGGCGCCGGACGTCACGCCATCCGTCCCGTTGGCGCCCGAGGCCCCGGGCCCGCCGCCACCCGCGCCGCCTGGCCCATCGCCATTGCCGCCCGCCCCGCCGGTATCGCCCGCGCCGCCGCCACCGCCGCCCAGGGCCGCGTCATCGGCGCCGGGATTACCGTTGGAAAAATTGCTGTTGAGGCCGCCCGCACCGCCCATCCCGCCACCCCCGGCGCCCCCTTGGGCCTGGGCCTGCGCGCTGATCAGACAGGTGGTCGCGAGGAGGGCGAGCAGAAAACGGGGCAAGGCTACTCCGGCGACCGTTCTGGTTGCGTGAACTGCCGACCACGCTAGCCAGAACGGGGGCCCGTTTTCCAGTGCCCAGGAAAATTATTCCGCAGCTGCAACCGGCTTGGCGGTGTCGCCATGCTTCGCACCCTTGCGGGGGGCTTCATGCGCCATCTCGCCCATCGCCTTCTGCACATGGGCGGAGAACACGTACTCGGCGGGGCGCTGCTTCGAGAGGTCGATCTCGGGCGCCATCGGGCCCTCGGTGCGGGGGCCGCGCAGCTGGGCGGCGACGGCCTTCCAGGGGCGCTTGATGGCATCAAGCGCGGCTGTCGCCTCGAAGCCGGAATGGACCATGCAGTCGGCGCATTTCTCGTAATTGCCGACGCCGTACTTGTCCCAGTCGGTGGTTTCCATGAGCTCGGCGAAGGTCTTGGCGTAGCCCTCGCCCAGCAGGTAGCAGGGGCGCTGCCAGCCGAAGACGTTGCGCGTGGGGTTGCCCCAGGGGGTGCAGTGATAGGTCTGGTTGCCGGCCAGGAAATCGAGGAACAGGGGCGAGTTGCCCATGCGCCACTTCGTCGTGCCCTTGTTCCGCGAGAACACGTCGCGGAAGAGTTCCTTGGTCTTCTGGCGGTTCAGGAAGTGCTTCTGGTCGGGCGCGCGCTCATAGGCGTAGCCGGGCGAGAGCATGATGTTGTCCACGCCCATCGCGGTGACGTCGTCGAAGAATTTCGCGGTGCGCTCGGCATCGGCATTGTTGAAGAGGGTGCAGTTGATGGCGGTGCGGAAGCCCGCATCGCGCACCTTCTTCAGCGCCTCGACCGCGCGGTCATAGACGCCTTCCTGGCTGACGGCCCAGTCATGCTGCGCCTTGTCGCCGTCCAGGTGGATGTCCCAGATGAAGCGCGGATGCGGCTTGTAGGCCTCCATGCGCTTCTCGAGCAGGAGGGCATTGGTGCAGAGGATGACGATGCGGCCCTGGGCCAGCAGGCCTTCCACGATCTGCGGCATTTCCTTGTGCAGCAGCGGCTCGCCGCCCGCGATCGCCACCACCGGCGCGCCGCATTCGAGCGAGGCTTCCAGGCATTCCGCGACGGAAAGGCGCTTGTTCAGGATCTCGTCCGGGTAGTCGATCTTGCCGCAGCCGGCGCAGGCCAGGTTGCAGCGGAACAGGGGCTCCAGCAT
>JAIYCD010000015.1 GCA_027488195.1 Acetobacteraceae bacterium | reverse complement strand
GAAGAGCAGCTTCACGCCATGCTCGGCGCAGACACGCCAGACGGTGCCGGCATCGGGCGTGCCCACCGGCTTGCCCTCGAACAGCACGCTCGTGCAGCGCGCCAGCAGTGGCGCATAGACGATGTAGGAATGCCCCACGACCCAGCCGACATCGCTGGCCGCCCAATACACATCGCCGGGCTTCATCCCGTAGATCATGGACATGGAGTGATGCAGTGCGACCGCATGCCCGCCATGGTCGCGCACGATGCCCTTGGGCTTTCCGGTCGTGCCGCTGGTGTAGAGGATGTAGAGCGGATCCGTCGCCGCCACATCCACGCAAGGATGCGGCTGGCCCGCCGCTTCCTCCGCCGCGTAGTCGAAGTCGCGGCCTGCCACCATCGTGGCCACCGCCTGCGGGCGTTGCAGCACCAGGCAGAAATCCGGCTTGTGCGCGGACATGCCGATGGCGGCATCCAGCAGCGGCTTGTAGGCGATGACGCGGCCGGGCTCGAGGCCGCAGCTCGCGGTGATGACGGCCTTGGGCGTCGCATCCGTGATGCGCGCGGCGAGTTCCGCCGCCGCGAAGCCGCCGAAGACGACGGAATGGATCGCGCCCAGCCGGGCGCAGGCCAGCATGGCGATGGCGGCTTCCGGCACCATGGGCATGTAGATGATCACGCGGTCGCCCTTGGCCACGCCGCGCGCCGCCAGGGCGCCGGCCAGCCGGGCCGTGCGGTCGCGCATCTCGGCGTAGGAGATCTTCAGCTGCGCGCCGGTGATCGGGCTGTCATGGATGATCGCGGTCTGTGCGCCGCGCCCGGCTTCCACATGGCGGTCCAGGGCGTTGTGGCAGGTGTTCAGCACCCCATCCGCGAACCATCGGCCAAAGAGACCCTGGGATGCATCCAGCGCACGGCTCGGCGGTCGGCTCCAGGCGAGGCCCTCCGCGGCCTTCAGCCAATATCCCTCGGGGTCGTTGCGCCATTGCGCCACAGCGGCATCATAGGCCGTCATCCCTGGTCTCCCTCTTTGGCGGCGAAAATGCGCCCATGGGCGTTGCCTCGCAAGCGGGACGGCCGCACCATCCCAGCATGAGAACCCGTTTCGCAGCCCTGCCCGGCAATATCAGGGGCGCGATCCTCATGTCGCTGGGCGGCGTCCTCTTCGCCATCGAGGCCTTGTTCATCCGCTGGATGAGCGACCGCGGCATCCCCGTCACCACCCAGCTCTTCGCCCGCTCCATCGGCCAGCTCATCTGGGTGCTGCCCCTGATCGTGACGGCCGGCCTGGCCGTGTTCCGCACCCGGCGGGCGGGGATGCATCTGCTGCGCGGCGGCTCCTCGGCCGCGACCTGGGGCCTGTATTTCCTCTCCTTCGCCTTTCTCGACCTCACCACCGCCACCGTCCTCTCCTTCACCAATGTCATGTTCACGACGATCCTGGCGAAGCCCGTGCTGGGCGAGCGGGTGGATGCGGCGCGCTGGGCCGGCACGGTGCTGGGCTTCATCGGCATCGCCGTCATGCTGCGCCCGGGCACCGACATCCCGCTGATCGGCGCGCTGGTGGCGCTGGGCGCCGCACTCGCCTGGTGCGGCATCACGCTGACCTCGCGCAGCCTCTCGCGCACCGAGAGCACGCAGACCGTCCTCGCCTGGGTCGGCATCATCACGAGCCTTTGCGTGGCGCCCTTCGCCATCGCCGGGTGGCAGCCCATCGGGATGATGGACGTGCTGATCCTCGCCGTCTTCGGCCTGGTGACGCCCGGCATCATCTGGCTGGTGACCGAGGCTTTGCGCGCGGGTGAGGCGAGCGCGGTGGCCCCCTTCCAATATCTCCGCCTTGTCGTCATCGCGGCCTTCGGCTGGGTGCTGTTCGGCGAGGTGCCGGATGGCTGGACCTGGCTCGGCGCGCTGATCATCCTGAGCGGTGCGGTCATCATCACGATCAGCGAGGCGCGCAGAAGGTGACGCTGCTTCTCCAGGCCGCGCCGCTGCTGGCGCTGTTGCTGCTGCTGGCCACCGGGCGGGCCGGGCCGCTGGCCGCCTGCGGCGTGGCGCTGGCGCTCGCGGTCCCGGCCATCGCGGTGAGCCTGCCGGCGGGCGCCAACCTCGCCGGTTTCCTCAGCGATGCCACCCTGCGCGCCGCCTTCCTGGCCTTGCAGCCCATGGCCGTGGTGGCGGGCGGGTTGCTGTTCCACGCCGCCGTGCAGCCGGCCGCCGATGGCGCGGCGCGCGAGGCCAATGCCGCGCGCATCTTCGCCGTCACCCTGCCCATGGGGTGCTTCCTGGAATCGGTCACGGGCTTTGCCGTCGGCGCGGTCTTCGCGCTCGCCGCGCTGCGCGCCATGGGCATCGGCGGGGCGGTGGCCATCGCCCTTTCGCTGCAAGGGCTGGTGATGGTGCCCTGGGGCGGACTCGGCCCCGGCACCGCGCTCGGCTCGGTGCTGGCGGGCGTGCCGGCGCAGGAGGCCGTGGCACTCACCGCCTGGCCCAATGCCGGCTGGCTCATCGCGCTGGCCCCCGTGATGTGGTGGCTCCAGTCCCGCGCCGGCGTGGTGGTGAGCGGGCGCGAGAAGGCGATGCAGGCGCTGATGCTCACCGTGCTCGCCGTCTCGCTGGTGGTGCTGCACCGGGTGCTGCCCTTCGAGGTGATCGGCGTCGTCACCGCGGGCGGCGTCACCATCTGGGCGCTCTGGCGGGCCGATCCGCCGCGTGATCTCGCGGGGGCGCTCAGGATGAGCTGGCCCTATCTCCTGCTGACGCTTTGCCTGCTCGGCGCGCGGCTGGTGCCGGACCCGCCGGCGCTGCGTCCCTTCGCGGAATTGCCGGCCTTCCCGATGACGCATGTGGCCGTGGTGCTCTGGCTGGTCTCGGCCGGGCTCTTGCTGGCGCGGGGCGACGGGTGGGCGCGCGGGATGGCCGCGCTGAAGCGCGCGCAGAAGCCGGCTCTGGCCATGCTGCTCTATGTCACGCTCGGGCGCTGGCTGGCCGGCAGCGGAATCGCGCTGGCGCTGGCCACCGCGCTGATCGAGGGCAAGGGCGAATGGGCCGCCTATGCCATCGTGCCGCTGGGCTTCGCCTCGGGCTTCATCACGGGCAGCAATGTCGGCGCCAATGCCGCGCTGATGCCGGTGCAGGCGGCTCTCGGCCAGGTGCTGGGGCTGCCGGTGCTGCTGGCGCCGGCGCTGCACAATTTCGCGGGTGCCGCCGGCGCGGGGATGAGCATCGCGGGCACCGCCATGCTCTGCGCCTTGCTCGCCGATGGCACGCGGCCCGTCCAGGTCTGGCGGCTGATGCTGCCATCCATCGCGCTGGTGATGCTCTGTGGCACATTGGCGCTGATCTTCATGAGGTAGCGCCATGTCCGACTGGGCCCCCGCCGAACGCAAGCTCGCGCGCAACGCCGTTCTGAAGCCGCTGGTCAAGCGCATCGGCCCCTGCACCCTCGTGCCCTTGCAGCGCGAGCCCTATGAGGCGCTGATCCGCGCCATCGCGCACCAGCAGGTGCATGGCCGCGCGGCCGAGGCGGTGCTGAACCGCTTCCGCGCCCTGCATGAGGGCGAGGGCTTCCCGCCCGCCGAATTCGTGCTCGCGCTGCCGCCCGAGGCGCTGCGCGGCTGCGGCTTTTCCGGCTCCAAGGTGCTGGCCATCCAGGACATCGCCGCCAAGACACGCGACGGCCTGGTGCCGACGCTGGATGAGGCCGCCGGCATCCCCGATGCCGAGCTCATCGAACGCCTGGTCGCCATCCGCGGCGTGGGGCGCTGGACGGTGGAGATGCTGCTGATCTTCACCTTGGGCCGCGCCGACATCCTGCCGGTGGATGATTTCGGCGTGCGCGAGGGCTGGAAGCTGCTGAACGGGCTGGAGGTTCAGCCCAAGCCCAAGGAACTGGCCGCGATCGGCGAGGCCTGGAAGCCCTGGCGCAGCATCGCCGCCTGGTATCTCTGGCGCGCGGCGGATGAGGGCAAGAAGGTGAAGGTCAGCGCCGTGTGATTCGACTCAGCGCCGCGGCGGCGCCGTCGATTGCCGCAGATCGTCATAGAGCCCGGTCTGGCCGCGCGCGCAGCTGCCATCGGCCAGCATGCGGCGATAGCCGGCGCTGGTGGGCACGCAGGCGCGGGCCAGGCCGGCGCGGCCCTGGCCTGTCGAGTTCCGCACATCATTGATGAAGCGGTTCACCTCGGCATAGGCGGTGTTCTTCTCCGGCTGCGATTTGTTGGAGGCGGCGATGCAGGCGCGCCAGTCGCGCACCTGCTCGTTGCAGGCGGGCACGCCCGTGGTGTCCGGCGCGGGGGGCGGCGGCGCCGCAGCCGGGCGATTCTGCGCGGCAGCGCCGATCGGCGCGAGCAACAGGCAGAGCAGGAGCAGATGGCGCATCGCGGTTCCTCGATCAGTCTCGTGCGAGTGGCATTCTAGCCGGCATTGCCGTCGCGCAACCCACCCAGGAAGTCCAGCACCTCGGCCATCGGCACCACATCGGCGAATTGCCGGTCCATGTCGAAGAGGGCGATGGCGTGGCTGATCGGGATGCGGTCGAACACCGCCTCCTCCGGCACGCAGACGCGCAAATTGAAGGAGGAGGCGTCGAAGACCGTCGCCTGCACGCAATTGCTGGTGGCGCCGCCCAGCACGATCACGCTGTCCACCCCGCGATCCAGCAGATGGCCCAGCACCGGCGTGCCATGGAAGGCGCTCGGCTTCTTCTTCACCAGCACGAGGTCATTGGGCCCGGGCTCCATGCCCTCGGCCAGCTCGGCGCCATGGGTGCCCTCCAGGCACCAGTTGGGGCTCTCCAGCAGGTCGCGCTTGCGGCCATAGACGCCAATGTCGGAGCCCGAAGGGTCGAGCGCGAAGCGGGTGAAGACGCAGGGCGCCCCCGCCGCCTGCGCCGCGCGCACGATCCGCGCCGCCGCCGCCAGGGCCGCGCGCCCCACCGCGCCGCAGCTCGACGGGTAGAGATGGTCCTGCCCCTCCGCGCCCACCATGTAGCGCTGGGCGTCGATCACCAGCACGGCGGGGCGCCGGCCAAAGCCCATGCGGCGGCCGAAGCGGCCCTTGGCCAGCACCGCGCGGTCCTGCTCGGTGAGGAAGTGGTCCCAGGGTTTCGTCATGCCCGCCCTCGCTGATTGACCGCCGCTTGCGGCCGGCGTCAGGATAGGTCGCGCTGAAGCTTGCGCGAAGCCGGGAGAACGCCATGATCCGCCGCCGCCACCTTCCCCTTGCCGCCGCAAGCCTGCCCCTGGCCGCACAAGCGCAAGTGGCCGACTGGCCGAACCGCCCGATCCGCCTGATCTCGCCCTTCCCGCCCGGCGGTGCCGCCGACCTTACCGCCCGCATCATGGCGGAGGAGCTGACCGGCGTGCTGCGGCAAAGCGTGGTGGTCGAGAACCGAACCGGCGTGGGCGGCGCGGTGGGCAGCGAATTCGTGGCCCGCGCGACACCCGATGGCTACACCTGGCTGCTGGCCAGCACCGGCCCCTTCGCCATCACGCCCGAGCTGGTGCGGCTGAATTTCGACCCGGCGCGGGACCTGGCACCCGTCGCGATGGTCTCCATCGTGCCGTCGATCTTCGTGGTGAATGCCAGCGTGCCGGTGAACAACATGGCGGAGCTGATCGCCCTCGCCCGTGCCCGGCCGGGCCAGCTCTCCTATGCCTCGGGCGGCAATGGCACGGCGCAGCATCTGTTCGGCGAGATGCTGAAGCAGATGGCCGGCCTCGACATCCTGCACGTCCCCTATCGCGGCGGCGGGCCGGCGCTGACCGACACCATCGCCGGCCGCGTGCAGATCCTCTGCGACACGCTGCCGCTCGCCCTGCCGCATGTGCGGGAGGGGCGGGTGCGCGCCGTCGGCGTCACCACCGCGCAGCGCCACCCCGCGGTGCCGGATGTGCCGACCGTCGCGGAATCGGGCGTGCCCGGCTACGAGGCGGTGGGCTGGTATGGCATGGCGGCCCCCGTCGGCACGCCCGAGGCGCTCATCACCCGCATGAACCGCGAGGTGAACGTCCTGCTGGAGAAGCCATTGCTGCGCGAGCGCATGTCCGCCCAGGGCTCCGACCCGCTGCCGATGACGCCCGCCGCCTTCCAGGCCCGCATCGCCGAGGACCGGGCGCGCTGGGCGCGGGTGATCCGCGACGGCAATATCCGGGCGGACTGAGCCCCGCTTGAAGCCCCGCCGGTGCGGGCGCATCTAGCCAGGGATCAAGGAGCACCCACCATGCCGATTCCCCAGCCCGAAGCCGAACTCAAGCTCGACGCCGACGCCGCCCTGCGCGACCGGATCGAGGCCGCCGCCTTCCGCAAGCTGGTGGCCCATCTGCGCGAGCGCGCGGATGTGCAGAACATCGACATGATGAACCTCACCGGCTTCTGCCGGAACTGCGTGAGCCGCTGGTACCAGGAGGCCGCGGCCGATGCGGGCACCACGCTGGAGACGCCGGCGGCGCGCGAGATCATCTACGGCATGGACTACAAGGCCTGGCAGGCCGCCAACCAGAAGGAAGCCTCGGCCGAGCAGAAGGCGGCCTTCGGGGCGGCCATGGCCAAGCACGGGTAGAGGCGCTACCACCCGGGGCCTGAAATCCCGCTTCCGAGAGACAGCATGTCAGACACCGAAGACGACGACGCCCAGGCGGCCCGGGCCAGCCGCAAGCGCCAGGCCGATGCCCCCGATTCCGACACGGGCGGCATCGCGGCCGACCGGCTGCGCTCCATCGTGGACCGCATCGAGCGCCTGGAAGAAGAGCGCAAGGCGCTGGGCGACGACATCAAGGACATCTATGCCGAGGCGAAGTCGGCCGGCTTCGACGTGAAGGTGGTTCGCCAGATCATCCGCCTGCGCAAGCAGGAACCGGCCGAGGTGGAGGAGCAGGAGACCCTGCTCGACCTCTACCGCCGCGCGCTGGGGATGTAGGGCGCCCCCGCTCTACTCCAATTTGAGCCCCGCCACCCGGACCAGCTCCGCCCATTGCGGCCCGTCCCGCTCCATCGCGGCGCGGAATTCGGCGGGGGTGGAGCAGACCGGCACCGTCCCCATCCGCTCCAGCGCGGCGCGGAAGGGCGCCTCGCCACAGGCGGCGCCCAGGATCTCCGCCATGCGGGCGATCGCGGGTTCGGGCGTGCCGGCGGGTGCCGCGATGCCGTTCCAGGTCTCGGCGCGGAAGCCCGGGAAGCCCTGCTCCGCCACGGTGGGCACGCCCGGCAGCGCCGCCATGCGCTCGGCACCCGCCACCGCGATGACGCGGATCGCGGCGCCCCCCTGGTGCGGGATGATGTCCGACGGATTGCCGAAATAGGCCGCCACATCGCCTGCCAGCAGCGCCTGCATGGCCGGCGCGCCGCCGCGATAGGGCACATGCTCGGCCGTCACCCCCGCGCGGTGCAGCAGCAGCGCCATCGCGAGGTGGTTGGAGGAGCCGTTGCCGCCGCTCGAATAATTCACCCGCCCCGGATTGGCGCGCAGATATGCCATGAATTCCGGCAGGGTATTCACCCCGATCCGCGCCGAGACCGCCAAGACCTGCGGATTGGCCCCGATGATGGAGATCGGCGCCAGGTCCCGCGCGGCGTCATAGGGCACGCGGGTGAGTGCGGGCAGCATCACCATCTGCGAGGCGCTGGCCGTCAGCAGGGTGTAGCCATCCGGCCGGCTGCGGACCACCGCCTCCACCGCGATCGCGCCGCCCGCGCCGGTGCGGTTCTCGACCACCACCGATTGGCCGAGGCGCGCCCCCAGCGCCTCGGCGCTCAGGCGGCCGACGCTGTCGGTGACGCCGCCCGGCGCGAAGGGCACGATGAGACGCAGCGGCCGGTCGGGCCAGGCTTGCGCCCAGGCGGGGGCGGCGAGAGGGGCCAGGGAAAGGGCGAGGAGGAGAAGACGTCTCACCAGCAATACGCTCCTTCGTTCGAGGCCCGGCATCATTGGCCGGCCGGAACCTTGGGCCAAGCGAAACCTGCCCGGGATGGGCCATAAATCACGCTGGCGCTGGGGCGCATTCCGGTCCATAACGCCGGCAATCGCCCCGGGCATGGCTCAGGGCGGTTCAAACCGCTTGCGTTTGCGGCGGGTTGTCAGAGCCTCCGAGCCCTCCTGAACGGATGATGGGTCTGGCGGCGTTTCCGGCCACATGGCTTCGCCGCGGGGTGCAGATCCCCGGCCCCCATGTCGCCCGAGACGCCGGAAGCCTCCCTTCCCAAGGGTGCCCCGGTGGTTGGACTGCCTTCCTGCCGCTTCGCAAATTATTGTCCTCGCGTCCGCGCGGGGCGCAAATTACAGCCCTCGCGTCCGCGCGGGGCAAGAAGCACGCCCCCATCCGGGGGCAGAAGGATGACGCATGTTCGACAACTACTTCCGCAAGGATATCTCCTGGGGCGGACAGATCCTCACCCTGGAGACCGGCAAGATCGCCCGCCAGGCTGACGGCGCCGTCATGGCCCGCCTGGGCGACACCATCGTGCTCTGCACCGTGGTCGGCGCCCGCAGCGTGAAGCCGGGCCAGGATTTCTTCCCGCTCACGGTCAACTACCAGGAAAAGGCCTTCGCGGCCGGCAAGATCCCCGGCGGCTTCTTCAAGCGCGAAGGCCGCCCCTCCGAGAGCGAGACGCTGATCTCGCGCCTCATCGACCGCCCGCTGCGCCCCCTCTTCCCCGAGGGCTTCCGCAACGAGGTTCAGGTCATCGCCACCGTCCTCAGCCATGACCTCGAGAACGACCCCGACATGGTGGCCCTCGTCGGCTGCTCGGCCGCGCTGACGCTCTCGGGCATTCCCTTCTTCGGCCCGGTGGGCGGCGCGCGCGTCGGCTATATCGACGGCGCCTATGTGCTCAACCCGACCGCGGCCCAGCGCAAGCTCTCCCAGCTCGACCTCGTGGTCGCCGGCACGGCCGAGGGCGTGCTGATGGTGGAGTCCGAGGCCGCCGAGCTGTCCGAAGACATCATGCTGGGCGCCGTGAAGTTCGGCCATGAGGGCTTCCAGGCCGTCATCCAGGGCATCATCGCGCTGGCCGAAGTGGCCGCGAAGGAGCCCTGGGATGTGGCGCTGGCCGACCCCGCCAAGGACGCGCTGAAGACCCGCATCTCGGCACTCGGCACCGCGCCGATGGCCGAGGCCTACAAGATCACCGAGAAGCTCTCCCGCCAGAAGGCCGTGGGCGAGGCCAAGAAGGCCGTCATCGCCGCGCTGGAAGCCGAGGGCGCCGATGTTTCCGCCGCCAAGGGGCTGATGAAGGAGCTGGAAGCGGATGTCGTCCGCAACGCCATCCTCGACACCGGCCTGCGCATCGATGGCCGCGACACCAAGACCGTCCGCTCCATCCTCGCGGAAGTGGGCGTGCTGCCCCGTGCCCATGGCTCGGCGCTGTTTACCCGCGGCGAGACGCAGGCGCTTTGCGTCGCCACGCTCGGCACCGGCCAGGATGAGCAGATCATCGACGCGCTCGCGGGCGAGTACCGCGAGAACTTCATGCTGCACTACAACTTCCCTCCCTACTCCGTGAACGAGACGGGCCGCATGGGCTCGCCCGGCCGGCGTGAGATCGGCCATGGCAAGCTCGCCTGGCGCGCGATCCATCCGGTGCTGCCGGAGAAGGACAAGTTCCCCTACACGATGCGCGTGGTGTCCGAGATCACGGAGAGCAACGGCTCCTCCTCGATGGCGACGGTCTGCGGCACCTCGCTCTCGCTGATGGATGCGGGCTGCCCGCTGCTGCGCCCGGTGGCCGGCATCGCGATGGGCCTGATCAAGGAAGACCGCGGCTTCGCCGTGCTGTCCGACATCCTGGGTGACGAAGACCACCTGGGCGACATGGACTTCAAGGTGGCGGGGTCGGAGAACGGCATCACCGCGCTGCAGATGGACATCAAGATCACGTCCATCACCTTCGAGATCATGAAGATCGCGCTGGGCCAGGCGAAGGATGGCCGCCTGCATATCCTGGGTGAGATGGCCAAGGGAATCAGCGGGGCGCGCGGCGATGTTGCCGCGACGGCGCCGCGGATCACGGTCATCAACATCAACAAGGACAAGATCCGCGACGTCATCGGGTCGGGCGGCAAGGTGATCCGCGAGATCACCGAGCAGACCGGCACCAAGATCGACATCGACGACGACGGCACCATCAAGGTGGCGGCGACCTCGATCGAGGCGGCGCAGAAGGCGATCGACTGGATCCAGGGGATCACCGCGGAAGCCGAGATCGGCAAGATCTACAATGGCAAGGTCGTGAAGACCGCCGAATTCGGCGCCTTCGTGAACTTCCTCGGCGCCAAGGACGGCCTCGTCCACATCTCCGAACTCGCCAATGAGCGCGTCCAGAAGACGACGGACGTGGTCAAGGACGGCGACCAGGTGAAGGTCAAGGTCATCGGCTTCGACGACCGCGGCAAGGTGAAGCTGTCCATGCGCGTGGTCGACCAGGCCACGGGTGCGGACATCACCGACCAGGTCGGGGCGAAGCGCCCGCGCGAGGATGGCGATCGTGGCGACCGCCCGGATCGCGGCGAGCGCCGGGACCGCGGTGATCGTGGTCCGCGCCGCGACCGCGGCGGCGAAGCGGCCGACTGAACCGCACGGCCGGGGCCCTGCACAGGGGCCCTGGCCGATGCCATATTGCTGTCACGAGGTTCCGGGGGAGCGCCTTTCGTTGAAGGCCATCAATGCAATCCGCATGGGCGGCGTGGACGTGCTGCCGCTGGTGGAAGGCGGCAAGGGTGTTGCCGTGTCGAATGGCGATTCGTCCGGCGCCTGGGCGGCGTCGGGCGGCGTGGGCACGTTTTCCGCCGTCAATGCCGATTCCTACGACGCCGACGGCAAACCGATCCCGCAGCTCTATCACGGCAAGACGCGGCGCGACCGCCACGAGGAGCTGGTCCGCTACGGCATCGACGGCGCCATCGCGCAGGCGAAGCGCGCGCACGAGCTGTCCGGCGGCAAGGGCCGCATCCACGCCAATATCCTGTGGGAAATGGGCGGCGCGGAGCGTGTCGCGCGCGGGATGCT